>JABDEI010000070.1 GCA_013287145.1 Chlamydiota bacterium
AGAAAAAATGCCAAGGAAAAAAGAAGTCTTCCCTGACAACGAGGGGTTCAAGATTGCCATGGAAGGATCTCCTCCAAGCACCGAAAGAACGCAAGAACAAGGGATCATGAATTTGCTCCAAGGAAAGCAAATGAAAGCATTGCAGAAAGCCATTCAAAAGCTTCAACCGCAAGCACAAGAAGATCTCCAAACCCTCTCTAATACGATAATCAGCGCGTTTTCCACATTAGATGCTCCTGAAAATGATGTCGAAAATTTAGATGTTAATGCTGCAATCAAAGTATTTTCCGCACATATGCGCAAAAATTTTCAAGCCAGTTTTTTGGCGTTAGACTCTAATTCTCAGATCAAGAAAGTATACAAAAATGCACAGGATTGGGATAAGGTAATCAATCCCTCGCTTTTGCAGTTAAAAACAATGTTTTCAGGCGTTGAAAACGAGGAGGATCTGGATGGGAACAGAATTATGGAGATCATTTTGGGTGCTACCGTGGACTTTATAGTGCGTGTGGCCAATCGCTTGCAACAAGAAAAATAAGAAAGTTAAAAAAAAACCACCTGCTATTGGCATAGCAGGTGGTTTTTTAATGGGCTTAAGCTTTCTTAAGAGCCATAGCTTCTTCATGTTGTTTTTCTTCTCTGTCGTGGAAGTAGATCATCACAGGAGCTGCGATAAACAAGGATGAAAGCGTTCCAACGACGACGCCGATGGTCATGACGAGCGAGAATGCAAAGATCGAGTGGCCGCCAAGCAGCACAAGCGCTAGCAAGACCAACAGCGTCGTCCCTGACGTCATAATGGTACGGCTAAGCGTCACATTCAACGCATGGTTGACGATGTCATGGAATTTCATCTTGCGCATGATCTTGATATCTTCGCGGATTCTATCAAAGACAATGATGGTATCGTTAAGCGAATAACCGATGATTGTCATGATAGCACCGACAACTTGAAGGTCGATCTGCACAGGGAATCCAAGCTTATGGAAGAGGGCAAAGATACCCAAAGTGATGATGACATCGTGCACAAGGCCGACTACAGCGCCGAGAGCATACTTAAACTCGAACCTGAAGGTGATGTAGATCAGGATGCTCAGCAAAGCAATGCCTAAGCCGATGAGGGCGTTATTGCGCATCGTTTCAGAGAATTGTCCACTCATCACCGTCCAGTTTTTGTCTAGGTTCGTCAACTCGCTCTTTTGAATATGCAAGCCTGCATCGCCAAGGGCGTTGACTAGCCAAACAATACGAGGATTGCGCTGATAGTCATAAGCGAACTTACCTTCTGTCAACTGTTCAGGAAGCTGATAGAAAGGATGTCCCTTTTGCTCCATTGACATTCCGAGCTGAATGCGCAAGTGATTAGGCTTGCTTAGTTCGCGGATTTGGAAGTCATTGGGGCTTGTCTCATGAGAAAGCAGAGCATTGATAGCCTCTAAACGGTAAGAAGGTGTGCCTGGCTTTTCCTCCAAGTTAACAGTCAAGGAGTAGCCACCGGTGAAATCCATGCCGAAAATGGTTTTACGCTCTTGCAAGAAGACATAACCGCCAATGACCATGATGATCAGCGAAATGATCACAGCGATCTTGGTTTTGGCTAGGAAGTCGATGTTGGTGTTGCTGATAAACTGCCCCATCGACAGAGACTTATGCTTGGGATTCTGCACCCATCCTGCAAAGAAATAACGCGTCACGAAAAGGGCTGTAAACATCGAAGAGATGATCCCGATGATTAAGGAAACAGCAAATCCTTTAATTGGACCTGAGTCGAATTGGATTAGGATGACAGCTGCAATGATGGTCGTCACGTTTGAGTCGACGATAGCGCTAAAAGCTTTGCGATATCCCGCTTGGATTGCCGAGGCGATCCGGCCGGATATTTTGAACTCTTTAAATTCAGCGATTAATTTATCATGATCATCTCTTCGCTCAATTTTAGGTTGAGCTTGGATTGGTTTAAGGATTGGTTGTTCTACCTTTTTCCCTTCAAGAGGAACGCTTTTCGGTGGAGCTTTAAAAGGTTCAGGTGCAGGTGCCTTTTCCATTGCTTGTTTAGGCCTATTGAGCTTTTCGATGGTGGCTAAGCAAATATCCAATTCTCTTGCCTGAGTGACGTCGACGGTTTCCTTCAACTCTTTCAAGTTTTTTTTGAAAGCATTGATTTGCTGAACGCTTTTGCCAGCAAAAAAACTTTCATTCAATACTCTCGGATTTTTTAAATCGGTCGTAAGTTTTCTGACAACCTCACTATGTGCCAATTTGCCACGTTGTCCCTTCACTCCGCCTTCTTCTTTTTAAAGAAGTTAATTGGAATGAGCAAAATTTAACTATCGAATCGGATCAAGCAAAGTTAACTAAAAAAGAAGATTTGAAACATTCATATTCACACTCATAACATCCTCCTTGTTCTATCAAGCTCTTCTTTCATTATTATATAATTATTAAATTATAAATAATATAACCATTGAATAAGTGGTTTTTTAATTAATCTGCATTTTTTTTATTAAATGTTTTTAAGTGTTTTGTTATAAATAATTTAAAGCGATTAGCGATGTATACCGAAACACATTCAAAATTTGGTTTTGGACACCGCGAAAGGCTTTGGCGCAGTCAAAAATCCAAATTTTGAATGTGTTTCGGTATAACTTTTGGAGTAAAAGGAAAAAAACAAGGGTCCAGAGTGCAAACAATGTAATCAACTTAAAAAAAATGTTTTTTGAGTGTGGATACATGAAACCTGCCTACTCCTTAAGCTAAAAAAGAGGAACTGCTACCCGCAGTTTTTCTTTTTTAATCAATTTACCCGTAGTTACGCTTGCCGCTGAACTACGGGCTACAAAAAGAAGATCCCCTTTTGGGGATTAAGGCAGTAAGATTTATTTTTTCAGGCTCATTATTAACAATCCTTTTTGCAGTCTAATCCCGCGGTAGCGGGATCTCTTTTTGAGTAACAGAAGCATAGGTACAAGCCAAAAGAATAGTATGTATTCTATCTTAAGTGATTACTTACTCGATTCAGAAAGGTAAATAAGGCATCGATCGTGATCTCGACCTTAGTTTTTTCTGATTGCACCCAAGCTTCTCGAAATTCTTTTTTCAATGAGTCTTCAGTATAGATTTTTTTGATTAGAGAATCATCAGATAGATTTGCGTAAACGCCTAGCATTGCAGTTATCATATGAGTAAAAATTATTGGAAGATCTTCTTCCTCATTCTCGGGAATACGCAATAGTGATTCCTGCATTTTTGAGAAGAGCGTTTTGAAATCCTTTTTTGTTTGGGCATCAAAAGTTTGAGTCCTGTCTAACAAATCCTTAATTGTTTTACTCAAAATTACATCTAACTCTTCCTGAGTTGGATCTTTTCGATCCTCGGATTGCGAAGCTGGCTTTGGTTTCTTTGTTGGTTGTGGATCAGCGCTTTCTAACGCTCTTTTTGAACTGGGTAGTGTTTGAATACTCAGTGTTTGGATAATTGCTAAGCACTCACTTAATTGACTCTCTTCTTTTCCTTCAACGGTTATCCTCAAATTTTCTAAATTATTTTTGAAAATTTGAATTTGATCGCCGCTTTTATTTGCCAACGCCTCGCGCACCTTTCCCTCTGTGTTTAACTTACTTGTAAGGTGCTCTACGGCTTGAAAATGCGCTATTTTTCCCTGTCTCGCTGTTCTTGTGTCTTCTTCTTTCTGGATGATCTTAACTTGATTTGATTCTATGTTTAAAGATTCATTTTCCCAATTAATTGGTTTAAAAAGACTTGAAATATTTAAACTCATAATCTGCTCCCTGTTACTTTTGGAATTCAAAGGACATAAGGGACAAAAATGACATAAAGGACTTTAAGATTTAGTCCTTTATGTCCTTGTGGTCCCTTACGTCCTTTAATTCTAAAACTAAGCAGCAGCTGCCTGGCTCGCTTCGTCGAAGACCTTGCTTAAGTTGCCGGTCGTGTAATACGCAGACTTTTTGTTCGGGTTATCTTTTATAATATGGTCAAAATAGAGTTTTTTTAGCTTGCTGGCCTCATAAGTTTGCAGCCACTTGCGCAGGATCTCTTGCTCTTTTTTCGAAAAACGCGATTCTCCGCTTAAAAATTTCGCCTTAACAAATTTATCTAGGCACTCTTTTTTTGCAAAATTTTCAAGATCTTTGCGATTTTGCGCTGAACATTGGACGGGCCCCTGGCGCAGATGGAAAAAGTTGACATTCCTTACATAATACTCAGTAATGTCATCCTGGCAAGCTAAGAAAACGCGTTTATTTTCATCCACACCCACATAATGAAGGGGGGTTCGATGGGCCCCAAACAATTTGAAGTCTTTCCTAGAAGGATTTTCCTTAGGCCATTGGAGGTGATTTAGCGAGACATAAAGATCAGAAAAAGCATCAGCATAGGGTTGTAAATCCGGCTGTTGTGAAAATAATTCTGACATCGCGAAAATGGGAAATCCCACATTTTTAAATTGGAAAGTTTCAATTTGCTCTAATGCCGGTTTCTGAAAATATTGACCTGTGGTTCCTAAATCAATCTTCTTCTTTTCTGTGGCTTGCTGTGTCTCAAGCTCTGTTTCCTGTTCTGACTCCTGTTCAAGCTCCATCACTTGATCTTCATCCGGGCTTCCTATCACCATCTTTTTAGGTAGATATCCCGAGACTTTGCTAATAGCTTCTTCAATCGATTGCTTGCAGGATGCTAAGCTCGAAATTTTCTGTAGTGCCGGACAAGCAGCAAATATGGCTTCCAAACGATCAAATGCGTCTTTTTTCTCTTGATTTAGGACTTCGATATCTGTTGCCAATCCTGGCAATTTGCCATAGCGGTTTCGTGGAGCAGTCCTTGCCGAACGTTGCCATTCCGTAGAGAGCAGCTTTAGAATGACCTTGGATTCATCTTCAGAAAAGCTTTCATCCATACTAGCGCGCAAAAGAAGCGTCTGAGATAGGCTCTTTAATTCCATGCGCAATCCCGTAAAATTATCTTTGCCTTGTCTGAGCGCTTGATTGTGAATGCAAAATGATAAGATATGATCAAAATTTATCGGCTCTGTAGGAGATAGTTTTAGGGATTGGATGAGGATCGTTTGAACTTCTTCAGAGATCACAAAAGTGACTTTTTGCGATTTATCTAAAGAACGCATGCGCCATACACTTTGCAGCAAGTCGCGCAAAAGCATCTCACGGCCAATGGTGACAACGCCCTTGGCTAAAGCATCTTGCTTGATGTCGGCCCCTGTCGTGTGGCTTTCATCTAGGAATGTTAAGCGATTCTTCGGAGGAATAGTAGCATTCTTTAAGGGGATTTCTTCCTTGCCATCAGTCAGTACTTGTTCCCCTTTGGCATTGTAATAGGCTACCGACTTCTGTTTTTGAAGAGCTATCGCTTTAGCAATGGTGGCATTATCGCCATCTTTAAAATAACCGCCTGCATCGGCAATAAGATGGCAATCGATGCCTTTTTCATCCAATTGCCGGATCATCGATTGGGTATTGTCTGCTTTAATGACATAAACACTATTAAGGCTATTTTTTCGAAGAATGCCTATTGTTTTTGCATCGATGGCTTCATCAGGGCGTGCTTGCAACTTTCTATGCATGCTCTTGCTATTCCAAAGCGTACCGGTAAACCCACTTGATTTTATAAAAAAATCTATGAGATTAAGCGAATTGCAGCTTAGCTTCTGTTCAAAGAGCTGCAGCTGCGGTAAGATGATATAGGTGACAAATTCCCTTAGGCGTTTTGGATCGCGATTGAGATCGTCTGCTAAAGCATCGATTTGTTCTGAAGTAAATTCTTCGAAAGGAAGATCGCATTTGCCTTTTAGGTGTTCAAACGTTTTCCAGGCTTTGGTATTTTGCATGAGGGTCTGTTCGCCAGCTTCTAAAAGCTCTGCTGCCATCTGATCTTGCAGGCGTTTGATTTGCTCGATTAGGAGTTTGGGTCTGATTTTTTGTTTCCGATAAATTTGATAAGTGTAATTGGAGGTGATATATTCATTGGCAAATTGCGAACCTATGGTGGGTTTGCCAACGGCGCTGTAGGGAATGGGAATCGAAGCTATTTCCGATGGGTCAAGGCCGAAATTTTGCGAGGTGATGCGCTTTAAGGTGTGTTTGAGCATCTCAGAAATTTGTTGTCCTGCCAAAGAAAGCACATCCTGAACCTCATCGCTTTGTTTATCAAAATAGAGTTGAGCAGCTTCTTTATTATCCGGAGACCTTAAGATGTAGTCTAAAGCAAGATTTTTATCAGCGTCTTTTAACTGATTAAAAAAAGTTCGAATTTGTTTTGCCTTGTCCGCAGGTTCGAATTCGATATGTTTTAACCGCTCCAAAAACGCCTCTGCTAAAGGTTTTTGAATGTTGTCGATGTACACCTTTTCTGTAAGCACAGGAGCATCGGAATTGGCGGAAGGATCGCATTCCAGCTTTGCTAATTTGCGTATCGATTCATCTTCATAGAGGATGCCAAATAATTCGGAGGTAAGGGCTATTTCCCAAGGGTCGAGGTTTTCTTGTTTTCCAACGCTATAACACACTTCGACAAGGACGCTTAGAGCGCTATCGGCTTCATCAATGATGGGGTTGGCTTTGCTGCTCAAAAGTGTCAGGATCTGGCGCATCAAAGGTATCGTGGGTGGTAGCGGCGTTCCCGGACCTTTTAAGTTGTGTTCGATATTGGCTTCAACGAATTTCAAGATAAGCGACTGAATGCTTTTTTGCGTCACGATCAAACATTCTCCTAAAGTTTCCTTATCCTTATCCCCTTTGATTTTTTCGAGTTCGCCGACTATGGCTTCAAGGGATTGCACTGTCAATGCGGTATTTCTATCAAAATGCAGAAAATGCAACTGCTGCCCTAAAGCCCTCAACACTTGCTCGGTGTCGCTTGCAATGCTTTCAAAAAGCGCTTCCGGAACAATGATGGTGGAAATGGATTCTCCGTCAGCTCGCAGCAAACCAAGCAAGGGCAGCAATATCTTCGATTTTCCCGAACCCATGATCATTTCCATGACAGGATTTAAATCACCGCTATTTAAGAATGCCTCTAGTTTTTCACATTGATCCTTGCGCATGAAGAGGTTGGAATAATATTCAAAGACGAGATAGGCGGGATGCTCGCGCGTGTCGTAGCTGCGCTTGCTACTGCATTCAGAGGCTAATTTTTGCAAGAGTTCAGCACGTTGATCTGCATCGGTTTGATTTTTAAAATCCTGCAAAGCTTCTAAAGATCTTTCCCGTTGGTTTTCACGGCTTTTTAATTCTAAATATTCCCCTGTTTTCTGAAATAAATCCTGAAGATTTGGCTGAGTCAGGTTGGGATTTAGCTTAAGCAACGCATTCACATCGCGCCGGCCAAAGGCTATGATCACATCAGAGAGTGCAATATTTCGCAAACGCCCGCCGAAAAGCTGCAATTTCCTTGTAGCAATATCTTCCGGCGCTTCAGCATCGGCATTGGCTAGCTTGATGATTTCATCCACTAGAGTGTTGAGCTCAATGACTGCGTCCTGTTTTCCTATATTCAAATGAGATTCTAAGTTTTGCAGTGTTTCTTGATTGTTTCCTTTGACAGAATAGTAGGGGGGTGTTTCTATTGCAGCGCAAGCCACTGCGCTTTTTTGCAAACGCTCATATTCGCGCTGGATCAGGGGATTATCGCTTTTTGCCCCTTGCTCAGCAAAACTTGCGCTTAAATTCTCAAACTCAGCTTGCCTGACGGCTTTCTCTTCTTTTTCGGAGGCTAAGAAAAAGGCGGCAGGATCTTGAATGAGTGCGGGCAATGTCGCATAGGATAAGGCTGGGGCGTGCATGTCATGCTTATGCGAAGGAGGACCCAAAGCAAAGCCTTGCGGCGTTTTATGTAAGATTGGAGGTTTTGCTCTTTTCAAAGATTGAGGAGCATCTTTAGGCAAAGCATTTAGCTCTGCGACAGTGTCTTTTATCCAATCCCTTTTATGAGTGACACCCGGGTTGTACTCTTTGAAGTTGCTGGGATATTTTAAAACGAGTTGCAAGAGATCTAATTCATCCCCGACAAAATGATCTCGAGTAGCCGTTGCAAAGGTTATGGCGTCTTCAAGCCAACGTTTTTCCCCGCTCGGACCCTTCAAAGCAACATTAAAGTAGTAACTGAATAACTCCTTGATATGGGAATAAGGACGCGTGAGCAGGCGCCTTTCGGTCTTATATTTTATGTTAAAATCATCATAAGTGTAAGCTACTCTATTTTCAATGGTCATTTTGATATCAACAGGAGGAGTTTGCGCTTGATCTGGGATTTTTTCTTCTGCTGGTTTTTGTTTTTGTCCGGCCGGCAGTTTTGCTGCAGCTCCGGGATCGAGCTCTTGCAAGCGGTTGAATAAAATAGGATCCCACTCTTTTTGAATAAGTTGTTTAAGAAGTATTAGTTCTTGGTATGGCTCAAAGCTCAATACCGTAACCTGACGATAGTGACTAAGGTAATTTAAGTAATTTTCCCGGATGGCAGAGAGACTATCTTTAGGGATTTGCCAATTATATCTTAAAGCGTTTTTGGCAAGCAGGTATCCGGCTTGATTGCGCAAGGCAATGGCATCACCGGATTTATCACCGGTCACTTGATCCAATACTAGGAATCTCTCCAAAACATCGATTTCGCCCTTATCGTAAGTTCCGCGCTTTTCTCCGATGTTTTTCAATGTGGCTGCTGCTTCTGGATATTTTTGAGAAAGCGTTTGGAGATAGGCTAGATAAAGCCGGTCTTCATAGCTGTTGCTGAGCCATTGCTCCTCTAATAAGCCTTTTTTAAGGTCATAAAGGGCGTAGGATTGTGATTCCGTATTGTCGATATCGAGATTGCGCTGTATGTCGCAGCGGCTTTCTAAAACCTCTAATTTTTCGGGAGGGGCAAATTTCTGCTTGGGGATCAGTAGTTTTCTTTCTGATCCTTTTTGCAAAAGTAAATAATGTTTAAAAGATCCAAGCATGGGAACAGCTTGTCCAAGATGCAAACTATATCCAGGAAATTCCTTCGAAATAAAACCTTTTTGTCCACTTGGATCGGGCTGAAAAGTCAAATTAAAGCGCGGCAGGGCAATCTCTTTCACTTTTCCAGCATCATCATACCAATACTGGGTATAAGATAGATCTTCAAAATTAATGCAATGTGTAGAAGGATTCCCCAAGAGAGCTCCATCTGCTAGCCGTTTTAATGAAGATAGGTTTCCATTGTCGCTATAGTTGGCTTGATAGAGAATTTGCTGAGTGGCGGGGTCGCAGATCGATACCACCAAGGGATTATCAACAGATTGCCAGGCATCGTAGTTTTGGGCTAACGAGCGCTCAAAAAAAGCGCTTACGATTTTTGTCTTTTTATCCTCTTTTTTTAAATAGAGGCGTTCAGAACTGCCTAAAAGCCGGCACCAGCCGTTTTCCCTTCTTTGCTCGATGATCAATTGATCTGCTTCAGCATCCATCTTCACTAAGGTTTCGCGATTTTGTTTGTCCTTAAGGGCGTAGATTCCATCGCTTTGCCTAGCTGCGCGTTTGATTCCTGGGAAAAGACGTTGAAATAGCGGCGAGGATATCACCTCAAGTGGCAATTCGCTATCGGGGTCTTTGCGATTGATCAGCTTAGCTTCCAAAGGTGAAAAAGCATAGGAGCCATCGGTTGTGTAAAAGACAGGAAATTTCCCTGGATGCTCTTCAACTTTCCATTCTCTAATGCCTTCACCGGGCTTAATCACTTGCACAACAGCATTGAGTAGGCCTTGATTGACATCATGACCTTTTTTGAGTACTTGGCGAAGGGAATGCGAATGTTTAAGCAAGGCTCTTTGTACAAGGCTGTCTGTGATGGGATCGGCAAACTTCTTAGGTATGGGCACCGTTTGCAAATAAACAGCAGCTTCTAAAAGACTCTGCATTTCACTTTCTGAAACATTTTCTTGCGCACTTAAGGATGCTGCAACTTCGCGATAAAGAACGCTGCGGATGTAGGGATCTTTGCTGGTACTGAGAAGTTCTTTCACGTGATTATCGATCTGAGTAAAGAATGGTTCGTTAGGATTAAATTCTCGCAGCTTGCGCCCCAGCATAAGTAAAAAACCGGCGGTGGCAAGATCGCCTTTGTCTTTAAAATAAGTAAAATGTGTGGAAATAAACGCTGCTAAGTGAGAGCCGTAGTTGTCTTTTATCGCGGGATCTAAAGCATAAGGTTTTAATAGGAGCATCTGCAAAAGGACTTGATAATCAGGATCTTGCAATTTAGCTGAATGTTTCGAGAAATAATCGATAGCTTCAAAAACCTGGAGTTTATCACGGCACACAATATGGGCAAGTTCTTGAAAATCACCATTGGACATTTTCACCGACACCTCTGCCGCATTCGTTGTGATGAGTTTTTTTTCTTTGAGCTCTTTGCTGTGCAAAAAGTTAACAAGCGTTTGGATTTCTGGACTATTGATAGGGCGATGCCAAGGTTTAAAATGCTCCTTTGGGTGAAGCCTAATTTCTTTTTGAACCGGATAATCAGAAAAAAGAGTGTTTGGCAGCCCTTGCAGATTCATCCAAACTTTACAAGGTTTGGATGGATCTGGGTTTGTTTGAACTTTTAAGTCAAATTGGACGCCTTTAGCATGCACGACGGGCTCATGTAGCAGATACAGCATGCTATTGGATGTATCTCGCAAGCTTTTCATCCAAGCAGGCAGATCCGGGGAGGCATATATGTAAGCTTCGCGGTCATTGTCGTTAAGATTGTTGTAGTTTGGAATGTTGGAAATCACTCTTTGCCATGCTTGTGGATGGTGATTTTTAAGCAATGGATTGAGAAAGGGAAGAGCCTTTTCCGTGGAAAAATCAAAATAGGAGTTTTTATTTAAAGAGATGAATTCATCTTTATGTTCATTTTCACGCCAATAATGGAAGGAAAGGTTCGATCGATAATGCGCATTATTTTTCATTGCGATGAGTTCTTCTTGAATTTGCTGATCGTTAACGCTAAAAAAAAGATCTGAACAACAATTGTGCAGTTCAAAAAAACTGTTCTCTATCAATGGCAAGGCTGCATCAATTGGTAAAAGCTCTTTTTGTATGTAGAGCAGTTTGCTGATGACATAAATTGGCTTAACTTCTACTGCATCACCAACTGTCATAAAGCTATTTTGAAAGAAGCGCTGCGAGATTTCTCCGAAGAGGGAAATAGCCTCTAAAGCCTTTTTTTCATCTTTAGCAAGATCTTTCCAAAGGGTAGTATCTATAGAAATATTTTTCATGATTTGCAGCAGGCCTTCTTCTAGTGCGACATATTCATGAGCTTGTGAAGCTCTTTTCATCAGCTCCAACGTTTTTTGACATTCAGTGATGATATTTTCGGGTTGATCAAAGCGGATTGCTTGAAATTCTCTCACGATGTCATGGCATTCAGGCGCTGCAGGCAGGTCTATTGAAGCATTTGGATTGGCTTGCTTTACCAAAAAATTGCTCTTAATAGAAGGGGCAGTTAAGACTCCTTGCGCTTGCGTATAAGGGCAGGGATCTTTAAAAACGTCTGCTTCATTGATTTTTTCGCGGCAGACGGCATTTTGATGTCTTTTAAGCCAGCTTTTAACAGGAGTCAAATAGATTTGGGCATCCCTTAAGTATTCTTTGCTGATCACTTGATTTTTATAGGCGGTATCTAAATGGCGCGATACTTTCGCAAAGCTTTTATTTGCTAAATTCCAATCTAAAAGAGAGATCTCATTTGTGCTACGCGGATCGCCATAAACAGTATCGAGCAAGCTTTTCAATTGGATGTCGCATTTGAAAAGCTTATATTGATTTCCCAGTTCCGAATTAACCCATCCCATGAGGGAACGGTAGGGACAAGTTCCCGCGCGCTGGGTGCTCATGGCTAGGGCGTCCTGATTGTCCTCTGGAATTACTAACTTGCCTCCTACTAACTTATGAAGCTTGCGGTAGAGATCGTCAGGGCCATATTGCGTATTTTCAGATGTTTCGGGATTATCAGCATAGGTCTTCATCTCATCGATAACTTCTAAAAAATTGCCATGCAGAAGCTTATCAAATGCGACGTCTTGAATTTCATAATAGGGCTGCCTTTTAAGCTTATTGCCAACAAGAAATCCTAAATGTTCGTCGCTGCCTTGCCCTAGTTGATAAAAGCGCACAGAAGCTGTTTGTGAAACACCGCCAATGGGAGGATTAGGAATGATCTCGTAATAAACTGCATGACCTACCGGCTTGCCTCTCCATCCTCCAGCCATGAAGACTCGTTGTTGTGTAGTTGCCGCTTTTTCTAATTCCTTGCGGGCATCTTCGACGAAATTTTTCGAAGAACTCAATTTCAAGGCTTGAGATATACGATCTAGCATGTCTTTCCATTTTTCTTCGCTAAGCCCATATTTTGACTCTTTTTGCAAAAGAAAGCGATGCAGGTAT
>JABDEI010000071.1:0-1982 GCA_013287145.1 Chlamydiota bacterium
TCGATTTAATTCAAGCTCCGGAAATTGCCGATTACGGCAATATTCCGGCATTTTTAACGGAATATATCGCGATTATTTGATGTCCCAAGGGGTTAGAAAGTTGTCTTTAGTGAAGACCAGCTATTTACATCTAATCTAGAAATCGTACCTACAGGTGTGTCTCCTTCTACGTCAATAAAAGACTCGGAATCGAAGTTTTGAGGATAGATTGCCAAGCATCTCTTTCCAGTGAATTTTGAAGGGTAGAGAATTCCTTCGATCCCTGCGTTTGTTACTAGCTGACCAAAGATCTGACAATTCGCGGGGATGTCTAATTGCATGCACATAGCTCGCCAGTTAGGTTCCAATAAAGTGACGAGTAGTGTATCGAGATCTTTCACTGTGTTAGGAGGGGCTAAATTTAATTTTTTTGCAGCTTGAAAGATTCGTTTTGGTATAGAGAACCCCTTAATCAAGCTCAGAAAAGACTTTAGATTGTTAGGGTGGTGTAAGTCAATAACAGATCCCAACTTTCCCTTCACAGCAACAATGCTGATAGAATCTTTTCTTATTAATGCTAAATCTAACGAAGAGAGACCTTCAGAACAATTATTTCGCTGTCCGGCCTCTTGAAGGGTCGTTTCTTTGTCCTCAGCAATATAAAGCGCTGGAAATGGAGGAATTTGATCAAGATTCATGTTAGGGATATTAAAACGACCGCCGGGTTCAATCAAACTTCCTTTTGGAGAAAGTGGAGTGAGAGAATATTTATATCTTACCTGTCTTTGCCATCCCTCGAATTCATAAGGTCTGATGGCAGCTTCTAGAAGGGCTGTACGCAATTGGTCAGCAATTTTACGCCTTTCATAGGCAAGAGCGCTATAGAGATCCCAATGATATCTAAGAATCTTCTCTTTTTGCGCCTCCCATCTACCCAGGTCTTTTATAGAGAAAGAGTCGAGTAATAAAAGCGGGGGTTTGTCACGTTCACGACTAGTCATGTTGAAGAATTCTAATGTTGATTTTCAGAAAGAGCGTTGAGAATGAATTTGAGCAACTTCTGATAACGGCCATAACGTATCATATCACGAGGCGAAATATCACCTAGCATTGGATTTGTTGTTTTAAACCAGAGGGCTGTTTTTATAGCATCTCCTTCAAAGAATTGTGCAACCAAATTAAACAAATTTGCCCATTCCCTCAGCCTATCTTTAAGGATTTGAGGCATTCGATCGTCATAACGAACAGAACTAGACGGAAGACCAATTGCTTTTGCAACATCATCCTTTCTGAATTCGACGAATTCAATAACTTTGGATGCACGAGCTTCACCCTTATCAAGAAGAGAGAGATAGTCCTTCTTTGGTATGTTCGCAAAAATATCATGACTTACTGCACTCATAAACAATCTCCTTAAACCACATCCTTTCCTTCATTTTACCACATATTTTCCATATAATCAATAACTCATTTTTTTCTATTCGTTTTAAAATATTCCGTCCATGTCGGGGGCGATTCCGACGCATCTGCTCAGATAAGATGCTAGAATTGTAATAAGTACAATATTATCCCTGTTTTGGCGTTCTCCATCTTGACCATATTTCGCCATTATTTCGTACATGTTCACGGTTGGTTAATATATTTAAATAATTAATAATAAACACCTTGTTTTATACTCAGTGATTACAATAAGGCTATTTACCAGTGAAAGGGAAGTTGATTACATCCTTAAAGCGTTTAATGAAAATATATTTTTCTGTCTTAAAAATTAGCTACAACAAATTTAATACATAATAATAATTATGAATACTTGATCTAATAATCTGGCAAGTGAGATGATTTTTATTTTCAAATGATGGGTGTCAGGCCTGCAAGTTTGCAAGTTGAAGAGATAGGTGCTCGGGTCAGATTTTGCAAGTATACAAGATGAAATCCTAACTTGCAAACTTGCAAGCCCGATGATTGTGGTCAAGCCTGACATCCTGGCATTTGATATTGGTTCG
>JABDEI010000071.1:2082-12231 GCA_013287145.1 Chlamydiota bacterium
ATTTTGCAAGTATACAAGATGAAATCCTAACTTGCAAACTTGCAAGCCCGATGATTGTGGTCAAGCCTGACATCCTGGCATTTGATATTGGTTCGAAGTGCATCATTTATGCATCTTTTCTGGTAGCCTCATCAGAAGGAAGTTCCCAGTAATCGGGTATCGATTGTATTTGAAAATTGATAATGTCTTGTGCGACGACTTTTTCATTACTACTTTCATTGCTAGAAGCGAGCTTTAAATATTTCAATATATTGTATGTGGCTTGGCGGATGATGGGATTGAGTTCTCTCATTTGCTTATCGGAAAGGTGCTCTGAATGAAAATCGTCCATTTCATTTCGAATATACATGGCAATGATCATAGACATCTGAATGGTAGGATCTAATTTCTTGAAGCTTTCTATATCCATCGTATGAGGGTTAGTCCAAATTGGGTAGCTTGACAAGAAGTTTGCCGTAATTTTCACTGTCATATGGCCCTTCCTCTTTCATCATGGAATACATTTTAATGCACCTTTTCTTAAGCGTGTTTACTGGTTATTACATATTTTTGTGCTTTGTTACAGCGAAGTTGGAAAAAGGATTTTTTTGAATAAGTGTTGTCTTTTTTGGCTGTCGCTATTTCCGGAGTGTTTCTTAAACTATTTTATTTACTTATGTGATTGCTTAGCCTTATTTGCCCTGATCGGAACTCGGACATATTTATATTTCGGTTTAATTTCTCTGATCACTCCATCCTTTTCTATTACAAGGGGTATTCCTGTGCGAATGGAAAGATCAATTGCCTGTTCCACACCCTTTTGATGTGCTTCTAACAAGATTTCGTTGATATCTTTCTTATGCTTGTGTGCCATGTGCTATCCTTTCGATTTCTTTCCAAATGCTTGTTTCTTCAATTTTTAAGCCGTTTGCTACATCTTTCCTAGCAATAATCTTGTTTAATTCAGCGATCGAATTGTCTATAATAAGAGCGGTATCGGCAAGAGGGAGATAATTATTGGTGTCAGGTCTGATTATTGGTATCAGGCCTGACATTCTGACATTTTCAAATATGGGTTCACGGAAAGGCATTTGCATTGCGTAATTATTGAGAATGGGAACTGCTTAGAGGGGAATCTCCGGATGTAGGATTCGAACCTACGACCAATGGATTAACAGTCTTAAGCATCCCCACTGGCCACAACACGTCCCAAATAATAACAGCAAGAACATTAAGATGTTAAGAGAAATGTGATTGTTGAGACATTTTGTCAAAAATTGGCAATTGTTGAGAGCAAGTGTGCCAAAAGTGTGCCCAAGAAATGACAACAGATTGAAGATTTCCCCTTCATGGAGAGTGTACCTGAATATGGTTGCGTTTAATATTTGTTTTAGGTACAATAAAATCAAAGCTGAGAGTGGGAATGAGCAAAGAATTTATCGTTTACCAGGGATCGGAATTCACAATTGAGTGGTACTTTAATGACCGAGGGAAAAGTCCAGCTAAAGCTTATTTTGATGATCTAGATCGCGAAAGAAAGCTTGAAGCCTTTGAGCTATTTATGACAATGGCCAAGATAGGAAAAATCTTGAATATTACCAAGTTTAGGCATGAGGGCGACAGCATTTATGCATTCAAACCTAAACCAGATCGGTTTTTATGCTTTTTCTATTCAGGTAAGAAAATCATCATTACCAATGCCTTTGAAAAAAAGCAGGATAAATTATCCCTGACAGAGAAGAAAAAGGCGTTAAGTTATCAAAAGGATTATAAAGCTAGAGTTGAGGAAGGTGTGTATTATGGATAAAGAAAAAAAAGATTTTACATCTACATATGAGAGGCTTATCAATGAAGACCCAGAATTTGAAAAGGATTTAGAAAAACGATATCAAGAGTTTATTCTCTCTGAGCTTCTTTTGGCAGTCATGGAAGAGGATCACATTTCAATTAGAAGACTTGCAAAAGAAGCTGGAGTTTCTCCTTCGCTTATTCAAGACTTACGAACAGGCAAGAAGGATAATCTCACATTCAGATCGTTCTCGAATATTGTGGAAGCTTTAGGTTATGATATCGTTCTCGAAAAGAGACAAAGAAAATCTCACACGCCAGCTAAACTCAAAATGACTCACCATAAGCGTACGATTTCTAAAATGCAGCATGCTTGAAGATAATACTAAAAGGAATGAGACTTAAACTTTATGATGGGTGTCAGGCCTGCAAGTTTGCAAGTTGAAGAGATAGGTGCTCGGGTCAGATTTTTATTTTGCAAGTATACAAGATGAAATCCTAACTTGCAAACTTGCAAGCCCGATGATTGTGGTCAAGCCTGACATCCTGGCATTTGATATTGGTTCGAAGTGCATCATTTATGCATCTTTTCTGGTAGCCTCATCAGAAGGAAGTTCCCAGTAATCGGGTATCGATTGTATTTGAAAATTGATAATGTCTTGTGCGACGACTTTTTCATTACTACTTTCATTGCTAGAAGCGAGCTTTAAATATTTCAATATATTGTATGTGGCTTGGCGGATGATGGGATTGAGTTCTCTCATTTGCTTATCGGAAAGGTGCTCTGAATGAAAATCGTCCATTTCATTTCGAATATACATGGCAATGATCATAGACATCTGAATGGTAGGATCTAATTTCTTGAAGCTTTCTATATCCATCGTATGAGGGTTAGTCCAAATTGGGTAGCTTGACAAGAAGTTTGCCGTAATTTTCACTGTCATATGGCCCTTCCTCTTTCATCATGGAATACATTTTAATGCACCTTTTCTTAAGCGTGTTTACTGGTTATTACATATTTTTGTGCTTTGTTACAGCGAAGTTGGAAAAAGGATTTTTTTGAATAAGTGTTGTCTTTTTTGGCTGTCGCTATTTCCGGAGTGTTTCTTAAACTATTTTATTTACTTATGTGATTGCTTAGCCTTATTTGCCCTGATCGGAACTCGGACATATTTATATTTCGGTTTAATTTCTCTGATCACTCCATCCTTTTCTATTACAAGGGGTATTCCTGTGCGAATGGAAAGATCAATTGCCTGTTCCACACCCTTTTGATGTGCTTCTAACAAGATTTCGTTGATATCTTTCTTATGCTTGTGTGCCATGTGCTATCCTTTCGATTTCTTTCCAAATGCTTGTTTCTTCAATTTTTAAGCCGTTTGCTACATCTTTCCTAGCAATAATCTTGTTTAATTCAGCGATCGAATTGTCTATAATAAGAGCGGTATCGGCAAGAGGGAGATAATTATTGGTGTCAGGTCTGATTATTGGTATCAGGCCTGACATTCTGACATTTTCAAATATGGGTTCACGGAAAGGCATTTGCATTGCGTAATTATTGAGATTGGGAACTGCTTAGAGGGGAATCTCCGGATGTAGGATTCGAACCTACGACCAATGGATTAACAGTCCACTGCTCTACCGCTGAGCTAATCCGGAATAGAAAGCGTTTATCTTATGGAAGAATCGATTTAAATGCAAACTTTTTTGCTGGGAAATAACTCAAAAAAAATCGGCAAAGACCCATTGCGAATTTGTGATTGCCTTTAATAAACTAAGTTTCTAAAATTTCTCTTTTATTAAACTCACAAATGAATTTTTATGAGAAATAATTTTAGTATGCAGATTTTTTTGGGCATTATTCCTTTTTGCATTCTTCTTTTTGGCTGCTCCCAAGAAACAAATGGTCAAAAAATGAAAGATGTTCTTGGAGAAGATGTCACAAGGCAGATTTTAAATCCTGCTCAAGTCGAAGCCATTGCTGTTGAACCTGATCTTCAAAGCGTCAGAGGATACAGGATGAAAGGCCATCAACAAAAGCTAACATCTACCCAAATTCAACATTTGCAAAGCCTTCTTCTTGATCAAAAAGGATACGTTTTGGACAAGCACAAGCGCTGTGTCTTTATGCCAAATGCGGCTTTCTTGTTTTCAGATAATGCTCCATTGGTGGTGTTGGTTGGAACGTCATGTCAGCAAATTAAGTTTATCATTAGGGATAAAAGCGTTATCATAGATTTTGAGGCTGTTCAAAAGCCTTGGGAGCAGTTCATTCAAGGATTAAATCTTAACCATGAATAAGGTGTTTTTTGTGAAATTGGATCATTTACGCAAACTAGCCATTAACGCATTGTTTTTTTTGGCGCTCTTCATATTTCCAACATATTCTTGGGCGGCTAATCTGCACGCCATCATCGTTTGCGATACACTAGCTCCTGGTATTGAGCAATCTGTGCGAGCTGATCTATACACTTTAAAAAACAGAATAAAAACAATTTCGTACTTCACCGGCCTTGAGTTGAATGAAACCATTTTTGATGGGACTTCGTTAACATCAAACTCACTTTTTACAGTCATAGAGCAGATGACAATAAATCCTGAAGACGTCGTTATTTTTTATTATTCGGGACATGGCTATAGAACTGAGTCAAAGAGTTCAGAGAACCCTTGGCCTACACTCTACTTTTCAAGGCAAAATCGCGGGGTCGATTTTTACGCTTTGACGGAAAAAATCACTAATAAGCATCCGCGTCTTTTTATTTCACTTTCTGATTGCTGCAATAATATCATCTTAGATGGCTACATTCCTGAAGTCGGGGTTTCACGGGCATTGAAGCCAATGGCCCACCTTTCCTACGAAGCGCGTGAGCGCTTTAACTATGAAACTCTGTTTCTTAGTCATCAAGGCACATTGATCATTTCCAGTTCTAAATACGGAGAGTTTTCCTGGGGAACGCGCTATGGCGGATTATATACTAATGCTTTTTTTGAAAACTTGGACTTAGAAGTGCGAAATGCTCAAAACCCCAGTTGGAGTGCTATCCTCGAACGCACAAATCTAGATGTCGATGACGTTGAGCATCCGGAATATCAGATCCTTTTTCAAGAAAATTAAGAAGGGTTGTTAAAATAATGCTGCAGAAAGGCCTTCCTTTCCTTCGCCAAATTCCCAATGCTTCTTTGGTGGAATGCCTGCCAACATCAGGCTGGAAAATGAATCATTATCCATCGCAATAAGCAAAAAAAAGGGAAGCGATGCTTTTAGCATCCGCTTCCCTTATGCACCATTTTAGCTTGCGCTAGAACTACTTTTTAGTAGTCCATCCCGGCTGGCATTGCTGGCATAGCAGCTTTATCATCGGGAATTTCTGCAACGATTGCTTCTGTAGTAAGAAGCATAGCAGCAACTGATACGGCATTTTCTAATGCGCATCGTGCTACTTTTGTTGGGTCGAGGATGCCTGCTTTAATCATGTCGACATATTCGCCGGTGAGAGCGTTATAGCCTTCTGTTTCGGACATCTTCTCAACTTGCTGCAGAATAATCGAGCCTTCTTGGCCAGCGTTTTCCACGATCTGGCGCAAAGGCGAACTCAATGCTCTAACGATGATTTTTGCGCCGGTTTTTTCGTCGCCATCAAGGGAGTCAGCAAGCTTATTGACCGCTGGGATGCAGCGCACAAAAGCGACTCCGCCGCCAGGAAGAATGCCTTCTTCAACAGCAGCAGCAGTTGCATGCTGAGCATCTTCTACGCGGTCTTTTTTCTCTTTCATTTCCACTTCTGTAGCAGCTCCAACGCGAATGACTCCAACGCCGCCGGAAAGTTTAGCAAGACGCTCTTGCAATTTTTCGCGGTCATAATCGGACTCAGTGTCTTCGATTTGACGTCGTATCTCTGAAATGCGGTCTTTGATTTTCGTTTTGTTGCCGGCGCCTTCGACTAATGTCGTGTCGTCTTTGCCGACGACGGCTTTTTTGACTTTGCCGAGCATCTCAAGTTTGGTGTTTTCCAGCTTAAGACCAAGCTCTTCGCTGATGACTTGACCGCCAGTTAAGATGGCGATATCTTCTAAAATAGCTTTGCGTCGGTCGCCGAAGCCAGGGGCTTTTACAGCACAGATCTTTAATCCGGCGCGCAGACGGTTGACAACTAATGTTGCCAAAGCTTCGCCTTCGACATCTTCAGCGATGATCAGAAGGGCTTTGCCGCTTTCTGCTACCGCTTGCAAAATGGGGATTAATTCTTTTACAGCTGCAATTTTCTTTTCGTGAATAAGAATGTAGGTATCTTCCAAGAGACATTCTTGCGTCTCAGGGTTGGTCATGAAATATGCCGATAGATAGCCGCGGTCAAAATTCATCCCTTCGACAACTTCTAGTGTCGTTTCAAAGCCTTTAGCTTCTTCAACGGTGATGGTTCCGTCTTTGCCGACGCGTTCCATGGCGTTTGCAATGATCTCGCCGATTTCAGAGTCGTTGTTTGCTGAGATGGTAGCCACTTGTGCAATCTCATGCTTATCTTTGATTTTCTTGCTGCGTTTTTCGAGCTCTTTAGTGACGGTTTTGAGAGCTTTTTCCATGCCGCGCTTTAAGTCGATAGGGTTTGCTCCGGCGGCGATGTTGCGCAAGCCTTCGCTGTAAATGGCTTCGGCAAGAACAGTGGCAGTTGTTGTGCCATCGCCTGCTTTATCAGCGGTTTTGCTAGCGACTTCTTTAACCATTTGAGCGCCCATGTTCTCGAATTTGTCTTCGAGTTCAATTTCCTTTGCCACTGTGACACCGTCTTTGGTGATGTGCGGGGTGCCAAAGGATTTGTCGATGACGACATTGCGTCCTTTTGGACCTAGGGTGACTTTTACTGCATCTGCAAGCGTGCGAACGCCCTTAAGAATTTTTTGACGTGCGTCTTCTTTAAATTTGATTATTTTAGCAGCCATAGGTGATAACTCCTCTAGTGTTTGCCTGTTTCAATTAATTTTTATTGTTCCACGATCGCAATCAAGTCGTCGGCTCTCAAGATGATATATTCTTGGTCATTGAGGGTAACTTCCTGACCGGAGTATTTTTCCATTAAAATGATATCGCCAACTTTGACGGAGATGGGGATTAAGTTGCCATTTTTGTCTTTTTTGCCTGTGCCGATAGCAACAACTTCAGCTTGTTCTTGTTTTTTCTTAGCTGTTTCGGGCAAGAGGATGCCTCCTTTGAGAGTTTCTTCTTGCTTAAGGCGGCGAACGAGGACGCGATTGCCTAGTGGACGTAAGTTGATTTGCTCTTGTTTATCTTTCTTTGCAGCCATTTGTTGTGTAGCCATAGGGGACTCCTCTTTAAAGATATTTTTTTTGTTTAATGTGTCTTTTTCGGATTTAAACGTATGAAATTAAATTCTTTCCTTTTTGATTACTTGTGGGGCATTCATTTGAAATAAAGAAAATAGCCCAATAGGGGGAATTTTCGCAAGTGGAATTTAGCACTGATTTCCCTTAACTGCTAAGAATTGTCTTTTGGAGGTTTTTTGTCTCAGGTACAAACAGTTGTTCTAGCTCCTTAACTAAGGCGTTAAATTTAGCAATCGTCGCTTGAACAGGCTGTGCCGTGCGCATGTCTACTCCTGCCCTTTGAAGGATATCGATGGGATAGCGGCTTGACCCGCTTTTTAGAAAATTAAGATAGGCTTCTCTTTCTGTTTTGCCGCCTTTTACGACGTTGTCAGCGAGCGCTAGAGCTGCGCTAATTCCCGTGGCATACTGATAGACATAAAAATTATAATAAAAGTGAGGGATGCGCGCCCACTCCATATCGGATTCGGGATCAAGAAAGACTGAGTTGCCAAAATAGCGTGCATTGAGGTCGCGATAAAGATCCTTTAAGAGCGTCGGCGTAAGCGGAATATTGTTTTCGGCTTTTTCGTGAATCATCAATTCAAATTCTGCAAACATCACTTGGCGGAAAAATGTCGTGCGGATGTCTTCGATCTTTTGATTGATAAGGAAAATTTTCTCTTCTTTGCTTTTAGCACGTTCAAGCAAAAGCCGCGTGAGAAGATCTTCATTAAAAGTCGACGCTACTTCAGCAAGAAAAATGGGGTAGTCGCCATAATGATAAGGCTGTGTTTTATGGCTAAGCAGGCTGTGCATGCTGTGGCCGGCCTCATGAGCTAATGTAAAGACGTCGCGAAGCAATCCTTTATAATTCATTAGAATATAAGGCATGCTGTCGTAGCATCCGCTAGAATAGGCTCCTGAGCGCTTGTTTTTGTTTTCGTAGCGATCGACCCAGCGGTCGCTTTTTAGTCCATGTCGCAATAGATTTTGATACTCAGCGCCAAGGGGGGCTGACGATTCAATCACTGCATCGAAGGCTTCAGGATATGACATCTTGATGTCGACGTCGGCAGTGAGGGGGACGTACAAATCGTAAAGGTGGAGTGAATCTAAGCCTAGAATCTTTTTGCGCAGCTCTACGTAGTTATGCAAGGCACCCATGTTTTCATGAACAGCTTGAATTAAGGCGTGATAGACAGCTACATCGACATTTTTAGGAAATAGGGCTGCTTCTAAGCAAGAAGGGTATTTGCGAGCACGTGCATTTAGAAGATGGGCTTGCACTTGGCCATTCAAAAGTTCGGCTAAGGTATTCTCATATTTGGCAAATTTGCCATGCATTTTTTTAAAAGCATTTTTTCGAAGCACGCGATCCTGAGAGCGATTGAAGAGGCCGTAGGTGCCATGCGTCATTTCATGCTCACTCCCATGCCCGTCCAAGACCATGCCAAATTTAAAATCGGCATCATTGATAGCAGAAAAAGCTTTATGGCTTGTCTGCAGCGCTTTGCCGGCTAATGCTAAAAGCTCTTCTTTTTCTGAAGAGAGAGTGTGAGCTTTGATTCGGACGATTTTTTCAAGGTGGAATCGATAATCGGCCAGAACAGGGGAGGAAAGGTAGTTTTGGATAGTGGCATCGGAAAGGGCTAGAAGTTCCGGCTCAAACCATGAGACTTCTTGCTGGAATTCATGCAAAAGTCCTAAAACGCGATTGTAAGCTACCTTGGATTGATCATTAGTGAGTTCTTCATCATGGCGTAAATGAGCGTATGTATAAATTTTGGAAAGCTCGCGATCTAGGGAAAAAACAAGTTCTAAAGCGGATTTTAAAGTATCAGGGCCATCTTGCAGTTTGCCTCGAAAGGCAGCGATTTCGGGCCAATGCGGCTGCTTTCCTTCGCGGCTTATCTTATCGTAAGCTTTTTGCCATGCGTCAAAGTTGGGGTATAAGGCTTCTACATTCCATCGATCTTCTTGCACGACTTCGCTGCGTTCTTTTGCCATGGCTTACCTATCATTTTATATTGTGATCGGAATAATCCTACTTGGGAGATTCAAAATTACTCAAGGAGAATATTTTGAGTCACGTTCGGTATAAATCCATTGCCAGCAATAAATCAAACGTGTATCTGTTGAGTTGCGATGTTGCTCTTCTTAAGTATTAAAATAATAATAATAAGTTGCTGAGGACTAATACTATGCTAAATACAGCCGCGAAATCAAAGGTCGCCAAAGGCGTGTTCGTTGTTCGCAATGACCGAGGTTTGCATACACGTCCTTCGACCGAACTTGTCAAATGCGTCACCTCATTCAAATCAGAAGTTCGGCTCTCTCATCACAAAAATGCAGCTAATGCAAAATCTTTATTAGGCATCCTGATGTTAGCTGCAGCGAAAGGAGCTCGCATAAGCGTTGAAGCCATCGGCGATGATGCTGAAGAAGCTGTGGATTCTATCCTGGCTCTTGCACGCAACAACTTTAATATCAAGTATTAAGTCAGCGGCAGGTAGTCGGTAGCTAGTAGCCAGTAGTCGGTAGGAATTCAGAATCCAGAATCCAGAATTCAGAATGAATTACAGAAAAATCCAAAGTTCAAATATCAAGAACTAGTAGTCGGTAGAAATTCAGAATTCAGATTTGCATATATCTCGGGTTAAAATCGGAACCACGTTTCCCCGATGGGGAATAAATTTATGCAACACTATTCTGGATTCTGGCTTCTGTATTCCTACTGACTACTGGCTACTGACTACTAGCAGCTCATTCTGAATTCTGGATTCTGGCTTCTGGATTCCTACGGGCGACTAGTTATGGATTAACTAGTTATGGATTTTCTTGATATTTGGGCTTTTGGATTTTTCTGTAGTTCATTCTGGATTCTGGATTCTGGCTTCTGAATTCCTACTGGCTACCGACTACTGACTCCTAATTTTCTTCTATCGGAATGGTTTTTTCAAGCACTTCAACAGTGCAGTAAACAGGCACATTGTTCATTAAAGCCAAGATGATGCAGTCGCTAGGTCTTGCGTCGATTTCGACAATATGGCGAATATCTCC
>JABDEI010000072.1:0-66 GCA_013287145.1 Chlamydiota bacterium
GCAAAATAGCAATATTGCCTTCAAAGCGGCTGCGAAACCGTTCTATCGTTTGAGCTGTTAAAGAAA
>JABDEI010000072.1:76-11963 GCA_013287145.1 Chlamydiota bacterium
TTGTGCCTTTCCCAAGCTTTAAAGCTTTTTCGATAGCTTGCAAATAGACTTCTGTTTTGCCGCTGCCTGTAACGCCATAGATAAGGTGGGATTCAAAAACACCTTCATTTAAGCTTTTTTCAATTTTTCCTAAAGCCTCGGCTTGATCGCTGTTTAAAGCCTTGGGCTTGGTCTGAAAATAGTCTTCATTGACTAAAGGCGACCTGTCCACTCGTACGATGTCGACAGCTAAATATCCTCCCTTCACTAAAGTGTCAACAGGACTTCGCGATCCTTGCGTTATTTCAAGGAGTTCAGACAGCAGGATGCCTTTTGTGACCTTGAGCATAACATCGAGGACGGCAGCTTGAGCGCTATGCTTATTTCGTATGCTTTCACAGAGCTGTTTTAGCTCTTCGCGCGTCTTTACACGCATCACAAATAATTGCTGCTTATGATTGATGACTTTGCGAACGCTTGAAGGAAGCATGATTTTCAATACTTGACGTAGCGAGGCGCAGTAGTAACGTGACATCCAAAGCGCTAACTCAAAGAGCTCTTTGGAAATGTGCTCATGATCGGAAACCACATGTGCGATTGGCAAAACCTTGGGATAAGCTGACGTTTCTTTGGTATGAACGACATATCCTGGTTGCAATCGATTTCTTACCGGGACTTGAACACGAACACCACGTCTTATAACACTTTCTTGTTCAGAAGTAATGCCGTAATCGAGCGGTTTATCTAAGGCAAGGTCGAGAACAACCTCTGCATATCTTGCGAAGGGCTTGGCATCCATAGTTATCTTAAGCTCATTTTAAGAAGTCGCAGAGCGTACGCCAAAGTGTCGCTTTCAGTTGTGTGTCGGATAAATAGGCTTTGATATCGGAAAGTAGTATGAAGGGGATATTTCCCAAAAAATCATGTTTGTCTTGACTTGCTTTTTGACGATAGTGGTTGCGCAATTCAGGTATTGACTGCAAACAATGGGGGCTTGCTAGAATTAAGCGAAGCTCGTTTGCTTGAATTAATTTCTCCAAAGCGCCGCTTTGTTCTTTGTGATTTACGGTAATTACCTCAGCTGCAGCAAAGCGATCAGAGATGGCTTTAGCAACCTGAGTCAAAAAGATATGCTGTTTAGCGTCATCATCAAAAGAGAGAATAACGACTTGTGCACAGGTTTTAGGTTTTCTCCAAGCTTGATTGAGTTTTTTAGCTTCCGAATCATCTAGAGGAGCGTCTAATATCGTCAAATTCGGAAAATGCGTTGCGACGATATTGCGGATATCGCTTAGATTAATTGCTGATGCTTGCGGTAAAGGATGTAACTCGAGCTGTTGTTGTTTTATACTAGGTTTTAGAGGCTCCTCCAAGGCTATAGCAGGCTCTTTTGACTTTGGAAGCGCTGGGATATTCTCTGGTATGCTAGCTGCAGCTTTGGACGGTTTATTAACGGTGTTTGGTTTTGTCTCAACCGATTTTATACCTGGCGCATTAAAAGTCTGCTGAGGAATGATTGGAGCAGGCTTAATGGGTTCTTTGTTTTGCTTTGCCTTTTGCTTGAAATAGGTATAGGTATCTAAGTCAACGCCAAGCCAATCTTTTCTAGAAAATTCTTGCAGAAGATATAGCTGCGTCAAAGCTGTGAGTTCAAGAAGATCTTGTTGAAGCGAGCTCATTTTTTCTTACCGGATAATTGTGCCATTTTCATCACAATGAGGGGGACGAGATTTTCAAAACCACGGTTTGTATAGCGTTCGGAAAGAAATTGTTGAGATTCAATCAACCCTTTTGGGAACATTTTATTAAAAAACTTTGCGATGAATTGGCTTCCGTAGCAGCGATCAAATTCTTGATGATGTCTAAGTAAAAAAAACATGACGTTTTCTTCGTCGCGAAAGTTAACCATAATTTTTGCTAAGAGATTAGCAAAGTGACGCATGCAGCGCATCATCTTTTCGATTAGCAAATTAAGGACTTTCTTTTGTTCCAACACGTTGACTTTGGAAGATTGATTTAATAGCGATTGCATAAAATCAAGGCATGCAAGGCACGTTTCCCATATTCGATTCGCATTGCGTTGCAGTAATATCGATTCTTTGTCTTGTAAGTTGGCGTTATGTGAGAAAAAAACACAATAATTTCTGAGTTTAGCTAGCAATCCATTATCCAGATTCCAAGAGAAAAGACGCATGAAGTTTGGCGTTGATCCGGCAAGCTTGGCAGTATATCCATATAGTACTATCAAAATTTGGCGGCCGGTTCCCTCATGCAAAGACTTTTTTTCCTCTTTGGCGATCTTTTCGGCTAGAGTCTTAATCTGCTCCATTTCACTGAAAGCTTCAAGAAACTCAGACAAGATAAATTGAAATAACAAGCCGTTATTGTGATGGTAGGAATTGAAGTGTGGGAATCCCATTTGCGATGACACGGTGATCTCCGACGCCAAAAAAACTCGTTGAGGGCGAGGTTAGCATATTTCTAAGTAAAGTAAAATAAAAAACCCTCGTTATAGAGACGAGGGTTTTTATTTTTCCAATCAAACTCTTTACATTTTACCAGTTGTTAGAACGTGGCTTTTGGTTTGAGTTTGTTTTGCCAGGCTGCTGTTGAGTTGTTTGAGAATTTTGTTTGCCTTGCTGTGGTTTTTGCTGCGGCAATGGATTTTTTTGTTGTTGCTTTTTTTCCATGATGACCTCCTTACAGGTTTTTTATTTGTGGACACACTCCTATTCTCATCTTGTGAAATCCTTGTCAATAAAAAAATTAAATTATTATTTTTGTCTAACTATCCGGCTAATTTTTGAGCAGCTGTCGCGGATCTAAACATGGGCCGGGGATGTTTGCGATGTCGTCCTAATGCCATAAGCAATGGCAGCCAAAAACATTAGAATCCCAATGCCTTCTAAGAAAGGGGGAAGACGCCCATCCAGAGCATAGACAAAAAGCAATCCAAAGATGGTTTCAAAGATCGTCAGCTGTCCCGCTAAGGAAACTGGCAAATATAAACTTGCTCTATTCCATAGAAAAGCTCCCAACCAAGAACACAATAGCCCAAGAATTAGGCAACCAGACAGAAAATTAATAAGCGCTGAATCCCATATTAGATATTTATCGAGTTGCAACTCGTTTCCAAAGAAAACTTCAGCAATAAAGCTGCCGATACCCACCCAAAATAATGCAGACACTCCTAATAAGGTAGACCAATGGCCTGATTGTACCTCTGGATGATTTTTCAAGAATTGCGAGTTCGCGACCACATACCAACTCCAACTGATTAAAGCCGAAAAACTGCACAGCATACCTAGAGCATAGCCCGAGATTGAGGTACTATTAATAAGAAAAGGAACATTGATGATAATGAGACCCAATAAAATAAGCATTGAGGGCAAGATTAATAGCTTAAAGCTGCAGTCCTTCTGTTTCCAATTGCCATAAAATGCAATGGTAATGGGGCTGATTCCAAGAATTAATGCACAGATTGCGGGAGAAGCATGGCGTAGAGCTAAAATGACAAAGATGTAATAACCCATGGTGGAAGCAAATGACAGCTTAAGAGCTTTAATCCAAATGGAAATAGGATAATAGCTGCGGCCACGCAATCTTTCTCTTAATAGAAAGAAAAGTGAGATCATGCCATAAACCAAATACCTTCCTAATGCAATTTCAATAGCTCCAAAGCCGTTCATAAACTGAGGAACAACAAAGATCAAGCCCCAGATGAAGCAGGCGGCTAATGCAAAAAAAATTCCTTTAATCATGCAATTTGTATCTTTTTTCAAAGTTTAGAGTAGTTAGCAGTCTCATGCCGTCCTTACAGGACTCTAATCTTATTCGTTTCTCTTCCCAGGCCGAAGCGCAGCGGGAGGCCTGGGAAAAGGAATAAATAAAGGACGAGTTCTGTAAGAACGATATAATTCTCAAAGCATTTATGAACAAAAGCCTAACTATCGTCTAAGCTTAACAGAAGAGCGTCATTTGAATTTCGGATGAGTCGATCTTATGTTTTGTGACTTGGCGCTTAGGCTTGGCAGGCGTTGGTTCAAAGGCGCTCTTGCGGTTGGCGTTTTCTTCCAAATGAACAAGGATCTCTTTAGCTCTGTTAATGACCGGAATTGGAAGCCCTGCAAGGCGCCCTACATGGATACCGTAGCTTTTGTCTGTTCCTCCACGCACGATTTTCCGCAAAAAAACGATATGATCTTCACTTTCATGCACGGCGACATGATAGTTGACCGCTCCAGGAATTTTTTCTTCCAGTTTGGTGAGTTCCCAATAGTGCGTAGCAAATAAAGTTTTTGCCATTTTCTCTTCGGTCGTCAGAAGATATTCGGCGATGGACCAGGCGATGGAAATGCCATCATAGGTGCTCGTTCCGCGACCGATTTCATCTAAGATAACTAAAGAACGCGAAGTGGCGTTGTTTAAGATATTGGCAGTTTCAGTCATCTCCACCATAAAAGTCGATTGTCCGCGAGATAGGTCATCGCTTGCTCCGATGCGTGTGAAGACTTTGTCAATAAGCCCTATATGCGCACTTTTGGCAGGGACAAAAGAACCAATTTGAGCCATGATAGCAATAAGCGCTACTTGTCTGATGTATGTGGACTTGCCCGCCATATTTGGGCCGGTAATTAATAAGAGGCGGTTGCTTTGATCATCTAATAAAGTGCTGTTTGGTATAAATTTTTCGCCGATATTTAATCCCTCAATGACGGGATGGCGGCCATCAATAATTTGCAGAAGCTGGCTGTGATCTACAATAGGTCTTACATAACCATGGCGCCTTGCCGCCATAGCAAGAGATTGAAGGGCATCGAGCTGCGCTAGGGCTTGTGCAACAGAAAGAACTTGTGCTGAATATTTAGCAACTTCACTTCGTAGCACATTAAAAAGTTCACTCTCAATAGCCGCAATTTGCTCTTCGGCGTTCAGCACCTTGCTTTCATAATCTTTTAATTCAGGGGTGATGTAGCGCTCTCCATTGACTAACGTCTGGCGCCGCTGGAAGGTGTCGGGCATCCGTTCTGCCTGGCCCCGACTGACTTCAATGTAGTAGCCGAACATCTTGGTAAAGCCGATCTTTAGGGTTCTAATCCCTGTTTCTTCGCGCAACCTGGTCTGATAACGGGCTAGCCACGATTTACTATCCCGGCTAATTTCTCTTAGCTCGTCAAGTTCGCGATGAAATCCGTCTCGGAAGATTTTTCCGTCGCTAATGCGGATAGGGGGTTCATCAACAAGCGATCTTGCGATTAAGTCTGTCATTTCGGGAAGAGGGTCTAGCTTCTGAATCTCTTGCTCAATTAAAAGTGAGGATTCTGCGATTTCTTCAAAAAGTGCTTTAATCTGAGGAAGAGGATTGAATGAAAAACGCAAGGCGACGAGATCTCGTGGATTTGCATATCCTGAGCTGATTTTCATCATCAGCCGTTCTAAGTCCCTAACTTCGTCTAATAAAGAACTCACCTGTTCCATCGCCTGGGCATGCTGCAAAAGAGCTTGAATCGCCTCTTGGCGCTTGGTGATCTGCTCCACAGAAAGAAGGGGCTGTTTTACCCAATGTCGCATGAGGCGAGCACCCATGGGTGTTTGAGTCTTGTCTAGAACTTCAAGCAAAGTATTTTTTCTGCTGCCATCTTGCAAAGACTCTGTCAGTTCCAAATTGCGCTGAGATACTCTATCCAAAGACATATACTGCGCTGTCGAATAGGTGTGAATCTCACGGATATGCCCAATGGGAAGGCTAAGCACATCTTGAATGTATTGGAGCAAAGCTCCAGCTGCATTGATGGCGGAAACCATGCCTTTTAATCCGAAGCCGTCTAGTGAATGAACACGGAGATGACTAATCAGAAAATCGCAGGCGATCTGATGGTCGAAGTGCCAATCATCGCGTGTATTGAGAAGGCAGGGATAAGCTTGTTTAATCTCTAAGAAAAGCTGTTCATGCTTTTGCTGAAATTTTTGCGAAGTGAGAAACTCGGCAGGGCGCAAGCGATAAATTTCGTTAAGTAGATCTTGCTCTTTATCAAATTCGATTACGCGAAATTCTGCTGTTGTCAGGTCCAAAGTTGCCAATCCAAGAAGCGAGCCCACTTGGGTCACGGAGGCGATAAAGTTATTGGTTTTGTCAGAAAGCAAAGAGGAGTTGATGACGGTTCCTGGTGTAACAACACGGACAACTTCTCTTTTTACTAATCCCTTAGTTTTTTTTGGATCTTCGGTCTGCTCTGCTACTGCGACGCGGTACCCTTTGCTTACGAGCTTATCAATGTAGCCTTCGCTCGTATGGTAGGGGATGCCGCTCATGGGGATGTCTTGTCGGCGCGTTAAAGTGAGATCGAGTTCTTTTGAAAGCAATACAGCGTCTTCATAAAAAGCTTCATAGAAGTCTCCCATACGAAAAAAGAGAACGGCATTAGTTGCAAGTTTTTTGCAGGCATGCCATTGCAGCATCATAGGTGAAGTTTTTTGGTCTTGGTTAATATCTGACATACAAAGTTCCCTGGTGGGCAATAGTTTTACCAAGAGAAGGGGAGCATATGCAAGGTAAATTTGCTCAAAGAAGTTAATTCAATCTTACTTAGCCATTCGGGATACACTCGAGTTAAGCTAATTTATAGAAGAATTATTCCGCAGCTATTTAATTTATACAAAAAGTAATGTTAAAATTTAAAATTGGAATAACTTAAATATTTAAAAACGACAATAATTAATTATATAATTTGTCAGTAAAACAGCTGTGAGTTTGTTTTTTAATTGAAGATTACTGATTATTCGTGTATAATTAATTAAAAAATAATAATTACTGTGGTTTAAGATGGTTAATAATAATTGCAATTATAGTTTAAACAGTTATGTGGATTTAACAAGAGATAATGTCAATGCTGAGGTCGTCGATCTTACAAATAGCCCCGATATCGAGATTACAGATCTTCCCGCAACATTGCGTCAAACGACACTTGAGGAATGGGACTTTATCCAAGGAAATTCAGCCTTGAATGATATGACTCCGAGTCAGATAAGAAACCACATTTCTAAACCCTTTACTCCGAACAAATGGTATGAAGTTGCCTGCAATTCCAAAGGAAGAATATACGTAAAGATACCGTATTTAGATGCCCAAGCTTCAAATTGCCTTTATAAATGGCGTAATAAGAAAACTGGCGTGACATTAATAGGTGCGACTTCGCAAAAAATATTGTCTAGATTAGAAGGATATTATAACGACATTAATCATCCTCAGTCTAAGAAATTCCAGAGCAATCAAAAATTTTATCAAGATATATTCGCTTCTCCGGAAGATTATGAATTTGGGTTTATTCAACTTCGCCCAGATCAGTCACCTCGTAAAAAAGAAAAAGAGGCCATCAAACATTATACTAACCTTGAAGACTCTCTGCATAATGAAAATAAGGGTGGTAATGGAAATACCATACTTAAAAAGAGAAGGAGTTATAAAGCCTTAGTAAACTCTCAAAAAATTGATGAAATGTTTAAGAAACAAAGCAGAAATCAGCAAAATCTTTTTGGGGTCCCATCGCAAACATTAGTGAATGAAAATAGAGAAAATATAGATCCAAATATCATCGAAGAGGAAGAAGTTCCTTTGAGAAGAAAAAAAACGCATAATGATGACGATGAATATGAGGTTTTACAAGTCGATGAGGGAGAATCTATCGCAGAAGAGCCCCCTCTAGTATATAAAAAGCAAAAGACTTAAAAAATCGGCTGCACACCAACTATTTAATCCTGAAAAGAAAATTTGCCCTTTTTTTGCTTTTTATTCATCATGCAGCGTTAATCATAATAGAGGTGTCTATGCTATGTGCTGTCATTAAGGGGCCAACTTATCAGAAAGCTCAAGAACAAATCCAACAAGCTTCAAAAACAGCGGATATTGTTGAATTGCGTTTGGATTATTTCGATTCCTTAGACGAAGAAAAATTAATACATCTTAAAAATTGCTCCTCAATCCCAGTTATTTTTGCTCTTAGACAAGTTTCTCAAGGCGGAGCATATCCGGGAACGGAGAACGAACGATTATCTACTATTGAACGCCTGGCGGCATTGAATCCTGCTTTTTTAGATATCGAATATTCAGTTGCAACCGACTTTGTAAAAAAACTTCAAAAGAAGCATCCTCAGTTAAAGATCATTGTCTCGTTCCACGACTTTGAAAAAACTCCTTCCGATCTCAATCACGTGTTAGCGCACTTAAAGAAAATTCCGGCAGCTCTTTACAAAATCGCTACGATGGCGTCATCATCTTCCGATGCCTTGCGCCAACTGCATTTTTTCCGGAATGCAGGCACTAAATTTATTTCGGTAAGCATGGGTGAAGCGGGCCAATTTAGCAGAGTTCTTAGCCCTATTGTCGGTAGCTACCTCACCTATGGTTTTATCGAAGAAGAGCAAGCTACTGCTGCGGGGCAGATGTCCATCCCATTTCTTAAAGATGTTTACCGGTATCATTCTTTGAAGCCTGCGACGGCAATCTACGGCTTAATTGGCGATCCCGTGGATAAAAGCTTATCTCATATCACGCACAATGCCGTGATGAACCACTTTGGAATAGACGCAGTCTATGTCAAGATGCCCGTAAAAGCTGAGGAGCTTAAAGAGTTTTTTCCTTTAGCAAAGCAACTTGAGATAAGAGGACTAAGTGTGACTATGCCTCTTAAGGAGCAATTGTTTTCCCTTCTTGATCATGTGGACTCTTATGCAAGATGCATCGGAGCCGTCAATACGGTGCTCTTCGAAGAGGGAAAATTATCCGGTTACAACACCGACTGTATAGGAGCTCTTGATGCCATCGAAGAGCAAGTTTCTGTAAAAGATAAAACATTGCTAATGATTGGCGCCGGTGGCGCCGCCAAAGCCATTGCCTATGAAGCCGTAAAGCGCGGTGCCCGCTTAATCGTTCTCAACAGGGATCCCCAAAAAGCTTACGATCTCGCCAGGCAATTAAAATGCGCTGGAGCAGGATTGGATGCCATCGCGAAATATCAAAATTATGACATCATCGTCAATGCTACGCCGCATGAGATGCCTATCGATGCCAAGTGGTTTATTCCTGGTACTTATGCCATGGATATCAAAACTAGGCCTAAAGAAACGCCTTTTTTGATAAATGCCATGAAATGCGGATGCTATCCTATCTATGGTTATCGCATGTTCATCTATCAGGCTGTTCAGCAGTGGAACCTTTGGTTTCAAAACCGATATGATCCAAAGGTTGTCAAAGAGATCATCGAAGCTAAGATGGAAGTTATTTTAGCGGAGAGTAGTCGGTAGCCAGTAGTCGGTAGGAAGTCAGAATCCAGAATTCAGAATCCAGAATGAAGGCAGGTAGTCAGTAGCCAGTAGTCGGTAGTCAGTAGGAAATCCACAGCTCAGAATACATGGCATAAATTTATTTCTCATTTCCCCATAGGGGAAGACGCAGGTAGCCTCGGGTTTTCAACCCGAGGTGTATCATAAAAAAAGAGTTGCGTCTCGTTAGAGCCGCAAGATATGCGCGAGTAAAAAACATTCGTTTCGACTCATTTTCTTGTGACCCTACGGGGCACAACGCCCTTTTGCATATACCTCGGGTTGAAACCCGAGGCAACCTGCGTCTTCCCCTACGGGGAAAAGAGAAATAAATTTATGCCATGTATTCTGAGCTGTGGATTTCCTACTGACTACCGACTACTGGCTACTGACTACCTGCCTTCATTCTGAATTCTGGATTCTGGATTCTGGATTCTGACTTCCTACTGACTTCCTACTGACTACCTCTCGCCGCTTCCTCTTTTTTTTCTTTCAAATTTTGTTTTGTTTTTGTATAAAGCAAATTTGTTTTTTAACCTTTCACAGAAAAAATGGATGGCTTATGAGGATGAACAACATCAATTTTTACATTCTTTTTTGTAGCGCATTGTTAACCTGTGGGCTTCTCTTTTCTCAAGACAATCCCCAGTATGCTGCCTACGCGTATTCTTCGAATAGTAACCACAAATGTTCCTGTGGCTGTAGCTGTAGGGCTGATTGCAATTGCGGCTGCGAACAATCGGGTCAATGCAATTGTTCAAATCAATGCGACGATGAAAATTGCTGCTGCGGGGTCTGGGGTGGGGTGGAATATTTAGAGCCATCGCCTTGTGCGCCACATGCTTTCTACGAAAACATCGACATGCGCAATGCCCATTGCCACGGTTCGATAGGTGTCTGGTTACCGGAAGATCCCCCACTTTTTAGACCCTTTGTGGCAGATCCGCGTCAAGTGACCTATTCTGCAGGCTGGCGCTTTAATGATCAAGTCCTTGTAAAGAACGTGATCGATGTCTCCTTTGCTGACACATTTCCAATTTATCGCTTCATCAATGTATGGCCATGGTGCGGTGATTTGGAATTTGATTTAGAAGGCGGTGTATGGGCCGTTTTTGATCCTTTGCATGACTCGTCTCCATTGATGAATGCTGACTATTATGTCGGGATCCCCATTACCTATGCTATCGATTGCTGGCAGTTTCGCTTGCGCGGGTACCACATCTCTTGCCACATCGGAGATGAGTTTTTGCTAAATCATCCGCATTTCCACCGTCGCAATCCAAGCGCTGAGTTCCTTGACTTCTTTGTTTCGCACGATTTCACCAATGAAATCCGCCTTTATAGTGGAGTTGGCGTTGTTGTTGCACAAGATGAGTCATTCAGAACAGGAAGATGGTATGCAGAAACGGGTCTGGAGATCCGCATGCCGCGCTTTGGTTTCTATAGCTGTATGCAGAGATTGTATGGCGAGCCGTTTTATGGAATGCATCTGCGCTTTCATCCCGAATTCAAACGCCATGTCGATATGACGTATGTGCTTGGGTATGAATTCGGCAAAACTTGCGGATTGTGCCGAAAGTTGCGCATTTTCATGGAATATCATGATGGATATTCTGCGGAAGGACAATTTGAAAAATTCCCAACAAACTACTTTGCCGTCCGCGCTTCCTACGGTTTCTAAAAAAATCTGGACTACTGCATGATTTTGCTATACAACAAAGTCATGCAGTTATCTTAAGGATTTATGTCATGAGTACCCCATCTTCTCCGCAGCTTGAAGAAAAAGACTTCATCCATGAAGAATATAGCAAAAATCCCTTTCCTTTTTGGCTTTGGCTCTTTTTGGTGACAGTAGTGACTTGTTTAATATGGGGAGGAATATCGTGGTATCAAAAGACCTTAAGCTGGAATTTGCAAACAAGTCCTTTTCTGCAAGTAACAAATAGACAAATCTCTCTTTTTCTATGGCAGTTTTCCGACTTTATGCGAGCCAACAGCGCCAATAAAACCGGCTATCTTCCCGGATTTCTCTATAAAGATAAAATTAGCCTCGATCTTCCTTTTGGCGATGAATATGCTGTAGCCCCGCCTGAATTAATCTTTCTTTACCACACCTGGGATAGGCTGATAAGCAAAGAAGCCTTAGCTCCTAGGCCTATTCCTATCAAAGAGTTTCGTGAATTTCTAAACTACGCAGAGGAGTGGAAGCCGCAATACTGGCCGGCAGCACCTGAGGGTTATGTGCTCTTCAGTAAGAGCTTGGAAACAACAAAGGAGGAAAACCTTGAGACGCTACCTGAAAGTTCCCTACCCTTTGAAGTGCGCTTAGCCTTTCAAGGTTGGAAAAACTACTTCAAAGAGGGCACTCTCATCAATCAAGTCAAACCGACATATGAGGAGATGCAAAACTTTTTAAACAACCATCCACACTATGCCCGCAATTACTGGCGCAATATCGTTGAAAAAGATGTTCCCGAGTATTTGAAAACCCTTACTTCGGGAAAATTTGAACCACACGATGCTATTTCTAATAAAGAGCTAGCTCCTTTTCTCAAAGTGGCCTTTTTCAATGATCAGCAAGCCCTCAAAA
>JABDEI010000073.1 GCA_013287145.1 Chlamydiota bacterium
ATAAGAATCTTGCGCGCTTCATCTTGGGTCATTAAACGACACATCTGAAAGTCGAGCCCCAAAAATTTTATTATTCCTCCCGGCATGCCGACATTTGTGCCAATAGGAGAAAATTTATATTTACTTTCAAGTTGCTTGGCTATTTTTTTTAATAATTTTCCCACACTTTGTTCGTTTTTAGGCATTCCATAGCCTTTTATAGGGAGCAGAAAACTTAATAGAAAAAATAATAGAAAAAGTGGTGTAAAAAATAGTGATTTTGTCATATGCCCTTTCCTTTTGATTGTAAATAATTATCAATTCGATATCTTAACGCTTCTTTATATGTGGGACTTTGAAAATTATGATCATGCAAATGAGAATGCGGATGAGATTTTAAAAGAAGGGTAGTATCTCTTTCTCTTACCATTCCTATCAAATCGATATAGGGAACCAGATCGCGAAAAGGCAGCACTCTATAGTGCACCACTTGGCCGCATGTTTGATTATAAATGTATCCACCGGGAGCTATTGCAACAACTAAGATTCTTTCTCTTAGCTCTGGAGAGTAATCAAGCAAAGCGTTTCTGACATGAATTGCCCCCTGACTTTGGCAGATTTGTAAGAAATTAGCATCTGAAGAAGAGTTCCCAAAGAAATTATCCCACTGTTGATGTAGGTAATGAACGGGAGGAGTTGCAATAAAATTAAGTCCGAGAAAACATCCAAATAAATCCCTTGGACTATTATAAGAACCATTATAGACCCCATGAACATTTGCTCCATTGGCGAGGTCGGAAATATATGACGCTGATTCCCTTGCTTCTTCATAGCTATTTTTAATGCCATTGATGAAGCCAATGCCCATGTCTGGATAGTCTTGCAACCCAAGATCAAACATTCTTGAACGTTTCTGTTGAGGATACTTATCTTCAAAAGAATTGCTATAGACGATTTTTGGCAATTGCTGGGAATTGTCCATATCCGATCTATGATAGATATTACCTATACAATATCGATTCGGAGGAGTACCCCAATATTTATAATAATGCTCTTCGTCACCATAAAAAAAATGTTCAAAGCGTACCGTTGAAACGGATTCCGTTTCTAATCCAAAATTATCTAAACAATTTAGGGGGTTATTTCGAGTGTAAGCATACTCGTTAGGACCATCGCATTTTCCTAAGAGGTCGGGATTAATCCATCGGTTGATCTGCGGATCGTAGTAACGCAAACCAAAGAAAATCAATCCTGTTTCTTTATCGACACGTTTTTCAGCATACCGCCAAGGGTTGTTTAAGGAACTTTCGGCAATTTGATCGCCGGCAGAATTGTAAACTAACTCTTTTCCAAATGCTGAATAGGAATAGCTTTCTGCAATCGTGTGAGAAATGGGGTCTACTAAAGCAGCGAGATTTCCACAATGATCGTGAACAGTTGCATAAGGCTTTCCTTTTATTTCAATGGCGATGCTTTTGTATGATAAGCCTTCTGAAGCAAGTCCAGGGATGCGCAGCTCTTGAATTTTTCCTTTCTCATTAATTGTACCAATTTCAACGTCATCAAGATACATGAAGTGTTGAGTAGAAAACACCTTTGCCCAGTAAGCAGGGCCTTGAACGTGCTTTTTGAAAAGACGCCTGCCTAAAGGATCGTAAATAAAAGAGACTAGTGAATGGTCCGGCTTCTCAATTTGGATCAGTTGTGAAAGAATATTGTTTTTAAAACGGGTTTCTTGTTGATCTAAAGTTTTGCGCAACAGATTGCCTTGCGGATCATACTGATATTTTGCGTTAGAATAAGATGTTAATTGATTAGCAGTGTAGGCTAAGGGGATGCCATTTATTTGGACTGTATTGTCTAGAGAGTCATAACGATACTCATTGTTATGCGATCCCCTCTCCGAGCATAGCTGTGCGAGGTCAGTATACGCATAACTTGCGAAAGTGACGGTGCTATTGTTTTTTCGTTCTTTTTTAATAATGCGCCCAGATTGATCATACGAATAATTCTCAACCAAGAAAGGTGTGTTGATTTCTGTCGTGTTACCATTCAGATCATAGCGATGCTCTATTATTTCTTTGTCGTTGAAAGATTCACTCAAGATTCTTCCACTTTCATCATAGGCCTTGTATTGATGAGAATAAAGTTCTTTTCCATCGGCTGTAAGACGCTTTATTTCAGTCCCAAAGAGCGCATTGTATTTGTAATGTATAGCAGATTTGTCCGGTAACGTTATCGATATAATTCGCCCTTGACGATCATAGATATAATTAATATTAAAAAAACCATTCTCACCATCCGATACACTTTCTTTAGTGATTTGATCAAAAGCATTGTACTCTCTTGAGACAGATACACCTCGATGACCTTTTGCTTGAACGATGTTGCCGTTTTCATCATAAGTATAAAAATTAGCAACTTGCTGTTCTACGGGTAGATTAGCATCCTTATGTATAATGGAGTCAATTTTTCCAGCATGATTATAACTGTAGGTAAGCGGCTTGGCAAAACCTGGAACTATTTTGGCGATCATTTGTCCAAAAGAATTATATTCAAAATAGGTTTTACGCTCTTGAGGAGAACCATAGTCATCAATTTGCGCTTCTAAATGGTTCATAGGACCATATTTCCAGAACGTCGACTGTGATCCAATGACATTTCCTTGAGAAATTTCTGCGTTAATTTCTTGGCATTTGTTACTGCTGGCGTCATAAAGAATACGTTGCAGAGACAATAAGGCATCCATCTCATCTTTTTTGAGAATTTTCGCAATTCTGCCTAGTGCATCAAACTCGACTTCTGTTCTAACGCCAAAAGAATTAGTGATTATCTTTTTTATGACTTTTTGACCTAACGCATTACAATAGGCATTGTCAATCTTGACTTTGGTTTCATTGCCTTGGGCATCGGTGTAAATTGAAGACTCACCCAAGAAATCGTGGGTTGTTCTAGAGAGAGTGGTTTTTTTTCCATCGACAATGCCATATTCTTCTGTCGCTCTTGCATCGATGTCGTAACTAAATGTGCGTTGTAATAGTACGGATGCTTGAGCATCTTCAACGCTTTTTTCAATAACACGTCCTGTCAGATCATAGTTAAAGACTTCTAGTGAATAATCTTCTGGTCCAACATCAAACCAAACTTTTTTTCGACCGATGTTCCCTAAATTGTCATAAAAAATTTCTGTATGACGGGATGTCAAATCATCACTTTTCTCGGATTTATCTGATTGAATAATAGAAATCGGACGGCCAATCGAATCATATTCATATTGTGTAGCAAGTCTTCTATTTAAGGTCTTTAGTTTGCAATGAAAGCCATTATATTCATATTCCACTGTAGAAGTTGCACCGATTGGCTTATCTTTAGAACATATTTGAGTTTGTTCCCTAGTAACTCTGCCTTGATAATCATATTCATAGTTTGTAACGCTTTGATCACGGCAGAGTTTGCGATGCAAGCTGCCTCCTCGATCATACTTATACAATTCTATAGAGCCGTCAGGATAGATAATTTTACTAGGTTCGCCTCTAAGGGTATAGGATTTGTAGGTAACATACCCATTGGGATCTGTAGTAGAAATAATATTGTCAAAGATATCATAGGAACAGCTAATTTTAGGTTGAATAGTGTTTTCATTTTCATCATAGACTTCTGGAAAAATTACTTGAGTCAACCTTCCAAATTCATCATAAATATACGACGTTATATTACCATGCATGTCGATCGAGGATGTTTTTCTTCCCATGGCATCAAAAGAATTTTCAACCAGACGCCGCTGACCATCTATAGTCTCTAAACTCCGGATCAGATGATTTCCTTGATCGTATGTAAATTGAATATCCTTATGATCATGAGGAATAGAAATCGAAGTCGGATTGCCAAAACTATCATAAGTATATGTAGTCACTTGACCTAGTAAATTAGTCTCTGAAATAGGCAAACCAAAAGAGTTATAACTTTTCAATTCACTGTGAGCAAATTGACCTTCTGAATCACAGGTATCGCAACGCAATATTCTACCCTGAGCATCGAAAATGTTTAATCGACGTCGAAAGAGAATTTCTTGATTATTGGAAAGATTTAGACCGCTTTCATCTATAGCTTCAGGTAAGCCTACGCCAGGAAGATATTTTTTAGGTTGAATAGTAACAATATGCCTCTCGGTGACACCGTCTAAGACATTTTCTTCATCTGCATATCCATCGTCTTCTATTGTTTTAATACGTGCCCCATCTTCATTGTAAAAGTGAAAAATTCTTTTCCTTACTTTTTTCTCAACGGATAATTCTTTAATTAAGAAATGGGTGTTACTTTGATAAACCAAAACTGTTTGAGACTCCTGAGAGCTACCGATTTTTGTTAAAAGATTAAAGCCATCTTCTGAATATGATCTCCTGATTCGATGGCAATCTATCTCATCTGAATTCACAACTTTTCCTTCGACATTCAAAACTAAAGAAATGCTCTCTCTTCCTGTTAAGTCGCCATATAAACATTCTTCAAGAATATTTCCTTTGGTATCATAGTGATAGGAATGATAGGAATGGATGACGCGATTTCCATCTGCAACAGCTCTGGCGAGTAAAAGGCCTTTATCTTCTGGCTGATTTCCCCAAAATCTAAGATCAGAACGATAGAGTTTTTTTTGATCGTATTTAGCTACTTCGATAAGTTGTGAATGTTCATTATACAAATATCGCGTTTTCAATCCTGTTGCATCAAAAACGTCGGTGTAGTTTTTGGCATAATGAAATGCATACTTTACTTTCGTCTGATTCGGAAGTAGAGCCGGTTCTTTAATGCCCTTAACTCGACCTTCTTGGTCATAATTAATTTCTTTAAAGCTTCCATCAGGAAAAATCTTTTTGACGAGGGTGCACAAGTTGCCATTAACTTCATATTCATACGAACAAGATATGATGTGGGAGCCATTTATTTGGGTGAGTACATATGTTTTAAAACCGTTCGGCAGGCTGAGTAAACTAAAATGGTAGTTAACTGTTTTCTCATCGCTTGTCGAAAGCTTGACTAAATAGCTATTGCCCTGCAATTCATAATCAAAGTGTATCCAAGAAATTGTTTTTGAATTTGAAGCATTTTTCATTTCTATATGGGATACATGACCCACAGTATCATATGATAAATGAAGCCGGTTGCCGCTAGGTAAAATTTCTTCTATCAGATGATAATATTCCGGAGATAGTACTTGCTCAGATAGAAACGGAAGAAGTTCTTCACCAAAAATTTGATTAGGGAGTCTCGCTACTTTCTTATAGATTCTTTTTGTGCCGTCGCCTAAGAATAATTCACATGTTTCTTCCTTGCATGTTATGAAATTATTTTTATGATTTGTTTGTCCACTTATGTTTTTAGCATAGGTGTTGACTATCCCTAATCCATTTAGTTCTAAATCAATTTTGAGGGGTTCCTCGGTAGTTCCATCACTCTTTCGCCATCCTGAATAGGTAAAAATGCCCCCCGAGCGTTCTCCTGTGAATGCTAATGTGCTTTGATAATTTTTAGGATCCTTACCAACTATAAGAAATTGTGTAGTAAATAGCCTCCATCCTCCGGCATGTTTTCCGGTGATATAATTTTTTGCGTTGTAATAGCGCTGAAGAAAAAGGATGTCGGGTCCTACAATAGCCAAATCAGTGGAAGACTCACAATAATCCCCATTGATCACACAAACACACTCATCAATAAACCCATCCGGATCTCCTTCCGTCGAAGGCAGGAGAGCGGCTGAATGAATGGCATCTACCTGAGAGCCGAACAACAAGAGAAAAAATAATAAAAATAAGAAGGAATTTTTCTTCATAAATTTTTGCAAGCTGATGATGATAAACTAGAGATTCGATAACATTTATTTGAATATTTCCCAAGCTTATTAGCAAAATGTCTATCTCTTGAAAGCTATGTTTTTAGCCAAATCTTTTAGGGGTAATGGTCGTATTTGTAATTTTCGCACTGTCAACCACAAAAAAACCAAAGATCCATGGAGGTATACCCAAAGCGGTACGGCTGACTGTTTTTCAGCGTTTGATTATTGCCGTCCGCGCACCCAAAGGAGCAAAGCCCTTCAAACCCAGCAAGAAGGCTTAATTCCTTCTTTGCTTAGGAAGCGATTGTCGTTGTTGGGAATTAAAGACATTCTTTTATCCATGTCTTTTTATATTAAATCTCTTGTACTCAGTCGCCCTGCGCATACGCTCCGGGCTCTAATGTGTGTTTTACTAACCCAGCATTCCATCGCGCTAAGGCGCTCAGTCATGCTGGGCTGTAATCGCGCCGTCCTTCGTTTTCACTCCGGACTTAGGACAAAACAACGTCAATGATGATTCATGGATGGTTGAAAAGGATAGGTTTAGATGTAATAGGAAAAGAAATAAGCTTAGACAGACTTTCTAAATGGTTGTTGAATAGACAAGGTTATTTTTGGCTTTCCAACTTTGATTCAGGCTAGAGCATAACTCAAAGTTACTTATTATAACGCGATTACCCTAACTTTAAGTTAGCTTAACTGTATGGGAAATGTTCATTTGATTTAAAATGACTTGCAGCTCCTTTTCTATGGCCGCAGTTGCCTTAGCAAACATCGCTTTTCTTTGGATTTGCTGATCATGAGGCATAAGTTTTCGCAATCCTCCATGATAAGTTAAAAGAAGTTGAATCATTTTTCGTGCTTTTTCTGGCTCTCCTGTTAAGAAGAATTTTTCAGCAATTTCTGCGATGGCCAGAGATTCTTTGTTGCCTGGCCAAGGAGTATCGTACTGGTTGAAATTTCTACAATGCATCTGCAGTCGATCATCTGAAGCTATAAATTTCATCGCTTTATCTTCTGTATTAAGAAAAGCGATTTTTCTGATTCCATCCTCCTCTACCCAGGTCAAATTTGCTGGAATCAACTCTGCATATTTTACGTTGGCAACAACAGTAAGCAGCTCACTGTATTGCTCATCTATTATCTCGTCAAAATCAACTGTAATAGGTTTAATCCTCTCGGCAACGACCACTGTATTTTTATCATTGACGGCATGATCGTTCTCCAATGTAGGTAAAGAATAGATAAACTTTTGGATAGAAGTAATATGCTTGAGATTTTTTTCGACGATGCAATCTCGAATGTTATCATTCATAACGATCTGCTGAAAGTTATATTGCAGATTATTTTTTAAGATGAATTCATTTCTTTGCAGCTTAATAACGAAGTCTAAACTTTTCAAAAAACCAATGCTACTATCTTTTTTGCTTAGGTCAAATTCAACTCCTCTATTGATAAGCTCAGAAAGGCATTCTTTAGATTCAAAAGATGGCAGCGGCTCAGTAAAAATTTTATCTAAAGCAGCTTTCACGTGAGCTGGGGCTTGATGATTTAATAGCAAAGAAGAGTCAGAAGTCAAAGTTGATTTCTTTCTCTCTTCCCATTCATATTTTTTTGAATAGGTGAGTGAAGCAGGCATCACCGGCAGAGAAGAAGGAATTTGCTTGGAGGAATCAATTTTCTTTGTGTCCTCAGATTCAATTGTTTTTCTTGTAGAGCTCTCGGGATATTGAACTTTTGCAGGCTCCTCAGAAAATTTCTCTTTGATACTTGGTTTTTCTATATCTAGTTTGTTTTTTGCATGATCGTCAATTATGTGAGCCTTGATAGGTGGCTTTTTATTCACGCGTCCATAAAGAGATGAGATGCCATAGGCAATGCCAAATCCCAGGGGAATGACAAATATGATATGAGAAAGTATTTTAAGGGCCGCTATACCATTTGTCTTGGCGTTGTTATTTTTAAATTTGCTGATAACTTTAAAACATCCAAAATAATCAGCACAAACATCTGAAACTCTCATTAAACATCACTCTAATTAATTTAATTAACTATTACATCATTTTTGATTTTAATTCTCAACAAACAACTTCTATAACGTAACTCCTATAACTGATCACCACTGCAATAAACATTATGGATTTATTTTTATCTTCGATCCGTTGGGATTCTTGCACAAAGGATTAGTTAGCCGCAAATAGCGGCGACAGCAGGTAGCCACTGGCGTAAGCCTGTGGGTGGGTACATAAACCTATCATCGAGCCGTGATAACGGCGACAGCACCCTCATGAAACTGTCGCCGTTATCACGGCTTGATGCCTTTTGCCTTTTACCACAGACTTACGTCTGTGGCTACTTGCTGTCGCCGCTATTCGCGGCTAAACTACACAATTGAATTCTTTAATTTACTAAAATGAGGTACTCATTTGCGTGATGAACTCAATTTCCAATGTGTAAAATGCGGAAATTACAATTTTTTTATCATTGAATTGTGAATCGAAAATGGCAGTATCGCTAAACTTGCGGATCACTATCTCTTCATGAGACCGAGTTTAACTAGAGTTTTTTTGGCCATGCGCCTTAAGAGGGCTTCGGATCGATTTCTTAACATGAGAAAGCGCGTATAGACTATGCGCCAGCGATTGTGCAAGCCTAATAAGTACCTGACTACGGAAATATTTGTTTCTGATTTAACTTTTTGTGGTTTAGAAAACTGGCGAATGTGGTCGATGACCTGATTGGCAAAGGCGCTATAAGTGTATTTTTTTGAGGCGACGATATCGCAGTAGGCATTTTCGGCGATCTCATTGCAGTATTCCCTATCAGCAGCTAGCTTCATCACTTCAGCAAGATTGCTAAAATCTTTTTTCAATTCGATATAATGAATCCCCGGCGATAAAACTCCTTGGTAATCCCCTTCAAGAAGGATCTGACAGGTTTTCGACATGGCGCACTCAAAATGCCGAGGAGATAGGGCAAAAAGATGCAATTTATAATCCAATCCGGGAAAGCAGGCTTTTTCCACTTCTTGAAAAGTGGCTTGTGGATTGTTCCTGACGTGTTCATCGACTTTTTTTCGAATGGTTCCATCGGGGTCATGCAAGCTAGAACCACCCAAGCATCCTAAAGTCGTATTACAGCGCAATAAAAACTTAAGCCAATCATTGCCATAAAAAACATCAGAATACTTAGTAGAGATATCCAGCTTTAAGCCGAAAGGATTTGGCGCTTGTAAAACGCGATCTGCTATCACGCCTTTATATTGACCATGAGCTCCCACCCAATAGGGCAAATTGCGCGCCCGGTACCCTATGTCAATGGTCCGTTCTTGAACTTCCTTGGAAAGAGACTCTAATATCTCTATCGTCTCTTCATCGACAAATCCCGTCAAAGTGCTGATGCGATGTTTAAGTCCCGATTTTTCTAAAGGATAAATCGTCTCATAGTCAATTGATGATGCGCATGTAAATACCGTCTCTACATTACCTAAGCGAAAAAGTTCGCACAGCTGATCTGATAGGATAAACTCATCTTGGGGAATAGCGATTTTAAATCCCTTAGTCTTCGGGAGCGTTTTGGCAAGGCCTTTAAAAATATTTTTCCAAAGCCTCTGATCAAAACGCTCTCCTAATAAAGTATAATGGATAATGACCCCATCCCAATCGATCCATCGCATAAACGAGGGAACTTTGAAATAGACATCGCAATAAAAAAATTCGACATCTTTCACATATCTCTTAAACGAATAAAGATGATCATCGATAGTTTTTCGCTTTTCGCTGCAGGAGCGGTGCAAGACTAAAACGCGCATCATTCAATTACCTAAGGTCGTACGTTATAATTGTCAAAGCCCTTCACCACGATTGCGTAAAGACTTAAGTCGGGAAATGATGCCGGTGGGCAAAAGCTTCTTGACACTCCTAAAGAGAAAAAACTCCATAGGCATCATTTTCCAGATAAGCCATTCCCGAAATTTATTTGCTTGATAATGAGTGGAAAAAGAAGTTGCACTTAGAGGAGTCTTGCGGCCATCAAAGCAGCGCTGCAACGTTTGGGCAACGAAGTTAGGATAGGTATACAAACCGCTTAATACAATATCTTGATAGGCGCGGTCGGTGATCTCTTTTAGAGCTTCTTGATCTTGCACAAGCCTTAGTACCTCATCGAGGTTGCTATAATCTTTTTTTAATTCGATGTAATGGATATTGGGTTGCAAGATCCCGCTATAGCTACCTTCAAGCAATATTTGCGCAGTCTTGGTGACACATGCTTCTAAATGTCTGGGAGAAATAGCTGCCAACGCTAGATTGCCGTCTAAGCCGGGAAAGCAGGCAGTTTCAACTTCCGTGTAGGAGGCATCGGAATGGTCTTTGACATAAGACTTCACTTTCATGCTGATCGAACCGTCTTCATCGAACAAGCTGCTGCCACCTTCAACGCCGATAAAGGTCTTGCATCTCAGCATAAAACGATACCAATCCAATCCATGAAAGAACTTTTTCTCGTCGTGAACCGTGGCAATATCTGTCACCATGCCTCTTTGCTCGGCTTCCTTTTCTACGACATTGGCGATGTCAATTTTCAGCTGTCCATGCTTTCCCAACCAAGGTTCAGCATGGGTGGCTCGATAGCCTATGTCGATATCTCGCGATGGAATCTCTTTTTGGAGTTTTTCTATGGTTGTGCATATGTCGTGATTAAGATAGCCAGTGAGGACTTTATGGATCTGAACTTTGCTGCGATCGACGCCCTTATAAATCTTGGACCACTCACTTTCTTCAGCTACGGTAAAAATGATATCAATGGCATAATCATTTGCAAATTGGCAGATGCGATCCATTTTAAGAAATTCGTCTTGGCAGAAAAGCACTTTGACGGCAGAGGAATTTTTCAAAGGAGCCAGTCTTTTCAAATAACTGTCATACGAAAGGCCACCCCAACGGAATTGGCAAGAAAACCCTTGGTGGAAAATGATTAAGTCAAAAGGGACTTTTGCGAGATATCGCGGAATCCCTAACGCATAATTACAATAAAAAACTCGATGGGTACTATATTTCCCGAAGGAGTCTAAATAATCTTTAAACGTCTGCCGCATTGGCAAAGGATAGTAGTAGTCAAAGATCACAAGAATGTTCATAGTACTTCTTAAAATATACGATTCTGGCAGTGAAGGGTAGCAAAATGACGATTCGTGGACAAGTAAGTTTTTAAACACTCTCATCTTAAATAATTTTCAAGACACCCTCTATACCGCACGCGGTATAATAATAATTCTGCTTGTTTTCCTCTTCAAAATTTGTTAAATTTTTGCCCCTTAACTAAAGGGTTTTTTATGCCAATCTCAATAGATCGCATCAGAGCAAAACAAATTACTGTCGGCGTAGTAGGCCTCGGCTATGTAGGATTTCCTCTCTCTCTTGTTTTTGCAGAAGCTGGAATCAATGTCATCGGTTTCGATATTGACAAGAGTAAAATTTCGGCCATATCAGAAGGACAAAGCTACATTCGCCATATTAACCATGGCCGTTTGCAAAAGGTATGCGAATCCAAACGCTTAATTGCTACCGATGATTATGCCCGCATCGCCGATTGCGATGCTGTCATTATTTGCGTTCCAACTCCTCTAGATCATCATCTAGAACCCGACCTAAGATTCATCGTAGAAACCTCTGAAGCTATTGCTCCTTACCTGCAACCGCATACTCTCGTTTCATTAGAAAGCACCACATGGCCGGGAACAACAGAAGAAGTTGTTCAACCCATCTTGGAAAACAAAGGAAAATGTAAGCTGAATCAAGACCTTTATCTTTGTTTCAGCCCTGAAAGAGAAGACCCAGGCAATAAAAACTACAACACAAAAACGATTCCAAAACTTGTTGGCGGCGCTAATAAAGAAAGCTTAGACCTTGCTGTAGCTTTGTATTCTCTAGCTATCGATGACATAGTTGCTTTAAGCAGCACACGCGTGGCAGAGTCCGCCAAACTCTTTGAAAATATTTTCAGAAGCGTCAACATCGCCTTGGTCAATGAGTTAAAAATTATCTGCGAGCCTATGGGAATCGATGTTTGGGAAGTCATTCACGCTGCCGGAACCAAACCTTTCGGCTTCATGCCTTTCTGGCCAGGACCAGGCCT
>JABDEI010000074.1 GCA_013287145.1 Chlamydiota bacterium
CCGTCCGTTCGGTTGCTGCCTCTTTTGTAGATTGTATTGAACATCTCAAAAACACAGAAAATCCATTTTCAATTCGAAAATGGATTCAAGATGAGAAGGAAGACGTTTGGCTATTCATCCAGTGTTTTCCCGCACAAAGATCGGCAATTAATCCTCTCATTTCAACATGGGTTTCGACGGCCATCAAGGGCCTTCTTCAACTCGAACCAAATCTAATTAGACGCCTTTGGTTTATTCTTGACGAGCTGCCGAGTTTGCAAAAAATCAAGGATCTCGAAATGCTGCTTACCGAAGGCAGAAAATATGGGGGATGTGGAGTCATTGCCTTGCAAAGTCTTGCACAGCTAGAAGGAGTTTATGGAAGAGAGCATTCCAAAACGATCATTGGCAACTGTTCAACGAAGGTCGTTTTTTCTGAACAGGATCCAGATATAGCGGATAAAATTTCACGCATGTTCGGCGAAAGAGAGATTAAAGAATTTCAAGAAGGCATTTCTTATGGAGCCCATGAAGTGCGAGATGGAGTGAACCTATCCTCACATAATAAATTTCTTCCAGTCGTATCATCGACGGATATTCAATCTCTGAAAAGGAATACCGCCTTCATACGACTTCCGGGGCACAATCCCATCACAAAAATAAAGTTTCCAATTATTTAAAAACTCATTACCTCGAAAAGGAAAACAAAATATTGATTTATTTTGAGTACCTATTTTATTTTTTATGTAATAGACGAAAACGTTCTATCATTTAGGCATAGAAGTTGAAATGCATTTATATTTGAGCGCCATTTTTTTTGTTCCTCATCGCATCTATTTTTAATTTTCTTTGACAGAAATTAATTGACACGAGATAACTGGATTTTTCAATTTGATTAGGAGAGAAATATGAGTGGTTTACAGCCTATTATCACAGAGGTAGATGATCAATGGGTTTTATATGTACGCCATAATGGCCCATACGAAGAAGTATCAGAAAAGGCTTGGGGTTCGTTAACCAAGTTTGCTGAAGATAAAAAAATCAACCTCCTAAAAGAAAGATTTTTTGGAATATCTCTAGACGACCCAGAAACAACAGAAAAAGACAAGTTGCGCTACGATGCTTGTATGACAGCCCCTGATAACATAGAATTTGAAGGAAAAATCAATCGTAGGATACTTAAGGGTGGTAAGTGTGCTGTATTTACTCACCATGGTCCTTATAAGGATTTAGGGAGTAAATTTTCTCAAATCTTTCAAGAATGGTATCCAAATAATCATGCAAAAGTTATGGACCTAAAAGACAACCCTTGCATTTGTGAATACATGAATATGTCTACGGAAGGGATAAATTCTACCGATAATTTAACTATAAAGATTTATATTCCACTCAAAGTATAATCTAGGCAGTTTTAACTAATTTTTCGATCCGTTCCATAAAGGCTTTATCCGCATAGGAAGGTTTTTTAATTTTCCTCAATTCTTCCAAAGCCGTTGAATAATCCTTCTTATCCACATAGGACTCAGCTTTGACTAAATGTTCGATTCGTTCTAGAAAGGCTTTGTCAGAACGAGAAAGCTTTTTAATTTTTTTTAATTCTTCCAGAGCCGCTGAATAATTTCTACTCTCTTCATATAACTCGGCAGCCATCCTGTGATTACCTATTTTTTTATAATCTTCAGGAGTTTTTTTCTGCTCATTTTTGACTAACTTGTCAATGCGTTTCAAAAAATCTTTATCAGCAGGTGAAGGATCTTTAATTTTCCTTAATTCTGCCTGAGCAGCAGGATAGTCTTCCATCTCGGCATATAACTTCGCTGCTCCCCAATGAAAACCAGCCTTTTGATAATCCGCTATAGCCAAAGAATAAGTATTACCTCCGCCTCTTTTGTAATATAGATCTCCTCTGTTCAACAAAACCCCTTTAATACCAGAGTTCCCTTGCAAATTAGGATTTTCTACGATCTCCGTTAAATCTTTAATCGCCAAATCTGTTTTGCCCATCTTTTCATAGACTGCAGCTCGTTGTTCAAGTGGCGTTGTCCCATAATAGCGCATATAAATGCCCTTAGGATCCATTGCATGTAAAGTCGTATAATCTTCAACCGCCTTTTCTAAGGAATTTTGCGTCCCTTCCTTAGTAAAACATTCAGCTCTATATTGAAGAGCTTCGGATTTCTCCTGATCATTTTTGCTGATCTCAAAAGCATGATTAAAATCTTCATTCGCTTTCTCGAAGTTGCCATGATTAGCAAATAGATAACCTCGCTGTAGAATAAAGTAATGAGTACGAGGATCAGCTGGGTTATCGCGAATAATTTTTGTTAAATCTTCAATCTCAAGAGCTTTCTTTACTGCCTCACCCACCTTTTTCCAAGGAGACCTAAACAATAACCCCACGTTATCTCCATAGGGCTCGATTGGAGTAGGATTATTGATTCCATGCCGTTTCAGCCATTTAATCGCGCTTTGTGTATCGACATAGAAATCTTTGTCACGCAGACCGTCGTGAAATTTTTCGGCCTTGCCCACCCAACTCAACAAAAAACCGGCAACAACATTGTGGGTTTTTATACCTGCCTTAGGAATTTTTTTGGTGGCATAAAAAACTTTACCGTTTTCATCTTTCATCCTTTCTGCTTTACCGGCTAAATGCAAGAAAAAGCCGAAGACTTTGTTATGAATATGCAAACTTTCTTTTGGATTAACTTCGGGCTTATCTTTTTCTTCAGTAAAAGGGAGAATCAAAGCCCTGCCGTGATTGAATTCGACTCGCATAACTACCTCATCAAAGAATATAACTAAATTATAGCATATAATTTTATAATTGGAATTGGAAAAAATCACTGAGAATGACCCATCTATCATCTAAATTATTGTCATACTAATTCGTATACTATCTTTTAACTATCTAAGTTCTAATGGTATCGCCAAAAAAAATAGCTGAAACCTTGAAACATGGAGAAACATTAATGAAGGGAAAAGAAAAGAGTATGACAGAGGTACGCAATATTACTCAGCGCCTAAGGTGCGGACAATCGTAACTTCTCAAAAAGTCCTGGCGCTGCGCGCCACGACTTCCAATCGTCTCATCAACGGATATTCAATCTTTGAAAAGGAATACCGCCTTCATACGTCTTCCAGGACACAATCCGATCACCAAGGTTAAGTTCCCAATTATTTAAATACTCATTACATCAAAAAGGAAAACAAAACTATGACGTTAAAGAAGCTCAAAAGATTAACTCCATTACTTTTCGCATTTGTATTGCAAGGATGTGCTGTCGCTGCTCTTTGTCTAGAACATGGTATGAATGCTTGTAATTATCAAAAAGATGTCAGCAATGATCCAAGAAAAGCTTACCTCATTGGCAAACAGTATGTGCTCAAACAAGACGTTTCGTTATACCAGTGCAAAGAAACAAAAGAGCTTTTTTTAGTCGACGAGTTTCCAATTGTAAACAAAGCGGATTTCATCATTGATTTAGGAGTGGTAAAAAGAGGAACCATCCTAACAGTCACCCAAGTATTAGTCGAAGCCAATTATTTGGGGGGAGAGTCATGTTCGCATACTATTCGGGCTCGATTCGAAAATGAAGAGGGGCAACAAATAATAGCAGATATATCCCTCCTCTTTTCGAGTAGGCATCAATTTTCTGATGAAAATGCATTAAATCCAAACTCTAAACTACTGGAAGAGACTTTCGTCCAATAAGCTACTGAAGAAATCTCATGGCGCTTACGATAAGCGATAAATTTTACACATAAAAATTACACATTTTTGACAATAATTTAACATTTATATTACACTGAAGATAAATCGGAGGAAATTATGCATAAATATCAATATGTGAATAAATTAGGACAAATTCATAATTATTTAGGAATTTTGGATACTTCACAAGATCCCCGGCATTTTTCATCAGAGCCCCTTATGCGTATTTGTTCCAACAAGTCTGATTTAGCAAGTTTACTTGGAGTACAAAGAACTCAGCTTTATCAGAAAACCCTTCCTTTAAAAAAAGGAACGAAACTCCGGAGCCGTATTATTCATCTAGTAATGGCAACAGATTTGGTTTATGAATTGATGGGAAATGATGAAAATAAAACAATCGATTGGCTAACGACTCCCAATACTTTTTTATTTGGCGATTCTCCCTTAGAAGTAATTATGAGGGATGAGGGCAAAGCGATTATTTCTTGGCTCCAAGAAATGTTAGGGAAAAAACCTGGAGCTGCTTTTTAATGAATGAGTTATTTGACATTAGTGATCATCTTAAAAAGTATGCTGAACGATATAAAAGAGACTTGGAGGAATCACTAGCTTTTCTTAGTTGGTTAAATCAGTATCCTCTTCAAGTGGGACGTCCAACAGTAAAATGCAAGAAGTCCGTTTATCGTATCGTTTACGGCGGATATAATCCACTCGCTATTGCAGGCTCTCTTGCTGCTGGCGGAAGATTCAATATTGGTGGCGCACAAGTGAGCGGGTTATTTCCAAACTTTTCAATGAGAGCATGTCTTTATGCTGCTTCAAGTTTAAATTGTGCCCGTAATGAAGCTGGTGAAATAAGAGGTCAAGCAGAGGAATATGAACTAAAACCCTTCCATACTCTTATTCTTTGGGATTTAAAAAAATTAATAAATCAGCAAATTCCCTATCGGGGACTCAGAGAAATTATTGATGCTTCCCCATTGGCTGCTAGATGGGAGTTGCAAAAAGTACCAAAAGTTAGTCAAATTCTGGCTCACTATCTTCGACAACATGGCGGTGATGGCCTAATTTATCCTTCAACCAAAGATCAAAGCCAAAATATTATAGCATTTTTTATAAAAGACGATGCTCATGCTCAACAATTATTTTCTGTTAAACAAATGAAATGATTTGGAAACAAGTTATGAGTAACTTAAAAAATAACCATCTCACCGGGAATGGCTGAAAATATTTTCAAATAATTCACAATTTCTATATTATTCAATTCTTAAGTTAATTTAGAAATTAATTTCTACAGCTATTAATTAAACGAATTTGTAAAATAATTATTTTGATTAAATTTTGATTTATTTATGGGGAAACTTTCTTTATTAACACCTATAAATTATGAAAGGCCGAAATCCAATGCTGAAAAAGTCCTCTCAAAATTAAGTAATTATTTTTATTTAGGCGGATCACGGGCCACAGTAATTAAAGGCAATGGAGTCCGATTAGATACCGGCAAAATCCCTCGGCATATCATTGCCTTAAAAGTTGCCTCTTATATCCTTTTTGCCCCTTTTACTCTCACTCTTCTTGCAGTCAATCTCGGTCTTCGGCATCTACACAATTTTACTATTATTAACTCTCCACAATCGAAAAAAACAATCCGAGAAGGTGATTTATTAATCCATCAAAAGGAACCTACGATAAAAACAGATGAGCAAACGCAAGCTGTTGTTCTATCTTCATCGCCAAAGCCAGAATTAACGGGGGATGCTATATCGCAAAGAACATCCCTCCCGACAACTCATTCCACAACTGTAACAGCACAAAATACTGAAGATGTACGTCAACAAGTTATTCCAACTTCTTCTTCAAAGGATAAATCTTTTCAACCATTTACCATAAAAATTTCAGGAGAAAGTTTGCCTCCTATCTCATCACTAGAAGAGATGCGTTCAAAAGCGCGCGAGATTGGAGAACAAGTTTTGAATAATCATATTAAGCTCCGTATTGATTTTTCCTCTTACGTCTTTGAAGAGAAAAAACAGTTTATAGAAGAATTGCGCAGAGATGTCGATGTGATCTCGACGCGATGGTCCGATCTTTTTTATGCGGTGCCCAAGAGAACCGAAGAGGTTAAAGAAAATCTCACCATCCGCAAATACGACAATGGAGTCATTGAGGAAGTTCACTCTGCTCGAACGGATTGGGAATACTGGGAAGGGCGTCGAATTTATCCAAGTGGAGTCATTGAAACAGGACGATTTGATGATTTCTGTTGGCATATAGGAACACGGGTAGAAACGGGGCTAACGACATATCGCCATCCAGATACTTTAGCAAAAAATCATGGTCTCGATAGAGGTTTGATCTATTTAGAAGAAGATAAACGCCTCATCGTCATACATAAAAAAACTGATAGTGCATACGATTATGAATATGTTGAAATAGATGAGGATCCTGTCATCACTTTGACAAATCTATTGAAAGAAACTTATTCTGATTTCAGAAAAGCTTCTCTTAAAAAAATCCTATCTGGGCCGATTAATTTCGAAGAATTTATCCAATTTTTATTCAAAACAAATGCAATTTTTGATCTCCAACCTTATCCATTACGAACTATCTTAAAAATGATGAAAGAAAAAGGGGGGGCTGTCAACTTACGACAGGAACATCCTGAAACTCATAAAACACTCTTGGATAGTTACTTAAAAGATGCAAAGATTTTAAAAATTCTACTATCGATTGATTCCAATCTAATTCAAAGAAAAGAGGGAATGGAATCTATTTTTGTTAATACTCTTTTAAAAGGTAACAACGATGGAGCTAAAATCTTGTTTACCACTATGGAAGAACAAAAAATTCCATTGCTTCCTCGCGAACTCCTCTTTAAAAAAGTAGCATTTACTGAAGGCGAGGTCTCTCTTGAAGAGTTAAAATCTTTATCTTTAGAAGATCAAGAAATTACATATAGACTCGCTAATAGTAATTCTCAGTTGAATGTGGTGCGCACATTACGATCCCTTGGCTTTGGTAGGCACGATGAATTATTAAAACGAGAAGGACCATCGATTTTTGGATGCAATATGGATGCTCTCGAAATGCAGGAGAGCTTGAATGGTTTCCTAACAAATTTGCGCACGCAGAAGCTTCTTCTTACGCGATCTGAATTTGAAAAACTCCCTTCCGGAAACTACGAACCAAAAGGTCAAGATATTGGCCGCATTTTAGGTAGAGATTATATCGAAAGAAAAGCTCAAGAACTTGGATTAAAACACATCAAAGTTCCCAAAAAGATGATGGTGGTCGATGATCATACCGACCAGACCTTTTTTATTGACACAAGTCTTGGTATTAAAGCGCTTGGCGATCACATTGCTGTTTATGCAGAAAAAATTCAAAAAGCTGAAAGGAAAATAACCGCTGAAGAAGTTTCTGAATTACTCCGTCTTTTCGAAGCAACAGGATTTTGCGACATCCATTGGGGAAATGTGATCGTAGCTAAAGATGGCGTTTATATCATCGACACCGAATTTACAAATTTTTGGGTAGATAGGCTTTACTTCAAAAATGGCAACCAGTACGCTGAAATGGTGAAAATCGTCCATGCTCTCCCTCTTGAAGAGCAACAAACGTTAATCGATGAATTGAAAACTAAATGCGTCACTTATCAAAAGCAGGAAGAGGATCTCAATAAGCAACGTGGGCTTCGCCTAAAAGCTGAGCGAGCTGCCTTAGAAAAAACTGGCTGCTTCTATGGCCAATTTTTTACTTTTTTCTGTCGATGAATTAATTTCACCATAAAAATAGCACTCAGTTTTAAAGAGTGCTAAAACCTTGATTTTAATATTCTCTTTGCTTAGGATCTCTTTTGAGTAAATTTTTAATTTAACCATCTAGGAAAGAATATATGAGGCTCATCGCAAAAACCAGGTACTTGTTTTTCTGAAAAATCCAAACCATCTAATATTAGTTGATGGAAAAACACTTTTCCACAACTATGAACAATCGTTGACTTCGAAAACAGTTTGCCATCTTACGTTAATGCTCTTAACGGAATATGTTTGTGTGTCTTTGATAGGGCTTCCTGCAGACAAATAGGAGTTGCTAATTTTATGAATAATGTTTCAGCACATTTGAAAATTGAGCTTGGAGGCATTTGGTATAGTCCCATAGCTCAAAGAACCAAGGCAAACGCAGAAGCAACATATCTTATGCTCAAACATGCTTTTGAACATGGGCTTTAAAATCGAAGGTATCTAAGAAAGTCATATGATTGCCAAAGACTTCAATCGCGATACTGCTTGGTTTCGAATATTAGAGTCGGAATGGCCCCCAGTGAAAGTTCAACTCGAACAGTTGCTTGATAAAGTTATAGAGTAATTTCAGATTGAAAGAATTGAAGTCCCTGTTCAAATAATCCATGTACTCATCCCAATTCCGAGGAGGAACGAGATAGGAAATTATAAGATAGTAGGTTTTAAAATCGATGCATTTACTGCTATAGCGGTAATTTTGAATGATTATCAACCGCTATGCGTGACTTTAATTTTAAAATAGCTTATATTTACTGTTATAGCAGTAATTTTACTAGTTTTGGATGTTTATGGATGCAAACCAAATAGCAGCAATTGTTCGATTTCACCGGAAAAAGAGTGGATTGTCTCAAGTTGAACTTGCAAAACTTGGAGGATTAGGTAAGACAGTTATTTTTGATATTGAAAGGGGGAAGCTATCAGTCCGTTTGGATACCCTTTTAAAAGTTCTGGACGTTTTAAATATAAAAATCGAATTTCAGAGTCAACTCATGGCTTTGTTTAAGGAGAGTTTAAATGAAAAGGGCTAAAGTATTTGTGGATGGAGTTTTAGCTGGAGAAATCCAAGAAATAGAACGAGAAAAAAAATATCGCTTTCTCTATCTAGAGGATTACAAAGGCCCATCAGTATCCCTAGAAATGCCCCTCACACAATTAATCTATGATTATGATAAATTCCCCCCTTTTTTTGAGGGGCTATTACCTGAAGGGATGATGCTAGAAGGGCTATTGCGTCAGACTAAACTTGATCGTAACGATTTAATGGGACAACTCATTGCGGTAGGTGGAGACCTTGTAGGTAATGTTACAGTTGAGGCTTTATAATGCATCGTTGTCCAATAACTTACGAATTATGTGATGATCAAAAATACACGCAAAAAGGTCTTAAACTTTTATCCAAGTCATTAAAAAATTTAAAAGATTTTCCATACACTCCTAAGGAACAAATTCAACTGGCAGCACAATTCGCCTCAAAACTATCAATTCAAGGTGTTCAGCCAAAATTGAGTGTTACCCTTAACGTAAAAAAAGAAAAGTTTGAAATTGTGGAAAAAGGTGGGCGATTCATAATAAAACCACCGCACCATTTATATGAGGAGGTGCCACAAAATGAAGATCTTACAATGAGATTAGCTAAATTTGTTGGCATTGAGGTTCCTTTTCATGGAATGATTTATAATATTGACGGCTCTTTAAGCTATTTTATTAAAAGATTTGACCGATCAAGAAATCAAAAAATTGCTGTAGAGGATTTCTCTCAACTTCTAGAATACTCTAGAGAGACAAAATATGAATCAAGCATGGAGAAAGTTATTTCTGTGATTGAAAAACATTGTACATTTCCTGTTATAGAAAAATTAAAATTGTTTCGCCTCGTGATCTTTAATTTCATTATTGGAAATGAAGATATGCATTTAAAAAACTTCACGTTAATCAGGCGTGAAAATAAAATAGAATTGAGTCCAGCCTATGATCTGTTAAATACTACTATCATAATGAAAGCGGAAGAAGAAATTGCACTACCCATAAGGGGTAAAAAGAAAAAACTCAACCGCAGCGATTTTGTTGACTACTTGGGGATTGAAAGATTAGGCTTATCTGAATCAATCTTAAAAAATGAACTTTTGAGGTTTAAGGAATCACTAAATCAATGGAACAAGCTAATCACTAATAGTTTTCTTTCAGAAAAAATGGGCAGTCTCTACGAAAAATTGATCGAAGATCGATGGAAAAGATTGAATGATTGACGATTACAATTAAGGATAGGAAATTCAAGGATTCGGTTGTGAAAAAATCTTCCAAGGCTTCATCTGTTGATATCAGATCGCAACTCCAATCTGCTATTGAGTTTGTTAGAGAAGCGATTGCCAAAGCAAAGGCTGAAGGCAAATATAAAGGGCGTAAATCGATTGCATTAAATCTTTAACAAGACGTCGCACGTCTTGTTGCCAGTGGTATGCCAAAAATAAAAGTGGCCAGAGAGCTCAAAATAGGAGAAGCCACTGTTTATCGAATTTTACGATCGTTTAGTTAGTGTTTTATTTTTGGAGGTAATTTATGTTGTCAACTGGTTGGAATTCAAGTCTAGGTACCTTAAGTCAACTTGCATTTCCGGTAGATCATGTCAAAGAGGAGACATTTAAGGGAAAAATTGCAATCTTGTCCAAGTTGCATTCAAGGGAGTATTCAAACAGTTGGAAACTCTATACGCCTCTTCAAAGAGCAGTCATTTTAGGTGATGTAAAAGAGTGCGAGCAACTTATCCACGCTGGCGTTGATGTCGATGAAGAAGGAGAAGTCTGTCATCATCCCCTTATTTTTGCTCACAGAAATGAAGAAATTTTAGATCTTTTAGTTCCCTTGAGTTGTGCTCAATCTCAAACGACTCTACTTTGCACTATCTTTATCGAGGGACCCATCGTTATTTGGGAGAGGTTGTGGAATAAATATAAAAAATAATCATATGGCCTGGAATGTGTGCCAAAGCACACAAGAAGAAGATTTATGGATAAGCTCAAATTGATTCAAGCCAAACCTTCAGATATAACGTTTTGAAGTGTTAAAGTTTTAATATTTTCGATATTATGGCTGGATTAGATTCATGATGAACCAAAAAAATAGGTCTTGATGTTTTTTAAAATATTTTATTTTTTAATATTCTTAATGATATTTAGCTTTAGTAACATGCAAGCAGAAAATTCTTCGATTCGATCGTTAGACATCAATGAAGATGGAGTTGTTGGAAAAATATTTTTTCCAGATGCCACTGAAACAAGGCCTGCAATTATTGTATTTAGCGGATCTGATGGTGGCTTTAATGAGCGCCAAGCAAAGCTATTTGCGGAAGAGGGATATGTCGCATTAGCTTTAGCCTTCTTTCATGTAGATGGATTACCGGAAAATTTCGAGAATATCCCGCTCGAATATTTTCTAAATGGCATTACATGGCTAAAATCTCAGCCAGAAGTTAAATCTGATAAAATTCATCTTTATGGTCCATCACGCGGCGGTGAGTTGGTTTTACTTCTCGCAAGTGTATTTCCAATGGAAATAGCCACTGCAATAGCTGTGGTGCCTAGTTGCGTAACGTATGGGGGAATTCCTAATGAAAAAGCAGCCAGTTGGACATTATTAGGTAATCCATTACCAATAGCTCCTTCTCCAAGCAAGGAAGATGTCTACAAACAGCTGGAAACGCGTAAAACTGTTGATTTGGTGCAAATATTTTTGAATAAAATGCAAAATATAGAAGAGTTTGAAAAAGCTTTTATTCATGTTGATAAAATTCAATGTCCTATCCTTTTAATTTCAGGAAAAGATGATAGGATGTGGCCTTCATGGATTTATGGAGACCTAATCATCCAGCGCTTGAACAAGGCAAACTCATCAATTTTTAGAGAACATCTCTGTTACGACAATGTAGGACATATGATCACTAATCCATATGATCCAGTGATGACAGAGGCATTTAAACATCCTGTCACAGGTTTATTATATGAGCTAGGAGGAAGTCCTGAAGCACAATCTTTCGCTTGCAAAGATTCTTGGGTAAAAATGCTCGCATTTCTTAGGCAATTTAGCCAATAAATTTATTTTCTAATCAATTGTTGTTAAAGTTGAAATCCTGTAAAAGTAAGTTATTTCCCAAAAATCGTGACATATTTTTGACAATAAAAGGGACCAAGCTTCGAAGTCGCATTATTCATCTAGTAATGGCCACCGATTAACGATCAATATTATTTTGATTTTGTAAAATTTTATTAAGTAATTCCAATATCTTTGCATTATCTTCTGTCAAGCGTTCAACTTTTCGATTTAATTGAGTTATTTCAGCTTTCTGCTCGTTTATCTTTTCAAATGCTGCTTTAAGAATTTCTTC
>JABDEI010000075.1 GCA_013287145.1 Chlamydiota bacterium
AGAAGGTAAGTTGGTTTTTGATCAAGAAATCCCTTGACACAACAGCAATGTTTTTTTACTTTCTGATTGATGACAAAAACTAAAAGGGGAGATCCTAGTATGAAAAAAACATTATTATTGCTACTGCCAGCTGCTTGCCTAGCATTGGCAGCTTGCGAGCAGAAAGAACCAAAAAGAGACACAAATCCACAACCTAAATCCTCATACACATCCGATGCAAAGGATGCAACTTCCGATGATGAGGATAACCAAGCACCTACTCCAGAAGATCAACAATTGACACAAAAAGTTCAAAAAGCTCTTTCTGACGATAGCACACTAGCTCCTGCGGTAAAAAAGATTACTATTTCAGCTGATAGCGGTGAAATCACCTTAGAAGGAACAGTTGAGACAGCAAAGCAAAAGCAAGACATCGAAAGTAAAGTAAAGCAAATCGACGGCGTTAAAGACGTCGATAATGAGCTTGAAATTGCCGGTAGTTAATTACTTTTCTTTATTTGCAGTCTAAGTGTCTTTAAGCAAATTAGCCGTGCGGGTCAGCCATCTGATTCTCACGGCATTTTTTTATCTAAAAACATAACGAGTGAAGGCTAGCAAAGTTGTATAATTTCTTTAAAGTTGATGGCTTGCAAGCTAACCGGTAATTTCAACATTGAGTTTTTTCTAGTTTGAGAAATAGCAAATAGCTTATAATGAGCCCCTTTTAAATATATTTTGACGATGAAACCTGAAGATTTAAAAGTTCCTTTCCGTTGGGAAGAGAGATGCATTCTCATTAAAGATCGAGTGTGGTACCTTCCCAATTATTACGATCATTACAATAACTTTGTTTTTCCTGGATGGAATCATCACGATGTCTTTGGCAACGACAATCCTGTCTATGTCGAGTACTGCAGTGGAAACGGAGCGTGGATTGCAGCCAAAGCTATGGAAAATCCCAATATCAATTGGGTTGCCGTTGAGAAGAAATTTGAGCGGGCGAAAAAAATCTGGTCTAAATTAAAAAATTCGGAATTGAATAATCTTTTAGTGATATGCGGGGAGGCTTATAAAGTGACAGCGCATTATTTTCCTCCACAAACCGTTAATGAGATATTCATCAATTTTCCCGATCCTTGGCCGAAAACAAGGCATGCCAAGCACCGTTTGATTCAGCAGGCTTTTATTCAGCAGCTTTGGAGTACTTTGCAAATCGGCCATGCAGTGAATATCGTCACAGACGATCCCGACTACTCTGCACAAGTCATTGAAGAGTTTCATAAGCACCCCGGTTTTGTTTCCTCCTATCCTGAGCCTTATTACCTCACTGAACGTGAAAACTACGGAACCTCCTTTTTTGAAGAGATGTGGCGTGAAAAAGGAAAGTCAATTCGTTATCATCGGTTTCAAAGAAGCCATGAAAGTTAACATTCAAGATCATCCTAAGCTATATACAAAAAGCCCTCTTGATGATTTTTTAAGTATCCCTCCTTATGATCCTGAGGCAGAAAAACGGGCTCGCCGACAGCTGGAAGGCAAGCAATATCCTCGCAAGGATGTTTCAGAGCAGCTTTATCGCTATAATGTCGCCATCGGAAATGATTCCACCGCCCTGCACAACATTGAAAAATTGAATGATCCTGAAGCCGTTTGTGTCGTTACCGGACAACAGCTTGGCTTTATGGGCGGCCCTGCTTATACAATTCTAAAAGCCCTTTCTTGTTTGCTATTGGCCCGTCAGACTAAATCCATCCCAATTTTTTGGCTCGCCACAGAGGATCACGATGTCGCTGAGATAGACCACGCGGTCCTTATTGATTCTCTTGGCAATTTAAAATCGTTTCATTTGACTCTTCCTAAAGATGGCCGCTGTGTGGAGGATCTTTTTTTGACGCCGCAGCACTTTGAGGTCATGGATTCTTTTTTGCAGACGGTAGGCAAAACAAATCTTCTGTACAGAGGCGAAACTTCCTATGCCAAGCTGATGGCTCGTTTTTTGGCGGATTTATTCGTTGGGACAGGCTTAGTTTTTTTAGAGCCCTATCTTCTGCGCTCTCTTGCCACTCCTTTTTTTAAGAAAGAAGTTCGACAATGTCGGCAAATACAGCAAACGATTAATAAGACAACGCAAGACTATGAAGCCGCCGGCGGGGTGCCTTTGTTAAAAATGCATGAAGGTACTAATCTCTTTCTAAAAGTCAATGGCTTTAGAAGAAAAATTGTTTATTCCGATAATGGCTTTTTAGTAGGTTCTCAGCGATATTCTGAAAATGATCTATTAAAATTAATCGATGAAAACCCGCAAAATTTTAGTACAAATGTTGCAGCTCGTCCTGTTTTGCAAAGCCTGCTTTTACCCACATTGGCTTATGTTGCAGGTCCTAATGAGCTAGCTTACTATCGGCAACTCAAAGACTATCATTGCTTGCATGGTGTTGCGATGCCATGGATTGTCCCGCGGCTATCGGCTACTTTGGTATCCCCGTATGCATCACAATTGTTAGAAAAATGCCACTTAGATCCTTGGGATATTATTCCGCGGCATTGGACGGAAATCTTTCCTGAGGTAGGATTAGAACTAGAAAGGTTAAGTCAAGAATGGCAAAACGCTGCTTCCAAAGAATGCCATGAGGACATCTCTATAGAGGCTTTACATCGGTTTGTAAGGCATTGCTTGCATAACCTGCAGCGCAAAGTCATCAAATCACGTGTCAAAAGCCTTGGTCTGCCTCATCAAGCCTTGCATTTTCTGCACAATCTCATACATCCAAGAGAAAAGCTTCAAGAACGCATATTAAATTGGTATGCTTTCCAAGCAACATCGCAAGAAAACCTTATCCAAGCATTCTTAGAGCATGCTGATTGGCGAAGTCAAGGGCATCTATACTGCTTTTTAAAATAATGATATTAAGAATTATTCGATGGAAAAATTACAACTTATTTGGAATAAGCCGGATTTTTATTTGGGCACGGAAGTATTTACTCCAAAGATCTTTGAAGCTTATGGGCTTAACGAAGAAGTTCCCGCTGGATTTAATGCCGTAAAAATAGCGATAAAAGGGGGCTTAAAAGCTGATTTAGATTGGAGAGAAGCAAGTAAAGCAGCGCAGGAATATGTTAAAAAGGGATTGTTTCTTTTATGGGAGCTTGATCTCGACCTCTTTTCCCGCTTGGCGTTTCCTTTATCGCATCAGTCGCAATATCTCTCTCTTCATTTAGCTCTAGAGCATTTTCAGAATACCCTTTGGAAAGATTTTCGCGAGCATACTATTGGCCTTAGCATCTATCAAGGCAGTCTTGATTTTTCAATCGGCTTTCCTTTGGATGAAGAGCAAGTTCATAATATTCAAGGATGGATTCAAGACCGTTTTCATCTGATTGAAAGTTTTAATGAAGAAAATGCTGTGGCATTAAATTCTTTTCAAGAGATCACCCCTGATTTTCTTAAACGCAGCGAGTATGGAAAACGTCTGCTTTCTCTTTTTTGTCGCAATGCCGCTTTTGAATATCTGGAATTATTGACAGCCAAGCTGCCGGATGGGTTGACGATTTTTTTATTATTCGATGCTGCATCTATCAAGAACCTTGCTTTTCAAGCACAGTTACTTACTAAAGCTCATGAGCGATTTCTTTATGCCGTAAAAAATTCACCTCTAACATTAATCCAAGACTTAGCCTGGGAAGAAGGGCGCAGTTTGCTGGGGTTTTATTCCCGCAAACTAATGCCTATCGAGAGCTCGGAGATGAGTGCTGTGGGTATTTGCCTTCCTGCAGAGCATTACCATGCTGGTGATTATGAAAAGCTAGAGCTGATCATTCAACGCTTAACAGAGTCTAGGATCTCCTATCGGATCGTCTCAGAAGCTAATCTGATCACCGAATGGGATGGTCTTGATTATCTTCTTGTTGTCCGGGTAACACCTCAAGGCAGAAGAAAATTGCAAGGCTTCTGCGCAGCTGGTGGATGCATTGTTTATACCGGTAACTCCTTTGACATGCCAAATGAAGTTTCCTTTAATGAATGGATTTGTCACTAAATCGGATAAAGATCCTATTTTTCCCTTTTTAAAAATTCTTAGATTGCTCATTTTGGCTATTAATAGGATGTAAGGAGGGAAAGATGACGCTTGTTAGTGAGAAAACGAGAAAACACTCTGAGTTTTCTTCTAGTAATTCAACGCAAAAGCTTAAAAAATTAGCGGAAAAACCCTTTGATTTGACAAAGGAAGGCAACCTTACACCCGAACGCCTTGCCAAGTTTTATGCAGAATCTTGCGGATATAAGTTCTTATATGGCACGGAACGTGTGACTGAAGAGGTCATGCGCACCCTTGTCGACCTTGCCGGCGAAGCCAAAGCCTTGGAAAAGATGGAAAAGATGCAAAGCGGCGAGGTGATGAATCATATCGAAGGCTATCCTAGCGAAAATCGCACTGTCTTGCACACAGCCACGCGAGATTTTTTTGAACATCCTAATCAAGCCAAGCCGGCTGCTGCTGCGGCTAAATTATCTCGGCAAGAACTCGATAAATTGAAAGCCTTCTTAGAAAAGATCGACAAAGAAGGTCGTTTTACCGATCTGATCGCCATAGGAATTGGTGGTTCGGATTTAGGCCCTAGGGCGCATTACATTGCTTTAGAGAAACACCTAAAGCCAGGACGCAAAGTTCATTTTATTAGTAATGTCGATCCCGATGATGCAGCTTTAAATCTTAAAGGAATCGACTTAAAAAAAGCTCTCGTTGTCGTAGTCTCCAAAACCGGTACGACCTTGGAATCGTTAACAAATGAAGCTCTTGTGAAGGCCAGATTCCTTAAGATGGGTCTTAAGCCGGAAGAGCACTTTATCTCTGTTACTTCAGAGAAAAGTCCCATGGACGATCCTAAAAAATATCTTGCCTGTTTTCATGTTTGGGATTGGGTTGGAGGACGTTTTTCAGTAACCTCAATGGTTGGGGGAGTTATTCTTGCCTATGCTTTTGGCATTGATGTCTTTTGGGAGTTTTTGAAAGGCGCCAATGCCATGGACAAAGCTGCTCTTACCCCAAGTATTGTGACGAATCTTCCGCTATTAAGCGCTCTTCTTGGAATTTGGAACCGCAATTTCTTGGGTTATCCTACCGTAGCTTTGATTCCTTACTCGAACGCTCTTTTGCGTTATTCAGCGCATCTTCAGCAACTCGATATGGAATCCAACGGCAAACGCATCGATCAAAAGGGATATCCTGTCGATTTTCTGACCGGTCCTATTATTTGGGGAGAGCCGGGAACTAATGCCCAGCATTCCTATTTTCAGTTGATTCATCAAGGCACTGATCTCATTCCACTGGAGTTTATAGGCTTTAAAGAAAGCCAATTCCAGGAAGATCTGGAAGTTAAAGAAACGACCTCTCAAGAAAAGCTTTTAGCGAATCTTTTTGCTCAGATGATAGCTCTGGCCAAGGGACAGCAAAGCGATAATCCGAATCAAGTCTTTGAGGGCAATAGGCCTAGTCATCTTTTGCTCGGCAAGCAATTAACCCCATTTGCTTTAGGGGCGTTGCTGGCTTACTATGAGCACAAAGTCGCTTTTCAAGGATTTATCTGGCGGATTAATTCCTTTGACCAAGAAGGCGTTCAACTGGGAAAAGTTTTGGCAAATAAGCTTATAGAACGCTTTGCCGCTAAGAGAAAAGGTGTTGAGGGAACGTCGTATCCCCTTGGTGATTCTTTAATTAAATTTTTTAACCTGGGAAAAATAAAGAGTTGTCGGCATGGGCTTTGAAGTTCAAAGCACTCGATCACCATTTGTCATTTTTCTGGATATCGATGGTGTTGTTTATAATGGACCTAATCAAGATGGCGTTAGCAAAAAGGCCTTGGAGTTATTCCCAAACCAGCCTAATAGTCGCAAGTCTTTAGATATTGCCGCTACTCATTTTTTTGACAATAAGGCAATAGAAAATCTCAACGTATATATCTGCCAAATAGAAAAAACTAAAGTAGCATCGATTGTTCTCTCTTCTGCATGGAGAACCAAGCGAGATATTCCTGAAATCAAAGAGGTGTTTAGTAAACACAATTTTTCAAAATATATTGTCAGTAAAACACCTGATGACTTAAACCCAACGGCCAATCGACTCTACTGTAGAGATGAAGTCCATACAAAAAGTCAATATCAATTCGAATCTTGCCGTGCCACAGAAATTCAGTATTGGTTAAATCAACACCCAGAGATTATTCAGTACGTGATTCTTGACGACAACGACAACCACTTATCACAAGCTTTTGAAGATAGACTCATCCTGACGAAATATCAAACTCTTTTCGATGAGAAGACTTTGCAAAAGGCTCTTAGGCATTTATATATATCACAAGCAATCTCAGCCTTTTTATCTTCCATAAACTGGGTTTTCAAGCGCATCTAAAAAGAACTACTAAGAAGAGGGTCTCTCTTGCGTCTCCTCGCTCCCTGTCTCTGCGTTAAAACGACAAAGCGGTTCGGTAAGGTTGTTTTTATACACGTGTGTGTTAGTACCGAACGCGCCAAAAAGCTAAAAGAGTTGTTTAAGTGATTCCAGAGTCGATATGAATTTATTTATATAGGGAAATTTAATATAAAGTTGTCGCATAACCTCTTTTTTTTCTTTTTTAGTACCCTTCGTTAAAGCCAATTTCAAATCCTCGTTTTTATCGAGATATTCTTTCATTTCTTCGCTAGTGTTAATGGCTTTTCCTATAATATCGACCGCAGAACCGATGACTGTTACCTCTTTCTTTAAATTTTCAAGTAACAATTGCTCTTCATCAGTCGGAGATTCAGTCTTTATAAACTTATCGATTTTCGCACAGACCTCATCGGTTGAATGACCCTGAATATCTATTATGTTTGGGTACTTCTCTAGCCAATCCGAAACATATGCATGAACGGCATTCGGTAGAGTAGTTGTCTTCAAAAGATTGGGTTCCATATCAAAATCAAGAATTACTGATTTTCCTAAAACCATTGCCAAACCATAAAAATCACAATACGGAGTGACGATGCCACTTTGACTACATTTGTCCCAAATCGGATACAGTGGGTAACTGTGTATACTTTCTCCAATGACCTGGGCTAAATCAAAGTCTGCAAGAAACCCTTCAATCTCGCTATTGTCTGGATTATATTTAATAAAAATATTTAAATCCTTAATATCTCTATGTACAAAACCGGCTTCATGGATGATTGATAAGGATTTTGCGACCTCGGAAATGACCGTTAATTGTTTTGCTAAGGTAAAAGGTAAAAATTTTGAGGGGTTGCTTTGGATTTGGGCAATCATTTGATCTTTGAAAAGCATGTTATCTAGCAATTTTGCGGCACTGGTTTTATCTTTTGGAATATGGCCTGCTTGTAGAGCATGGTAAAAATCACTATTATACCATTCTTGAGAAAACTTCAAAGCTGGTCTGTCGGTTTTTTGAGCGTCTAAACTTTTAAGGATGGGAGTCGATATAATCTTAGCTCCGGGACATGCTTGAATAATTTTATTTTGGATTGCAATTCCTCTCAAAAGAAAATCTCCTAATTTTTGATTAGAGACTTCAGAAACAACACTAGGTTCAATGCTTCCCAAGCGTTTTTTTTGTTCGAGTTTAAATTCCAGAGAAATACTCAGTGAATCATTAACCCTTTTAAAGCCTCCTAGTCCAATAATATACTTAGATATGACCAAGAGATTTATTTTTTCTGCATTGCTAGATAATTCGAGCCAACATTCATAGGGGATTGGGGTATCTTCTTTGCCGATGTGAGTATGCTTTGAATTAAATGAAGGAAAACTTTGCGCGTTTAAAAGTGGAGTAAATTGGAAGCTTTTTCCTTGATAAATGTGAGGGTTGTTAATGATTAAATTAATTTCTCGACATAAAACTTTAGCGAGAGCATCTAAGTCCCTCGTTATTAATTGTTCTTTAAAAAAAGGAAGTAGCTGATTTGGCAGAACTGTTCTCTGGCGGGTTTTTTCTCCTCGAAAAAAAGCTTGAATTTTGGTAGCAGCTTTATTTTGAACAGGAATAGTATATTCAATGGCTGATTGATAATAATCTTTGCTAACAGTATTTATTTTACATCTCACAATTAAATAGTTAATTAATTTTTTACATAATCGATAGCGTTGAATTTCTAAAAACAGGCTAATTAAGATACCAAAAAAGCACAGGAAACTGGCCGGCCAATTGATTTTTTCCTTATAGAGAAACTTTCCCCAAAAGTTGCAAAGAGAAATTAAACCCACGCAGTAAAGAGGAAATAGCAACGCTTTTTCCGAAGAGGAGACAGCGCATTCTGTGGCTCGCAGCATGAATAACCCTCCGACGCCATTGATCAAACCCCCAACGATTCCATATTTGACTAAGGAGCCTGTCGATGATTTAGGAAATAGAGCGTCTTTTTTGCCTAAAAAAAGTTGAAATAAGGCTGCGGTAAGGAACAGCATCAAAGTAAAGCAATCTGAGAGTGCAGGGTCGCAATGGGTGGGTATGAGAGTTGTAGCAGGTAAATCATTTTTGAAGAGGAGAGCGCGCCATTGGAAAAAGCTTAGGTAAAGAGCATGGATAACAAAAGTGATAGATATTAATAAAAACCAAATTTTTTGTGTTTTTTGAGATTGATTTTGAGCGCTCATCCAAAAAATTCCAATGACAACCAGTAGAGCGCCTGCGGCATGTTTCCAAGAATAGGCATGGCCGAACTCTGCGCCAAATAATAAAGCCATGACAAGAGGTGGAAGAATGCATGCAGAATTGAGAATGGCAAAACTTAGAGCAGATGGGCCTTTTTGAACACTTAATCCTGTGATCCACATCAAGACGCCAAGTGCAAGGCCGGCAATGAATCCTAGAAAGAGCATAGTTGTATCGAAAGGGATTGTGCCGTTATTAAAGAAAATAATCCCCAAAATGCAAAGAGCTGATGCGAAAAGGCGGTACATTAGGAAGGGGTCCCCGGAGGTTTCCTGATTGGTATCGACGCTTTTTCGTATAAAGAGATTTGATAAAGCTGTAAAACTAGAGGCTGCAACTACATATAATATTGAATTCATTTATTTATCCTATTTGAATAAATTAAGGGTAATTCTACTATATTTTTTTGTTTAAGTGAATGTTAAATTGTATTTAATCTTGATTTTTTTTTATGTTTATACCCAAGGAACTTGGGCATAGCGTTTTTTAGAGTGATTTCTTTGTACATCTGCGTTAAAATTCTTTTTTTTGTATACTGCGGTCTAAATCCAAGTTACAAGCCGGCCGCAGTATATCGTAACAATTTATTAGAGAAGCGCATCTATGACAAAGTGGGGATTTCTTATTGATATACCAAGGCGCAGTTCTGTCTGCTTTAAAGCGCAAGAACCGCTAAATCCTGGTGTAGAATATTATTCCGTGTTGACAAAGGGAGAAGAGGAAAAATATTCAAGAGAGGATTATTGCCTCGCATGCTGGGAAATGGTGCGACAGGATAAGTTGTCCGGACAGCTGCATACGCACTGGAAAGCCAAGGTCGCAACAAAGAAAGAGCCGATTTTTTACGACAGAGAGTCGGGATGAAAGAGCGTTTATTTTGCTTAAGCAAGCCCTGGTGAGTAATCTAGAAGAAGAAAGCATTCAAGCCTTTGTTTTAGCAATTTATTTGGAAAGAAAGCGTCTTTTATTTTTCAGGCGTGAAATCGAGCAGGAAGGACACTCTATGAATCTTTATGAAGTAGCTGAAACAGAAGAGATGCTTTGTGTGAAAAAGGTGCCTCTTTCCGCTCTTCAAATCGATAAGGTGCAGCGAGAGCTTGCAAAGAAGTTAAGCGGAAAAGAATGAAAGAACAACTCCATGAGTTTCTAAACTATTTGGTCGCAGAAAAAGGCTTATCAAATAATACTATCGAAGCTTATGGGCGCGACATCGAGTCTTTTTTTACTTCCATTCAAAACAAAGGCATTACTTCTTTTTCGCAAGTTCAGCAACAGCATTTAATCGATTTCCTATACCGTCTTAATGCAGCTCAATATGCCGCAAGTTCAGTTTGCAGAGCTTTAATTGCTCTTAAAGTGTTATTTCGCTTTCTTAAGCGCGAAGGGGTAATCTCCGATAATGTCGCCTATTATTTGGAAACTCCCAAGCTTTGGCAGATCATCCCGGAAGTTTTAACTCACGAAGAAGTTGAACTCTTGCTAGCTCAGCCTGATCCGAGCACAGCTATAGGAGCAAGAGATCGCGCCATTTTGGAGGTGTTGTATGCCAGCGGCTTGCGTGTTTCTGAGGTGTGTTCCTTAGGGATTTATTCTGTCGATGACACCTTTGTAAGAGTAATGGGAAAGGGGAAAAAAGAAAGAGTTGTGCCCATTGGCAAAAAAGCTTTAGAAGCCGTTGATTTGTACCTAGCGAATTATCGAGATGCTCATGACAGTGATCGCCAACAGGCCTTATTTGTGACAAAGACTGGCCGTCCTCTTGATCGGATTAAAGTGTGGAGGATGATTAAAACTTATGGAAAAAAAGCGGGTATTGCCAAAAATATCTCTCCGCATACTTTGCGCCATTCCTTTGCAACCCATCTTTTGGATAATGGCGCTGACTTGCGCATTATCCAAGATATGCTGGGCCATAGCAACATCATTAGCACAGAGCGTTACACGCATATCAGCAGGTCGCATCTGCACGAGGCTTTTCAAGCTTTTCACCCAAGAAACTAACCTAAACTCACTGAGTGTACTAAGCAGCAGGAGCGGCAAAATGTGAGGGGCTGTTTTTGTCTTTATCTTGGGCCCAAACAGACATATTGCTTCCAAGATATGCGCCACCCAGCAAAGAGCCGGCTCCAATGACAACAGGCAGTGCAAAAAAAGCCGCTAATCCTATCAAAGCCAGAGCTTGCCAAGGAAGTTTTTTTACGATCAATTTGATTTTTTCTACGACTTCTTGAACTTTGCGATCCCAAATAACTCCACAGATAGTTCCCACGGCAAAGAGGGTGGGGTTGATAGCAAAGAGAAAAACACCGAGACTAACTTTGAAAATTTCCTTCACGACGTTCCAGATCTTTTTTAAAAAGAGGGATACTTTCGCTCTTCTTGTCGACGGTGCTTGTACAATTGTTTCGTTACAGAGGGTGGGAAGCCTAAGCGGGGGAATATTCATTATAGTTACCTGAGCTTTAATAAAGGGAACATATATATCATCTTTCCCAACAAGAAACAAGAAAGTTGTTTTAAAATGGATTGCTATCTAGATATGCCGAAACATATTCAAAATTTGGATTTCTGAAAGTTTTTCGGTATTTAATCGTTTGATAAGAAATGCAGAAACAGAGTTTCTGCATTTCTTATGGGATTGTTATTTTACTTCAATCAGATCGGTATCGGTTGAAAAAGAAGTTGGAATAGGCGCAACGTTTTTAGCTAAGAGGTGAATTGAATCATTTGGATTGCGATAATTAATTGTAAGCGTTTCCACAAAATCCCTAGCTAATGGCAAGTAGTCGTTGCCATCTTTTACATGAAGAATGCGATTGATCTGGTTAGGCAAGCACTTCTGTTCAACGCTGGCATCATGAGCTTCCTGAAGAGCTTTGTACAGTTCCTCAAAAGCCACCCATCTTACCTCAAGTTTTTCCATGACATGTGGATCTTCCGAGTAGATTTTTTGAAAACGCTCAGTAACCTCTGGATCCCATGCGACAGGGGCCATTAACTGAAAATATTTAAAGTTGTAATGCTCGGTAACGATAGTTTGATCAAGAGGAAATGCTGCCGGATCATAAATGGGATTATCTTGGCCTAACACAGCGCGGGATTCTTCTTTAGCTTCGCGAAGTGCCGTGGTG
>JABDEI010000076.1 GCA_013287145.1 Chlamydiota bacterium
AAGTTCCGGTATCTAACCAAGCCATACCACGGCTTAAAATTTCGACAGTCAGTTCGCCCTTGTCTAAATAGGTTTGATTGATGTCGCTGATTTCAAGCTCGCCTCGTTTTGAGGGCTTTAGCGCTGAAGCTATTTCCATAACTTGTTGATCATAAAAATATAAGCCTGTGACAGCATAGCGCGACTTTGGTTTGTGGGGCTTTTCTTCGATGCTGACAGCCTGGCCATGCAGGTCGAATTCAATCACCCCATATCTTTCAGGATTGTTGACTTTATAAGCAAAAACGGTCGCTCCCTGTTTTTTTTTTGCCGCTTTCTTCAAGAGAGCCGAAAGTTCATTTCCATAAAAAATATTATCTCCTAAAATTAATGCTGAACGATGATCTCCGATAAATTTTTTTCCAATGATAAATGCTTCTGCAAGCCCATTTGGCTCTGGCTGAGTGGCGTAATGAATATGCAGCCCCCATTGTGAGCCATTGCCCAACAACTGTTCAAAACGAGGAATATCCAAGGGCGTTGAAATGAGCAAAATTTCGCGGATGCCCGCCAACATTAATACCGACAAGGGATAATAGATCATTGGTTTATCATAAATAGGTAGAAGCTGCTTTGACAGCACGGAGGTGACGGGATAGAGCCTAGTGCCGGAGCCTCCTGCTAAGATGATGCCTTTAATCATTTGACTATCTGTTTGTGAGGATAATGGTCTTTTATCCAATTTTGGTAAGAACCATTCATTATTTTTTGCAACCACTCTCCATTGTTTAAATACCATTTAACCGTTTGATGCAGCTTGGATTCAAAATCGCCTTTGGGTTGCCAGCCAAGCTCGTTTCTAATTTTGTTGGAATTTAGCGAGTAACGCCGATCATGCCCTGGCCTGTCTGTAATATACTGAATCAATGATGCATAAGGACTTTGAGAGGAATTAGGATGCAATTGATCTAAAATTGCGCAGATGGTTTCCACAATATTTTTATTGGTTTTTTCCATGTCTTCGCTGATGTTGTATGCTTCGCCCAAAGAGCCGGATCGAAGGACGTACCTTAGTGCGCCGCAAAGGTCTTTGACATAGATCCAACTGCGAATATTAAGGCCATCACCATAGAGAGGAATGGGTTTTCCTTGAATGGCATTGACGATCGTCAAAGGAATGAGCTTTTCAGGAAATTGATAAGGACCGAAAACATTGGAGCTATGGGCGATTAAAGTGGGTAATCCATAAGTATGATGGAAAGCATTAACAAAATGATCTGATGCAGCTTTGGAAGCAGCATAGGGGCTGCTTGGGTCAAAAGGACTTTTTTCTTTTGAAGATAGATCGGTGGCTTTTAAGGTTCCATAAACTTCATCTGTAGACATATGCAAAAAATGAAAGTCATTTTTTGCTCGATCATCGAGCTTCTTCCAGTAATTTAGGCATTCTTCTAATAAATGCACTGTTCCCATGATATTGGTTTGCACGAAAACATCGGGATCGTCAATAGAGCGGTCGACATGTGTTTCTGCAGCAAAATGCACAACAGCCTTAGGCTGATAACGGTGCAACAGCTCTTGAATCAATTTTCTGTCGAGAATGTCTCCTTGAACAAATGTATATTGGGAATTATTTTCCAGGCCTTTAAGGTTGTGCCTGTTGCCGGCATATGTCAGCTTGTCCAAATTAATTACCGGAGCGCTTTCTTGTTCAATCCATTCATAGATGAAGTTCGCTCCAATAAAACCTGCCCCTCCTGTTACGAGAATCATTTTTTCACCAAAAAATATTAAATAATATTATATGATTTTCTTATCAAAAAATGATTTGGAGGACAAGAAATTTTATTTACTTTTTTATTGACCAATTTTTTTAGTTTGCATAAGATCCTCGCCTTATTAATCAAAAAATAAAGCAAACTATGACAAATGCAATTTCAGGAAATAATTTAGACTTTGCCGAAAAATTTTCTTTCAGCAATTTAGTGTTAATACCGATTAAAGTTTGGCAAGATCCAAATACAAAAACACATTGGATAAAAAAAGACGTTCTTTCCCGCGCAAGCGCTATCGCCTTAGTGATTTTAGGCCCCGCCGATGTGATCTGGAATGGCGGTTGCTGCTTGATAAAATTTTCCGTCACCATAGTAAAGTTAACAATCGGCAAAATCCCTTTGGGAAAAGGTGTTAATCTAGGAGATAAAATCCCTCTTGATCCCAAGTCATTTTTGCGCCATGCCCAAAAAACCGGCGCTTACGTCGTAGAAACCTTCGCTTTTATTTTTGTGGTGCCTGTTAGCCCAGAAAAGGCCTTGGCAATTAATCGAGGATTGCATCTTGCTCCTCAACCCGAGCGGCTCATGTTAACGCAAGAACCAACACCTTCGCGCACAGAAAATATCGTAAAAAATGGACCAGTCATCGAAGGCGGCGGCAAAGAGGAACCCCCAGCAATTCCTTCCGAGAGCCCAGGTTTAACATCTTCTAGCTCAAACTCTATAACCGATACCGCCAATGATAATGCACCGAATGTAAATCCACCTCCCGTTGCACATATTGAAGGTGGAAGCAGCACAGCACAAACTCCAGACAACGACCTATCATTAATTCCACCACCGCCCCCCTCTGACGAAGGAATACCACCACCGCCCCCCTCTGACGAAGGAACCTCAACACCGCCACCTTTTGCACCCCCGCCGCCTTTCGCACCACCGCCACCTTTCGGTTTGTCACCAACGCCGACCCCAGGAAAGCCTGGATTTCCACCACCACCGCCAGATTTAGGTGGGCCATCAGGTGCCAGTGGAACAACAGATTCCGTATCTGAACCCGTTAAACTAGATGATCCTCAACCAGATACTTCTTCAGGTGAAGAAGTATCGGTAGAAAAATTACCAGTTAATAAGAGCGTGAATGATTTTACTAAACTTCCAGTTTTATATTCTGGAGGAGTCAAAGCCGGTTCAGGTATCGATCCCTCTCGTTCTTTCATAATGAAAATAAATAATCGAAAAGGTGAATGTGATAGCTTTAAAAATGCTGTCGTAACTATTGCACAGAAACAAACTGAACTAAAAAAAATTCGCGAAAGGCTAGATGTTGCTACTAGCGACAATTACAATAAAATACATCAAGATCTAAGAAATTGTGAAAGAGCCCTTAAAGAAAATCATGAGAACCTGCAAAAAGCAGTGGGAGCTCAGTTTAAATTAGATGAAATAAATGAATATGCCAAAAAATTCGAAGAATTGACAAAGAAGGAAGTTGAGGCTTTGACGGATTTGAAAGCAGCCGCTTCTGTTAAAGTAGCAGATCCTCAGAAAGATCTTAAAGAAACATTAAAATCGTATTATTTTATTACGGAAGTTTGGCTAAACCCCACGATAAAATGGGGCCCTTTTAAGCCTAAGGTTTATCATAAAGAATGTAAAACAATTCAAACACGAATAGAAAAAAAAGAAAAAGAAAGAGCTATAAAAGAAGATGAATTCCAGAAGTGGAAAGGAAATAAATTCGAAGAAAGTGAAGTGCCTGCTTTGTTAGGGATAACTGAAGAAAAGTGGATGGCTTTGTCAGTGGAAGATAGAACAAAAAAGAAAGAAGATAAGACATCTCTTGTGTCAACGGAAAAGCTATTCCTAGAAAGCATGATAGCCACCGATAAAAGAAATTTGCGTAGTCAAGAAGCTGATTTAAAGAAGAAGTATGAGGACTTAAGAAAATTTGTCGGAACAGTCAAAACGCCTTTATTGGATAAAGATAGAAAAATCATTCAAATAGTCGCTGATCAAATTCTTGAGGCTGCTAAAAATAAGTTGCAAGGCACCTAGGCTTAAGTTTGACTTATTCCTCATAGTTGGAATATTCGGGTTAAATTTCGAGTTTTAACTCTCGATGACTAATTCATCTCATGCGTCTCCTTAGAGATGCATGAGATGCCTTAAGTAAAAAAGGGGAAACTAGCGAAAATAATTGGAATAGTACTTGCATGTGCTTTTCTCATGGGGTTTAAGGGGCTTGCCCCTTTTTGGAGTGCGCGTATGGCTTTTCATCGATTTCAGATTAAAGAGAATGCCATACCGCTTTGTCGTTTGCGCACTGTCAAGCACAAGAGTCCTCGTATCTATGGATGTATTTGCAAAGCGGTACGGCGGACCTGCTTTTTCGGAGTTTGATTGTTGCCGTACGCGCACTCCAAAAAGGGGCAAGCCCCTTAAACCCCAAGCGAGAGGGCTGGATTAATCAAAGCTAATTGTTGAGTCTTAAAAGGACGACATAAATCAGAAGAGTATCTAATTATTTATGCAAAAAAGACATTCCGGCTTCTGAATTTTGTGTTTTAATTACTGAATGCAGAGCAGCTTTCCAGCTTTTTTGCGGGTCAAAAAATTGTAAGCGAGCATGCCGGCAAGCTTGTTTTTTTAAGTTATAGAGTTTCTCGTCGTCATAGAGATCCAAAATGGCCTTTTGGTAGCTGTCGAGATCGTCGGGCTGAGCTTCGACGACGGCTTCGGCTACGGCGTAAATCGCAGGGCATACTTTTGAGGTGATGACGGGCCTTCCGGCTAAAACGCCCTCTGCAACTACGAGAGGGTAACCCTCAAGAAAAGAGGTATGCGTAGGCGCTATTAAAACATGTGATAAGCCCAACGCCTCTAAAAGCTTGGGTCTTTTGCAAAAGCCATGAAAATGGCAACTCGTTTCGACCTGCTCTAAGAGTATTTTGTTTTGCAATTCTTCGGCACTAGAGCCGCTGCCGCAAAAGTGAAAATGAATTTGATTAAGTCCTTGCTTTTTGAAACGTGCAGCAATTTCAACCAGATCAAAAACCCCTTTATTTCTTTCGATTCTTCCCATGTAAATGATGTGGAATGATTCTTTTGAGTGAATGGGTTCCGGAATGGAGGCAAAGGTTTCCGGTTTATATAATTGTATAAATTCAATGATGGGCGCGTGATTTCCTTGGGTTAAGGTCTTTACTTGATCTGTGATGGTTTTAGAGATGGACAAGATGGCTGAAGCATGTTCTTTAAAAAATGTGCGATCGAAGAAATTGATCCATTTCTGCTTGCGATCTATGGGTTTAAACTGCAGCCACAGCGTGCATTTAAGCGACGCGATGACGCGGATGCCAAAAAGACTAAGAAGGTTCCACACAAACCAATAGGACGTGCCCTCCTCAATGACGGCAATATTTGCCCTGTAGCGCAGGGCCATGAAACACATTTGCAAGCCGTAAAACAGATGGTGAAAGTGGAAGAGTAAGCCTTTGCCATATTGCTTAGGATGATTAATGATCGTGTAAGATCCATCTTTAATCGTGTCAGGACGTTGACAGCGCGAAACGACAAGAGCTTCGGCATCAAGTTCGCGCACTAAATCATAGAATAATCCGCTGTCGGTATAGCTTAAAACCGCTGGATCATCAAGATTGTCTTTCCAGTAACGGTAGGTTCCGGCTACATCTCCCGGCCCTGCCGCGTAAAAGAGTTTAAGTTTCATGGTTGTTTTTTAGTTGTTTTTAACCTGGAGACTTCTTTAAGAGTATAAAATAATTGTTTTTTAAAAACTTGTCGTTCTTCTTTTGTGCACATGCCAAAGTAGATACACGTAAAGGTCATTAAGGAATAAATTCCTAAATTTATGATAAGGAAAAGCAGAATGTACCATCGATCCGCTGAAAAAACGGGATACAAAAAAAATGTTAAGGCATAAGTCAAATAACCAAAAGCATAAGGAACGATTCCCGGAAGAAGCACCTTTTTCCAATAACTCAGCTGATCAATCTTAAGAAAGCGATTGCATAAAAAAATATAAATTAATGCTGCTAAAACCATCATGGTAGAAACAGAGACATTGATGACCATGTAAGTGAAGCCGAAGAGCGCAAATCCTATGGCTGCAGCTGTGATAACCAGACCAAGCTGCCACAATCCATACCAAAGCTCTCGTTGAGGCTCGTTCACACTTCGGTAAATTGCAGTTGCAGGTCCAGTGAGGATGTCGGCTTGATAAGCCCAAGTAAAGAAAGCTAAGATGACGGCGGCGATCTGATATTTTTCATCAAAGCCTAACCAGCATGTGATAATTGGAGCTGCAAATGCTGTCATAAAACCCATCAACATGCCTGATATCATGTTGATGATCCTAGATCCTTTTAAGTAGATATCTACAATTTTAGCTTGTCTGTTTTTGGCATGCAGATGTGCTGTCGCAGGAAAGAGGACCCCATTGATCGATCCTGGAAGATTCTGCGCTGTTGTTGGCAGCTTTTCTCCGACTTCATACAAGGCAGTAGCTTCAGCGCCGATGAAGAAGCCAGCCATAAGCCTCTCCATGGCGCGATTGGTGATGCCTACAAAACCGGATAACTGCACGATGCCGCCAAAGCGTATAAACACCTTAAGGATTTTTCTATCAAAATAGCGCAGACCTATAGAAAAACCCGGTATCAGGCGATAGCAGGCCAAGGCATAGAGCAAAATAGCAAGAGCTGTTCTTATAAAGTAGGCGTAGAGAAGGCTATAGATCCCCATACCGAGAGTAAGAAAAAAGATGATGCACCCAGTTTCTACTAAATAGGTAATAGTCCAAACTGCTCTTTCATAGGCTATGCGCTGCATGCTTTGCAAAAGATGTCCAAAAGCTCCAAAGCTTAAATCGACCATAAAGATAAGTGTGGTGCCTAAGATTAGCCAAAAGGCTACAGAAAATAGATTCGGCGACATATGCAATAAAGAAAAAAGATAGGGCAAGAGTATGACAAAAAAAGGAATGATAGCCGCGCACATGATCAGGACGGAAATAATTCCTGTTGATAAAAGGCGGTTGATGTTGTCGACTTCATTGTTGGCATAATAGACGGAACCATAGCGAATATAGACGTTGGTGATGCCGAAGATACTTAAGCTGATATAACCTAAGATGATGAAACAATATGACCAGACGCCATATTCTGCTAAAGAGACATAACTTAAGATAATCGGCGGTATAAATAAACGCGTGACAAGGTAAAGCACAGTCGATAGCATTGTTACGACAATATTGCGCGAGATAGTATTGTGAAGATCACTATCTTCACTCATTTGCTGAATAGTTAAATCTTCATCTACCATGGTCGTGGTGGAGACTCTTGGCCTCCTTGGGTTTCATGCCAGGCTTGTCTTAAAAGTAAAATTAAAGCTGAAGATTCAGCGACTTTGGCTTTATGCACAGGATCGGCAAACCAGTAATTTTTAATGATGCGCAGCTTATGCCACCAAATTTCTAATACCATGCGAAAGTATGTTCTTAAAAAACCATGATGCTTGCGATAGTAAAGTAAAAGACTGCGCATGGACCACAAAGTCAGTTGCGACCCTGTTGTTGAAAAAGATTGATTAGCGACTTTTTTTGCGGACTCGCCTCCCAGGTGGATAACAACAAGGTCCGGCCAATACCAGATTTGATATCCAAGTTTTTTGATTCTTTTGCAGAGATCCACTTCTTCGGAGTACAAAAAAAAGCGTTCGTCAAAGCAGTTTAGCTGCTTAAGAAGATCGCGTCTTGCAATGGCAAAAGCTCCCGGTACCCAATCGGTTTTGGTGGCTTCTAAGGGTGATGCCCACGTGCGATCTCCTTTTCCGAAAAATCGCGATTGGGAAAACCTTGCTGCCAGCCCGGAAAACTGCAAAAAATCATTAAGCAAAGAGGGAAATTGGCGCGCTGATGGCTGCCATGAGCCATCTTGACCCACGAGCTTAGCTCCCGCTAAGCCAATTTCTGGATCCTCTTCCATTTTTTGAAAAGCTTTAAGCAAAACATCCGGTTTTAAGAAGGCATCCGAGTTTAAAAAAACGATATATTTGCCGGAAGTTTGCAGAAACCCAAGATTATTAGCTCCGCCAAAGCCTAAGTTCCTACCACTTCTAATCAGGCGCACTTGCGGAAATTCTGAAGCTACCATATCGGCGGAATTATCTTTGGAGTTGTTATCGACAACGATGACTTCGCAATTAAGAGATTTTATTTCTTTAAGGGTGATTTGAAGACATTCTCGCAAGATCTCTTTGGTATTGTAAGAGATGATGATGATAGAAATGTCTATTGGATTCACAAAGTTCCTCTAACGAAAAGCTCCTTTATCCTCTCTGCGCGGTATTCTTGCCAAATTCTTTGGGTTTCAGCAAGGGCTCGTTCCCGGGCAGCTGTTGATAACTCAACAAGGCGGGAGCGATTGTGATGCAGCTGTTCAATGGCTAAAGACAAAGCGATGACATTATCTAAAGGAACTAACACGCTATCGACGTTATCTCGCAAGATCTCTGCACTCGCCGGATTTTGAAAAGCAACAACAGGTGTGGCTCCCGCCATTGCATCGTAGAATGCTCCTTCAAAGTTATCTGATCGATGCGGCATGACAGAGATATGAGCTTTGCCGATCATTTTAAAGACTTCTTTTCCGTGCGGCAGCATTCCTGGAAAAACAATGCGGTCGGCGATGTTTAGATAGGCGGCTAGGGTCTTAAGTTCAGCGCTCTCAGGCCCTTCTCCATAAAGTTTTACTGTGACCCAGATGCCTTGTTTCTTAAGCTGGGCTACAGCACGGATAAGGAAATCTAAGCCTTTGATAGGATGATGAGAAGAGGTTGTAATGATCTGAAGCGGAATGCCGGACACGATATCGTGGCACTTGCGTTTAAAATCTTCTTGGCTAATGACGTCCTCGGCTTGGTGAGTGACGTTGCGTAACACAACGCAGTTGGGATTATCGAATCTGAGTGTGGAGCTAGCCGAAGGAGAGTAGAGAAATGTTAGGGAAGCAGAAGATGCCGCTGCTAATACGCGATTTTTCATATGGGCCAGTATTTTACTTTTAAGCCATTTTTCAAAAGGATTCAGCTTAGGACTATTCCATTCCCAGTAAAGCTCGTCGTATAGATCTTCATGAATGACAAAGCTCGTTTTTTTTCTATGGCTGACAGCGAGTTTGTGGGCATATAATAACCCTAAGTAGGGCGGAGAAAAATTGCTGGATTCGATGAAATCGGCTTGCATCACCTCCTGATGTAAGATACCGCGGATTTTCGCTAGAGTGAAATAATCGAAAGAGGAGCTTAAAGGAGGAATGCCGACATAGGTAATTCCTGAGTCCGGATAAATAATTGTTGGATTGACAACTTTTTTACGGAGAGTTTCGCGCTGGGGGACTTCAGGCGCCACGACACGTATAGGACATGTTGATGCCGCAAGGTGTTTAAGGTTGCGGGCCCACGCAGAATCGGTTAGAACACCTTCATCTAATCTGACGAAGGGAATCTGTGTAATTTGCAGATAGCGAATTTTTGGAAAATCATGAGTCATAACGTACCTGTAAAATTTTTCACTTTATCGATTTCAAGATTTCTATACAAATTTTAACCCGCGGATTCAAAAATTTGCTCTGAGCAAAGAAAGGTAGCAATGATATTCAGGCAAATTGAGTATACGATCAAACTCTTCCAAATTCGCTCATCGACTCTTTTACTACCCAAAGCTACTAAAACAATGAGGATCGGCAGATAATCTAGACTAAATCGCTGACTATTAATCTGATAAAACCCATTTGAATAATAAAAAAGGGAATGCAAGATCATTAACGCAATTGCAAACCATGCTGCAAATAATATTTTATTGTCCCACTTAGCCCAACCGGCAATGAAGATAAAAGGGCTTGCAAAAATCAAGGAGGTCCCAAAAGGATCAAGGCAATGGGGTGTTAAATAATAGAGGCCTTTGAATTCGATGTGGAATCCTTGAAGGAATAAATAAATAAAATTAAAGGGGACATAAACGATATTAAACAAACCATACTTATCGACGCGTTCCTTAAGAAAGCCTTTCAAGATAATATATGAATATCCTGTATCAAAAGGATCTTGAAAGCGCATCCAATTCATCAGACAGTAGACTCCTTCGAAAAAGAAAACGGCCGCAACAAAACAGGCTAGCTTACTTATTTTAACGCTTCTCTTTAGATCAGAATGATTTTGCCAAAGAATCATGAATAAAAATGGCAATGCATAAATTGTGAGCTGCCTGGAAAGGACTGCCATGCCAAGATAGACTCCGACAAGTATTCCTCTACCCTTGCCTAAAGCCTCATTTATTGCCAAAAGAAGCGCTGTTACCGAGACAATATGTGAAAAATACCAGACCCCGCCGCTCAATTTCAAAGCGATCCAATAGGCTGTTCCCATCAAAAAAGCCATGATAAGCCAGATGCTGTTGTTTCTGTTCAAATCCAGCTTTTTAAAAATTGAAAGCAAGATGCAAAGATTGCAAATGGTCAATAACGTACTGATGATGACGACGTTGGTATGATCTTTACCAAAGAGATAGACAAAAGGCAGCAGCAGCACTGAAGGAAAAGGCGGAAAAGGAACATAATAATGCCCTTGATATTCTGCAGAGTCGTAATACTGTTTAGAGATGTCCAAGCGTTTATTTATAAAAGCTTCACTTTGCACAGAATAAAGATTGCCTTGGCTGTTGTTGTGGATCAAATGTTTGAAAATAGATGTCAACAATAGCGCTGTTGCGATGATGAGGGCAAAGAATTTTATATTTTTTTTCAAAAAATGCATTTTTAATCTTCTTTATCTTTGTTTCTGTGAGTGCGGATCCATTCTGAATTTTTCTTAGATGTTTTGAAAACCCACCTAATATCAATCAGTTTCCAAAGAATATATAACGGTGCTATCGCTAAAGCGCAGATATCTTTAAAAGAGGCTTTGCCAAGGAGCATGGCAATGCAGACATGCAAAACAACTATTGCTAAGGCGAAAAGGGCATAAACTTGTAAAATGGTTGAATGGAAAGCTATCAGCACACATACAAGTAGCAGGACATGGTATGAAAGAGGTAGCAAAAGCAGATCAAGAAGAGGTTCGATCAAATGCCAATGGCCGCAAAAAATTTGCTTGATTAAAGAGGGTGCTATATCTATGGCAGTGCGTAAGCGGCCGCCTTCCCAACGGGCATGCTGTGATAAGGCGGCTTTTTTTTCTATGGGCATATCTGAAAAAACAGCTGTATTTGGAGTGAAAACAACTTTATATCCACGGCTGACAAGGCGTAAATGATAGACCAAGTCTTCGACGATGGAATGAGTTTGAAAAGGCACTTGCAAAAGCAGCTCTCGGCTCAAAGCAAAGCCATTGCCAAAAAGCCCTGCTGAAAGGCCCCACCATTGTCTTCCTTGCGGTCTGACCCTGTTAAAAGCAA
>JABDEI010000077.1 GCA_013287145.1 Chlamydiota bacterium
ATTAAGTTTGAATTCATCTCTTGTTTTCAAATACAACGAAAATGTTAATGAGGAGTTTAAGTATGAAAATAAAAATAATGTTAGCTTTATGTAGCTTATTATGCTTTGTTTCGTCACCCAGCGAAGCTGTCATCAAAATCGCTTCCTTTCAGAATGAATCACCCATTGAATTCAATGATGTCACAGATGAAAATATCCCTTATCTCGACCTGATTGATCAAAAAGAAGGCCTTATCGTCGATAAAGAAGGCGCTACAATTTCATCGAAAAATGGAAAATACAAAATTGTTTTTGAAGATGCCGACAAATCCGGTTTTCATCGCCCTCATTGGAAATTCCATGTTTGGGTAATCAATCAAGATGGATTTCCCTTTATGGCTGGTGGAAAAGTTCTCCATTCCGTTTTCTTTTATGATGGCTTAGGAGAAATGAACGTCAGATTATGCCCGGGCGGCAAACTTTTCATCACGGGAGGCAGAGCCGTCTTAAATCCTTGGAAAGTTGGAACTATCGGCCGTGGCAACCCTTATCATAAAATTGACCACGATGCTCAAGATGGGAATGGAGTCACCTACTTTGACAACGATGGCTTTGTAGGGTATCCCTATAATAGCTTCTCTGAGTAAGAAATAACTCTTTTGATGCCATGGCATTTCAAATGAAGTGTCTGGCATCGATCTATCCTGCGAGCGAATCCTATCCACCTTCATTATCTAGAATTCAGAACGAGCTGCAAGGGTTTACCACAGAGATCACAGAGAATACAGGGAGAAAAATGGGGTCAGAAGAATAAATTATATATTCCAACTTTTCTGTTTCATGCTTTTTCCTGCTTCATCCTTCATCATTCATCCCTATGACTTCCTCTCTGTGTTCTCTGTGATCTCTGTGGTGAACCCTTGCAGATCATTCTAGATTCTGTCCTCATTGGCGCACATAAAGCAAGGCCGTGTTAGCTTGGACAGGAATTAAGCAGGAAGTGCCGGCGGCAAAGTTCAGGCTATTCGGTGGGGTGATATTTGGGTTCTGATGAGCAGCGCTATACAATTTCAATACCCAAGATCCTGGAGAAAAGAAAACGTTGATTTCTTGGACATCTGCAGCGAGGTTAGCAATTAAGAGCGCTTCAGATCCGGAAGGGTCGCTTCTATGCACGACCAGCCATTTTTCATTTTCACTAAACTGAGTCTTGGTAAGGTCCTTGCGAGAATTTGAAAGACATTTTAATTCTTTGCGAAGGCTGATTAGTCTTTGATAAAAGCGAAACATCTCTTGATGAGCAGGCAGGGGCAACTCCGACCATTTAAGCTTGGATTGATTAAAACGATTCACATCCTGGGGGTCAAGTGTAGAGCTATCAAGGGGGTTTAATTGGAATTCACGATGGTATCCTTCCCGGACGCTGAGAGCCAAAGCTTCATCTTCATAGCTTGTAAAGAACAAAAATGGCGTCGTTGCATTCCATTCCTGCCCCATAAAGAGCAGAGGAATATTAGACGCGCAAAACAAGATGACAGAGGCTAGCCGGTATTGATCCGCATCGACAAGACGGCCCAGGCGTATCCCTTGGGCTGCGTTGCCAATTTGATCGTGATTCTGAATACAAACAACAAATTGATCTCCGGGAATATGCCTAGAAGAACTTCCAAACCTCTTTTTACGATAACTTGACCATTTTCCATCGTAGACAAAACCATCTTTTATGGCTTTAGTTAGATCAGCTATATGTCCAAAGTCAGCAAAATATCCCCACTGACTTTTGGTCAACAAAGCATAAAGAGCGTGGTGAAAGTCATCATTCCATTGGCTGTCGATGGCATATCCGCCCTTATCGAGGGGATTGAGGAGACGCACATCATTAAGATCGCTTTCTGCAATAATGTAAGCGGTCCTTCCCAGTTCATCTGCTTTTTTGTGAAAAACTTCTCTCATTTCTTTGAGGATGTGGCAGGCGCTAAAGTCAAAAATGGAATGGATCGCATCGAGGCGAAGAGCATCGACATGATATTCTTCAAGCCAATAAAGGGCATTTTCAATGAAGAAATCTCTGACAGCATCGCTATAAGCCCCATCGAAATTAATAGCCTTTCCCCAAGGTGTTTTATAATGATCTGTAAAATAAAAACCAAAGTCACTAAGGTAGTTGCCTTCAGGTCCAAGATGATTATAAACGACATCGATGATAACAGCTAAGCCCTCTTGATGGCAGGCGTCAATCAAGCGCTTTAACCCATTAGGCCCTCCATAAGAATGGTGTGGGGCATAAGGATATACTCCATCATATCCCCAATTGCGGTCATTTGGAAATTCGATAATGGGCATCAACTCAATCGCTGTAATACCAAGTTCACGAAGATGCGGAAGCTTGTTAATGGCAGCTTCAAAAGTTCCTTCAGGAGTAAACGTTCCTATATGCAGTTCATAAATAAGGTAATCTGAAAGAGCGATGCCCTTCCAAGATTGATCATTCCACTCAAATTTTTTCGGGTCATAGACCCTGGAAGGACCATGAACGCCAAAGGGCTGCCAACGCGAAGCCGGATCGGGACGCAACCTGTCGCCGTCTATGCAATAGAAATAATCCATGGGAGATGATTGATAGGGAAGAGAGATCTGAAAGATGCCGAAGTCATCAGATTGCATGGGATGATGTGTTTTTTGATCTTTTCCGGCAATCACCAGTGAAAGTGACTTAGCTTTGGGTGCCCAGATGCGGAACTCTACCTGTTGCGATTCTTTGCGATGGGCGCCCATTTTAGACAGAGCTGAAAAGTCGCTTAGATTCAAAGACATATTTATTTATCCTTCTGTACTTTCTAATAGTGCACAAGAAGTTAAACCTAAAATTTTTTCCAAGCTAAGACATGCCTGACCTTGGAATTCTTCAGGGGCAAATGTAGCACCAGTAAAAACATTGGAAAAACTGAGGTTCTTTAATTCGGATGGAAGGGTAAGATAGGTCTCTTTCCATGTGCTCGATTCAATTAAAGGAGTCGTATCTTTTAAAAGAGTTGTGAAGAATCGGCCGGCAATAACTAAGACAGCTTTTCGTTCCAACACTCTCGCAAAGGCGATTAGGTGATTTTGCTGATCTCCATAAAAACTTAAAGGCAGGTAAGAGCCTTGCGAAAAAACTTTTGGTAATTTGTTACGAAGCCGCAGTGCCTGCGACGTTATAAACAGCTTAATTCTTCCGTCTTCAGGATGTAAGAGGAGCTGTTGAAATAAGTCGTTTGATTGAACTTTTTCTTTATCTAAGAGGTTTTGAAGAAGATATTTTCTATTTTGAAAATCAACAATGCCGCGATTGTCCGGATCGACGAGGCTAAAATCCCAGATTTCATTACCTTGATAGATATCTGGAATACCCGGAGAGGTAATTTTAATAAGTACTTGCGAAAGAGAATTTAACATCCCCGCCAGGGAGATTTTTGAAACAAATATTTTAAACTCATTTAAAAAAACGTTAGAATTTGAATCTAAATTCAAAACCTTTTCCACGAAGAGCTTAACCGCTTGATCGTATTGATCGTTTGGATTGATCCAACTTGTATTGATTTTGGCTTCATTAGTGGCCTTCTTCATATAAGCTTGGATGCGGTTCAGATACTGCAGATGGGCAGCGGGATCCATCGGATATAAAGGCCATGTCCCTATCAAAGTCTGGTATAAAAGATATTCCTCATTAGCATCAGGAATAAACTCATCGCCATCCTGGGTTTTATGGGGCCTATTTAACTCGGACCAGCGAGCCAATGCCTGCGACCATTCTTCCGGAATTTCCGATAATACATTGATGCGTGCGCGCACATCTTCGCTGCGCTTAGTATCATGGGTAGAAGTTGTGGTCATGGTATGAGGCCAAGACTCCAATCTTTCTTGATTTTTCTTATGAAACGTTTCAAGGCTAACACCAAAGCTATGCGGATCAGAGCCGACTTCATTCAAAGAAGCTAAAGGAAAAAAACGGTAAAAGGCGGTATCTTCAATTCCTTTTGCCATTACGGGTCCGGTCAATTGCTGAAAACGCATAACGAAATTTTGGCGCACGGCAATCTGTTTTTCATCTAATCCGGAAGGAGGTTCAAGCAAGAGCACCTTTTGAATGAAATCGAAAATGGAAGCGCTGATGGCCGGATTCAAGCGTTTGGCCCTCATGATGGCCGTAAGGATATAATGGCGGTCTTCTTCATGGATTTTGCCGATATCAGCGCGAATATAGCTGCGATAAACGGGAAAGCAGGCAATGACATCGCGCAGGGCAGCTCTTAAACTTTCTTCGGTAAAATCGCGAGAATTTCGATGCTGTTCAGAAATGCGGTCGAGATGCCTAGCCAAGACGTACAATTCACTAGACATAGAGACGATGAGGATGAGTTTTTTGCAAAGATATGTCAGCTCAAAAATAGTTCCGGTGACGCCTGTGAAATTGCGGTAAATTTCTTGAATGGCTTTTTTGTTCGATTGAGCTACAAAAATTCCGTTCAGTTGGTTAAGAAAATCATAGCCGACGGTGCCGGATACGGGCCACTCTGGACGCAGCTTTTCATTACCGATTAAAATTTTTTCCACAACTAAATAGAGTAATTTATCCGAAGGTTTATTTTTGTTGTCCTCGGCATTAGAATCAATTTCGCAAATTTGTTTGCAATATTGTTGAAGATCTTGAAGATATTGTTCCGGATCCCAAAGTCCGTCAATGTGGTCGATGCGTATGCCATCAACCCATTGTTTTTGAATAAAATAAAAAATTAAAGAATGAATAGCAGCAAAGACTTCGGGTTTTTCAGTGCGAATGCCGGCATATTCGAAGATATCAAAAAAACGCCTGTAGTTGATCTCATCGTTAGCTACGCGCCAAAAACAGAGGCGATAAGGCTGAATATTCAAAAAACCTTCCAGTAAATCGAAACTGCGCGAGTCTCCTTTTTTGCCATTAAGCGAAATAAGGCTGTTTGAGATTAACTCTGCCATCATTGCGCTATGCGCAAGTAAATTGGCCAAGCGCCGTTTGACGATTTCTTTTTCGCGCTGTCTTTCTTCCATCTTCACTTTCTCTAAGTCTGTAGTTGTTGGAAGATGAGTCAAGGAGGTGATAATACTTTTCAATTCAAGAAGGTCTGGATGATCTTCAGTGAGTTTTTTCTCTGCTTTTTGCGCTAAAGGCTCGAGAATGATCGTCCAGCTGCAGGGATCGGTTGGCAATGATGCGCGAGGCAATTCTAAATAAAAGCCACCTTCTCGATAAATTACCTTGAGAATTTGGTTTTCCAAGGCCTCTCCATATTGCTGATCGAGTAAAGGCAGAAGTACTTTATTGACTAACTCCTCTCGAGGAGAATTCCAATCGATATCAAAATAGTCGGCGTAGGGGGAAGCAGGGCCATTTTCCAAAACATCATTCCACCATTTGTTTGAAGAGCTGGCGATGTACATGTGGTTAGGGACGATATCACAGATTAATCCCATGTCAAAGCTGCGCAGAGATTTAATCAATGTTTCGAGGTCCTCTTCCTTGCCAAGATCCGGATTAATTTTGCTTTGATCGACAACATCATAACCATGTTCACTGCCGGGTTTGGCCTGAAATAAAGGAGAAGCATAGCAGTGGCTTATGCCAAGGTCGTGCAGATATTTTGTAAGATCGGTAGCTTGTTGGAATGTAAAATGAGAATGAAATTGAAGCCGATAGGTGGCAATGGGAATGATGTTAATAGGATTTTTCATAGTATTGCTAAACAAAAAATTGCGATACAACTAGAATAATGGCTACCACACTCATCAAAAGTAAGGCCATAAATCCCAGGATATTTATGAATAATTTATTGGTGTATTTCCCCATAATCTTTTTGTTATTGCAGATGTGTAAAATGAGCGCTATTAAAAAAGGAGCAGTGACTCCATAGACGATGGCAGTAAAGATCAGCGAACTGATCGGATCGATATTAAACATATTGATAACAACCCCAATAGCAAGAGCTGCTACAATCGTCATATAAAATTCAGGCGCTTCTTTGAACTGTTGATCAAGGCCTTTTTTCCAATCAAAAATTTCAGCAGCGATGTATCCTATGCATGCTGCTAAAACAGGGACGGCCAAAAAACCTACACCGAGAATTCCGACGGAAAAAATGATATAAGCTAAGTCGCCGGCTAAAGGTTTTAATGCTTGGGCTGCTTCTTCAACGGTATTGATGTTTGTGATTCCATGAGGAAAAAGAACAGAAGCTGTTGTCAAAATGATAAAATACATCGCAAGATTAGAAAAAAACATACCGCTGCTTATATCTAAAGGCACAAACTTCATTTCATAATGAGACGAATTGCGCTTGCTTAGCTTATGTTCTAAAGAAAGAGAAGCTTGCCAAAAGAAAAGATAAGGCGAAATCGTAGTTCCAAGAACTGCGACCAATAGCGAAATGTACTCTTTATCAAACTTAAAATGGGGAACGAAGGTAAAAAATGCCACCTGCTTCCAATCCTGTTTCACCAAAAATGGAACGATGAAATAACAGACCAATGTCAGCGTAAAATACTTCATAATTGCGGCAATTTTTTTATAAGAGAACAATATCAGTGAAAAGAGAATGGCGATAGCGATGACTAAACTGATTAAAACAGGAGGTATTTGGGGTAAAAACATGTTGGTCACGGCTGCCATGCCTGCAATGTCGGCAGCAATATTTAAGATAATGGCAGGAATGACCATGAGGCTAAGAACATAGATGAATACTTTTGGATAATGCTGTTTTACAACATTTGTGAGCCCCATATTGCAGGCGATGCCAATGCGAGCGCACATTTCCTGGACAGCATACATCAGCGGAAAAGTAAGTAAGGCAGTCCATAATAAACTTAATCCAAATTTAGCTCCGGCCTGACTATAAGTTGCTATACCTGAAGGATCGTCGTCGCTAGCCCCTGTAATTAGGCCAGGACCAAGTTTTTTCCAGTAAGTAAGGGTATTGTCTTTTATAGAGCTGAACAATTTCCTCATATTATTTCCGCTAAATTAACCATTTGGGCCTTCTGGGGTATTGACATAAGGAGAGCCAGCTCCCCGATCGTTAAAAAGATGAAAAAAAAGCGCAGGATGAAAAAAATAGATGTATACGAGTAATAAGAGAATGGCAATCCATATCAAAAAAATGATCAGTCGGCCCATGGTCTTACCTTTTACACTTTATTTCTACGCTATACTGCAAACTAATTCTTTACAATATTGATACTAAAATTATCCTTAGGAGGGTGTTCAAAAATTAAATATCGAGTTATTAATGGAACAAGTATCGATTGTTTATCCTATGCCAAATGATCATCAAAATGAGATCGACCGCGTCAATAAAGCCTGCTATGACAATTGCGCTGACATTTGGGATCGATTTCCCTTTCCTGAAGCCATTCCAAAATTTGTACAAAAATATTACACACCAAATCTAGGAAATAACGTCTTAGATGTTGGATCCGGCACAGGGATTTTAGCAAAGTGGCTTTTAGATCAGGGCTTTAATGTCCTTTGCCTCGATCCATCAAGCGAAATGGTGCGGCGCTGTCAGGAAAAAGGATTGCGTACACAGCAAGGTTCATTACAAGACTATCGATCTAAAGATCAATTTGGCATGATCTTTGCCATCTTATCCCTGATTCATATCCCTAAAACGGCATTTTCATCTCAAATAAAAAAACTTGCAGACTCCTTATCCCCTGGCGGCATTCTCTTTCTTGCTATGCTGGAAGGCCAGGGTGAAGGATTTTTTGAAGGACAAAAATATCCTCGTTTTCTTTCTTTCTATAGCACTGATGAGGTCAAGGAAAAAATCAAACCCTTCTTTATGCAAATGGACTATCATTATGCCAAAGCAGGCGGCATAGGCTATATGCTCTTTGTCTTAAAAAAACCTTAGCTATTGAATGAGAAGAATTGACTATGTCTTTAATTTCAGAGAATGAATTTGAAAATCAAAGCTTTAAAAAAAAATCATGTGTTGGTTGCAAACTTAGAGATAAATTTTTCTCTTACTCGGTTTTTGAAAATTGCGATTTCACTCAGTGTGATTTCACAAGCTCAAAATTTTCGGAATGCAAAATGCAGAGCTGCAATCTAAGTCTTACAAAATTGGATGAAGTTCGTCTGCAAGATGTTACATTTGAAAAATGCAAACTTGTAGGGATTAATTTTTCAAAGTGTGAGAAGATGTTTTTAACTGTTAAATTTAAAGACTGTCTGCTTGATACCTGTAATTTTTCCGATTTGGATTTAAAGCAAACTCTTTTTCATAAGTGTCAGATTCGCGATACCTATTTTACTAATTGCAATCTTACAAGTGCAGAATTTTCAGGTTCAAACTTAAGTGGGAGCACCTTTCACAATACAAACCTTACTAAAGCCAATTTTCAAGAAGCCATTAATTACTCTATCAATCCCCTCACTAACAAACTATCTAAAGCTCATTTCTCTAAACCTGAGGTAATGCGTCTTTTAGATCATCTTGATATCATCATCGATTGATTATGCTGTGCAGGTGCTTTCTCGTTGGGGTTTAAGGGGCTTCCGCCCCTTTTTGGAGTGTGCGTACGGGAATAATCAAACGCTGGAAAATCGGTCCGCCGTACCGCTTTGGGAATACATCCATGGTTCCAAGGCTCTCTTGCTGTTGACGGTGCATAAATTACAAAGCGGTATGGCAGTCATTTTAATTTGAAATTAGTGAAAAAGCCATACCGCACTCAAAAAAGGGGCAAAAGCCCCTTAAAACCCGAGAGAAAGCACCTGCATTTTGCTTTTGTTGCTTCCGACTTCTTATTTAGCTTTTATTCAATGGAGTGCGTGGGCTGGCTGGATTTCGCCGATCTGTTCAAGAAGACCTAAGCGATCCCAATTCTGCCACATTTCGCTGATTTTGCCGTTGGATATGCGAAAAATAGAGATGCCAGTGATCTTGCAATTTTTGTTGGTAGGAGAAATTCCTTGCAATTCCCCTTTTTGAGTCCCTGTGCAAGTCCAACGCACGGCCACTTGATCATCAGTTGCGAAAACATCATCGATTTTTATTTTTTTTCCAGGAAATGCTTTATTATACATGTTTTCCATCTGTTTTATCGTCTGAACACCGGACTTGCCATTGTGTATAGCAGGATCATGACACTGGATATTTTGAGCAAAGATTTCATCGCAGAGATTGAGATTTTCTTTATTATAAACCTCATCAAATAATTTTCGCACTAGATTGACATTTTGTTGAGCTGGCATAGGTTGCCTCCTCTTGTTTTAACATCCTTGTTAAGGCACTTTTATGTTGCAAGCATCTCACTTGCTCAAAAAATGCAAAAATCCCTCTAGAAGGTGTTCACCCAATGAAAACCCTCCTACTTCAATGTGTAAACCCCGGTCCCTTTTCTTGTCTATAGCAGGATAGGTATTCAAAAACCAACTTCCATCTTAATTACCTCATCGTCAATATTTTAATAATTATTTTAATAATTATTGAAAAAATTGAATTTTCGATGATTTTTTTCCTATTGAGATTAATGATTCTGAAAAATACTATGCCTCCCTTTACGTAATTTTTTAAACTCAATACCCAAGGAACTTGGGTAGATAAACTAAGGAGCATATATGTCTTTTGATGGTTTGGTCGGATTCAATGGAAAGTCTCTTCCTCGCAGCGCGATGAATCCTTAGGATGGAATCGCTATTTAACAATTTCTCTCAATCCTATCGGGTAACTTTAATTATACCGAACGCAATTCGACCAATTTTGAATCACGTGATTTTTTTGATCAGAACTCATCTGCTCAGCAGATGAGTTCTTTAAAAAACCTCGAGTCCACCTCAACTAATTTTCTCCTGAAATTTTGACTGTATTCAGCCTCAAGGCATTAGCAATGACTGAGACTGAACTCAATGACATCGCAGCGCTGGCGATCATCGGACTCAGTAACAGGCCAATGAAAGGATAGAGAACTCCCGCTGCAATGGGGATGCCGACGGCATTGTAAACAAAGGCGAAAAAGAGATTTTGCCGGATGTTGCGCATCGTAGCTCTACTTAAAGCGATGGTATGCACAATTACCATAAGATCGCCTTTGACTAAGGTCACGGCGGCACTTTCGATGGCGGCATCAGTTCCTGTGCCCATAGCGATGCCAATATCAGCTGCAGCAAGAGCTGGCGCATCATTGATGCCGTCGCCTGCCATGGCAACAATATGTCCTTGGCTCTTAAATTTGCCGATAATTTCATTTTTTTCTCTTGGATTTACGCCGGCATAAACTCGATCGATGTGGAGTTTTTTGGCGACAGCCTGAGCGGTATGTTCATTGTCGCCTGTCAACATGATGACATTTAAGCCTAAGCGATGCAAAGCCTCGATTGCTTTAAGTGTCGAGATTTTGATAGGATCTTCCATGACAATAAGGCCCGCTGCTTTGCCGTCGATGGCAACAAAGATTGCAGTTTTTGCCTGTTGTTGGGCCGTTTTGGCTTGATTTTGAAAATTTGCTAAGCCTTTCACTTGATTTTCTTCAAGAAATTTGAGATTGCCAGCCAATACTTTTTTACCCTTTACGATTCCTAAGACACCGCCACCGGTGATGGAATCGAATTTATCAATAGATGGAATCGAGATTTTTTTTTCAAAAGTACCTTGTACAATGGCTGCAGCAAGAGGATGCTCGCTATTTTTTTCTACAGCAGCAGTAAGCTGCAAAAGATCATTTTCAGACCATTCCGGCGCCATAATCACCTGAGTAACTCTTGGCTTTCCTTCCGTTAAAGTGCCGGTTTTATCGATGACAACGGTGTCAACTTTTTCCAGTCTTTCTAATGCTTCGGCATTTTTTATCAAAATGCCCATCGTGGCTCCCCTGCCAATGCCAACCATGATTGACATCGGCGTAGCAAGGCCCAAAGCACAAGGGCAGGCGATGATGAGTACGGCAATGGCA
>JABDEI010000078.1 GCA_013287145.1 Chlamydiota bacterium
CCAAAAAAAGAAGAAATTAATAGACTAGATGAAACATGTGTCGCCTCTGTAAGGAATTTTATTGATAAAAAGATTTTTCCTCTTTGTGGAAATGGTAGTCTTATAAACACAAAAAAACACGAAGTGGATATCATCGTATTATTTAAAAACAATGCCTATGGAGGTGATAATGAACTTAGAAGATCAAATTCGGCAGCACAAGGAAATTAGCCTTAAGATCGAGGAGTTAGAGGCTCAAAAGAAAGCTTTGGGACAGTCAATCATGCAAGCGATGAACAGCAAGGCGTTACAGTTAGGCCCTTATCTAGTGAGACGCTTCTCTCGTTTGTCGTTCACATTAACTGTTGATCAAGCCCGTCCTTTTAAAGCAATCAAACTTGAAGAAGTTGTCGACAAAGACAAACTCAAAGAGCTCTACAGACAGGGAACGTCCATTCCTGGCGCAAAAGAAGTCGAATACATCCAAATCTCAATGACTGAAAATGAAAGCTGTCAACTTAGAGAAAATGTTTTTCAAATGAAAACATAGTCGCCAGTTCCTGGCTCACAACTTGTCATCAGATGTCCCGTGGGTTCCTAGGTTACCCACGGCTTGATTCTGTCATCGCTTTGCGACTTAAAAACCGCATAGCGGTAAATTAGCTGCGAAAAGCAGCTACAGAATACAGCCGTGGGTGACGCTAGGAACCCACGGGACATCTGATGACAAGTTGTGAGCCAGGAACTGGCGAAAACATTTTCTTTAAGTTGACAGCATTGGGGGCTGGTCCGGGGCCCCTTTTACCAAAATATAACTAAATTTCCAGCTTAGCAGAGAGCAGAAAGACAAGGTGTATTTCCTTTAATAGCTTTGTAAATATTTCAAGTTTGTTGTTGTGGTGCTCGCCAGCGCTTCGGAGTATCCGGGCCAGAAGACCAATCAGCACCATTTTTTGGGGAATGAGAGACGGAGTCGAACCTTCACGGGGTTGCCCCTAAGAGGCTGTGAAAAAATCGATTTCCAACTCGCTTTTTTAGTCTTTTCTCATCTTTTCAAATTTCGTCTCCTTCTACAACGGCACGTGGGACGTTGTAGTCGGAGTCGAGCTTCGAAAATCTTGAGAAAATACTTAAAAAATCAAGTTGGCCTCAATTTTTTCACAGCCTCCTAAGGGATTTTAAGTCGCCTGAGATGTACTGAGCATCATAAACTGGCAAACACAGGAGCAACTCCCTAAATGAGTTAAGTAAGCTGCTATTGTGCGTGTTTATGTTGATTTTTTCAGTCTTTTTCAGTCTAATGCGTAATTTTTGCGTAATTTGCGTAAATGTCTTGACTTGTCAGCACTCAAAATCGCAAAATGGGAGCATGAATACTCGCTTTGATAAAGCAAAAACAGTTCTAGAGTCTCATCGTAAGCATCTATCCCGCTTAGGCACCCGGCACCTTGCGATTTTTGGTTCTACTGCTAGAAATGAGGCGACCAAAACCAGCGATATTGATATCCTTGTCGATTTCGATGCGAAAAAAGGACTTTTCATTTTTGCTGATCTTAAATTTTACCTAGAAGATATCCTGAATTGCCATGTAGACCTCGTCAGTACACGCGCCTTACATCCGGCATTAAAAAAAAGAATTCTCAATGAAGCCAAACAAATCTTCTAGAGAGTGGCCTTTCCGTATCAAAGACATTCTACATGCTATCGACAAAATCGAGCAGTACACTCAACATATGACAGCCTCTGAGTTTAGAATGGTCGCCCTCAGGAATTTTTTAGCGCATGAATATTTTGGAGTGGATCTAAAAACTGTATGGGAAACCGTGCGTATACATCTTCCAGCTCTCAAGCAGCAGTTGTTAGAGTTACCTAAAAAGTTTGGGTAAGTTTGAGGTCAGGGATCAAGCCCGACGTTCAGGGGACAGAGTCCCATAAATAATAAAGCGGCTTAAGTCGATGAAGACTTAAGCCCTTTAAGAAAGAGGGTAACTAAGTCTTGTTCAAGGACTTACCCTCTCGCGGTTTGGCATGCTCGGGAAAGGATTCGAACCTTCACGGGGTTGCCCCCAAGGGATTTTAAGTCTCCGAAGCTTACGTAACGCTACATAACGCAGCCTAACTTCTCGAGAGAGAATATAGCAGAGATAGACCGTTTCATGGCAGCAAAATGTTCGCAAAAGTTATGGGATGTGGCAAATGTACTGACCCATGAATGGCCCAAATTTACTCTCGCTAAAACAATGAACGAATAGTATCAGTCAAAATATGATAAATGAATGTGCCCATAAGGATGTACATAGGTATTAGACAAAATTGACGGCTTTTTTTGTATTCACCTTGTGAATAACGAGACCAGACAAAATAAAAAGTAAACGGGATGGACAAAGGTATACAAAAACACAGGAATATAATCGATAAACCGAGAGGTGTCGGCATGCTGGGATCATCAAATATCATTGCACTCGCAGCAGCAAACATAAACAGAAAAGGAAACAGCAAACAATAGATAATTGTCGCCACCCAAGCACGCTTCTTTGTTTTTCTTCTATCTTGTTCAGCGAGAGAGGAAATATTCATAGGAAATTCAACTATTAAGTTTAAGTCTTTAATTCTCTTAAAGGGCAATTTATAGGGGCATTTAAAGGTGCATTTATAGGTGCATATCTTGCATCTTTAAAACTGTTTTTTTAAGAAGTGATAGCAAAGAAATGGATTTCGCCTCTAACAAATTCTTCCTAACCATTATGAGATTCCTCACGATCTTTAAAAATCACCATAGAAACATAAATATTGCACAATAACACAAGGTATGTTAACGTGCAAATATATGTTATCGAGGAAAAATGAACAGGTTGCACGAAAGTTTAAAAGCCTATCTCAATGAAACTCTCAATGTGATAATCGAAACTCATCCATATGAGAATCAAAACAGCCTGCCTTTTTTTCTCACCGATGCCTATATTTTTTTTGAAGTTTCTCTATTTAAGCAGCCGTGTTTATTGATGATAGCTCAAGAAAATAAGGATATTACTCCTGGCATGATTCGGAAACATTTGGAACAAGTCGAAAAAATTTGGGAAGGGTCCATTATTATTTATGTTCAATCAATTTTATCTTCTTTTAACCGCAAACGCTTAATTGAGCAGCATATCCCATTTATCATTCCTGGAAATCAGATGTACTTACCTCATTTTGGCATTGATCTGCGCGAGCATTTCCGAAAAATCCACACTAAAAAACAAAAAAACTTCAGCCCCGGAACTCAAACTGCGGTCATTTATGCGCTTTTGCGCGAAACAGATGAAAAACTAACCCCGTCCGAGCTTGCCGACAAGCTGGGTTATACTCTTATGACAATGACAAGAGCCCTTGATGAGCTTAAAGCCGCAGGAATAGGCGAATTTCGTCGAGAAGGACGAGAGCGTTATTGGATTTTCTCAAACAAGCACTCTCTTTGGGATCAGGCAAAGCCTTTTTTACGCAGTCCTATCAAAAAACGTATTTGGATAAATAACCATCAATTTAAAACATTAGCAGGATTAAGCGCCCTTTCACATTTTTCACAGCTAGCCCCTCCTGTTCTCCCAGTTTTTGCCATTGGATACAACCAATGGGTAGAGCTGAAACAATCAGGCCTTGAGGTGTTACCCATATCGGAAGGAGCTTCCTCAGAATTAGAAATTTGGAATTACAATCCCGAACTTTTTGCAAAAGATGGGGCAATCGACTCGTTTTCATTGTTTTTATGCTTAGAAGCGAGTGGAGATGAAAGAATCGAATCGTCTTTGGAAGAAATGATGGAGAAAATTAAATGTTAATCGGCCTCAATCGTTTTAGACAACATTTCGCTCCCTATGCAAATCAATATGTTTTAATTGGAGGCACAGCTTGCACGGTCATAATGCAAGAATCGGGGTTGGATTTTCGCGCCACAAAAGATCTGGATATTGTTTTATACGTAGAAGCGCTTAATTTGGATTTTGCGTCTGCCTTCTGGAAGTTTATAGAAGAAGGGGGATATCAAAACCGTCAACGAAGCACGGGGAAAGAAGTTTTTTATCGTTTTGCAACGCCTGCCATTAGCGATTACCCTTCAATGATCGAACTTTTTTCACGAGTTCCCGACAATGTAAAATTTTCAGGCAAAGGCCATTTAACACCTATTCCGATGAATGAAACTGTCGCTAGCCTTTCAGCTATTTTGTTAGATGATGATTATTACAACTTTATTCATCTAGGCAAACAGCAAATAAATGATTTATCTGTCCTGGATGCTGTTCACTTAATTCCATTAAAAGCACGCGCATATATTGACCTCATGGGAAGAAAGCAAAACGGGGAAAACATCGATGAAAAAGACATCCGAAAACATAAAAATGATGTCATCCGCTTGTATCAACTTCTCTCAGCCAATAGCCGAAAAGAATTGCCTCTTCCTATTAAAAATGACATGAGCTCCTTCTTAAACGACATAAAAAACGACAAATCCATTGACTGTAAAAATTTAGGCTTAAAAAACGTCGATGCACACAGGATCATAGAAATTCTTGGGGGGATTTATGGCATTTCTTTAGACATTTTAGCAGCGGACAACACCATATAGAAAGCTAAAAAAGGGCCCATGTAGATGTTATGTTTAATTTAGAGACTTTTAATAAATAAAATAATTAATAGAAGGCGCAATGGAACAATTAGTGAAAAATAAAATCGAATTTAGCGATTATGATGCATTGCTCGGAAAACTTTGGAAACAATCCGAAGGTAGAAACATAGACTTTAAAGCGCCATTTATTTTCGGCAAAGCTCAAAAAAAAGAGATGTATGGCCTTGTGAAAGACATTCTTGCAATGGCTAATACTGAAGGCGGTGGCTACATAGTCATTGGAAGGAAGGACGCAGGCGAGGAAGGGCCACCTTCCCAATTATTTAGTTTCTCCGGCATCATCCCAATAACCCGATCGATCCCAATATGCAAAAATGGTTGATCAAACTCTTGCTGCAATGCTTTTGCAAGGGTAGTTTTGCCTGAGCTTGATGGTCCATTAATATAAATAATTTGCGCTATCATTCGATTACAGACCGCTGTTTTAGACTTAGCATTTTCTGAATACATCGCTTCATATGTGGATCAGATTTTTCAAATGGAATTTCATCGATCGTAAACCAACGGATCTGATTAAACTCATCAGGATCGTAATCCAGAGTTCGATGAGGATCTCCCGTGAGAAGATACCATAAAGATACGTCTGTGTGTTTGGCAACATTCCCAACCATTTTGGTTACGGTCAGCAAAATCGGCTCATCAAACAAGAATTCGACATCAATTCCAAGCTCTTCTTTTGCTTCTCGTCTAACTGTTTCTTTTGGATCTTCGCCTGGATCAACATGACCGCCAGGAGGAAGCCACAATTCGGCCTTTTTATGATCCACTAATAAAACCTGATCCATTTCCGTAGAGGCAATGACAAAATACGCAACTAAATGAATATCTGGGGTTGCCGGCTTTTCTATCCGGAAAATCTCACTGCCGGATTCGATCCAATCGAGAACAAAACGGATATGATCCTGTTCCAATTCATCTAAAGGACTCATTGAAGAAACGATTTGATGTATTTGAGATCGAATATTGACAGTGCTCATAATTATAAATCCTTCTTAAACCAAATGATGAGGTCATCATCCACCGGATACAAATCTCCAGGAGTAACAGGCTGATATTTATAGGTAACTCCATTACCATCGGGGACGTATCCCATTCGAACATATAGCTTCTGAGCAAATCCATAATCTTTATATAGTCCAACTCCAATTCCAACCTGCTTATGATTTTCTTTTAGAGCAATTGCCTCCAGATGTTGGACCAATCTTTTGCCAAATCCATTCCCTCGATATTTTGCTGAAATCCAAACATCATTGATCTCTGGTATGCCGAAGTTCTTGAATTCTCGGTATTCCGTATTATTCAATAAGCTGCCATAGCCAATGAACTCATCCCCAATTTTTGCGATACAGACTGTGCGAATATTTGTTTGCTGCTCTGTATAATAACGTTCCCATTTTTCTTGAGTGGCTTGAAGAGAACTCCATGGAAAAGTGAATGTTTTAATAATATCTGTCAGATCTTCCTTTTGAAAAATGTGCAATATCAGTTTATTTAGAGCCTTCATCACTATCTCCTTTTTCACAGATATACGCTTGATTAGGAGAGTCCTCATCCTCGGGAAATAAGTATTTTAGCGTCCCTTCTTTAACCATTGGCGTAAGATGACTCCTGACAAAGTGTTTTTTATCCTTTCTTTTCAGGATCTCTACTAATTGCTGAGCCGTTAATGGCTGCCATGCACAAAGTTTTTGAATTAGCGAACGTAAGTCTTTTTTACTGGAGCGTATGTTGATATTATTAATTAATGTCTGTAGCTCTTTTGGGAGCTTTTCAATTGGAAACACACCGGTGTACGGGTGTGTTTCGACACCAGACACACCGGTGTACGGGTGTGTTTGCTCCTCTATTGGAGCATTTTGATTAGCAACTGTTGTTTTTCTTGTTGCTTCGGGGTGGATAGGTAAGATAGTCAGAAAGTACTGGCATTCCTGGTCAGTTTCAAAAATAGCAGGAGGTGAACCGTTTGCCTCCATAGCTTTATGAATTTTTGGCACTCCTGTACAACGCCCTTCCGTTAAATGAAGCTCTTTGAGAAAGTCTCCTATTCTTCGATTTCTATAAGTTCGAACTCGAGCAGACCCCTTATTTAAATCTTCTATCTTTAAGGGGGGTAACGGACCAGGAAATGACAAAATTTCTATTCGATCGGGCTTAATGCTGATTTCGATAGGCTCCCTTTGTCCATAGTCCTTATGGTAGACGGCATTAGCTAAAGCCTCCTCTAGTGCAACGTATGGATAGTTGTAAAAACGATCCGCTTCAGCGCGATCAGGTCTCTTGCGAATCTCTTCCTTGATAAACATCGATTGACCACCAGGACACCAGATCAACATGATCATTTTTTCTTGGAAAACGACAGGTGCAACTATTGGATGATAGTGGGGACGCAGCCTGTAACTTAAGTTGACGAGCTCTTTTTGAATCTCGTCTATTTTATTGGCTGATAGACCGACTGGAGGAAAAATCGGTTGGCCTTTGTCCTCCTCTATTCCTATAATTAGATAGCCTCCACCCCAATTGTTGATGTCATTTGCAAAAGCGCAAATGGTATGAATGATTTCTTCAGGATTCCATCCTTTCTTAAACTCAAGACGTTCCCATTCAACAATCTGTCCTCTCAATAGCTCATCAACATTAATGGGTAGCGCCGTCATACTATAGCCTTATGTGCAATTTTTTTGTGTTGTGGCGCATCATTCGCCTCAATTTCTTCCATACTCTCCTGGGAAGCACTTTTCTTTTTATTCAGAGAGGATAAAAGTTTTTGTAGCTTCTGAATAGCAAGAGGAGAGGGTTTTGTTTTTTTGTTTTCCCAGCGGTTAACTGTGGGGAAAGAAACACCAAGTTTTGCTGCGAACTGTTCTTGTGTCAAGCCCATCTCAAGTCTAATCTCAAGCACATGTTGAGCTATCTGCTCTTCAGAATTTGACATGTCTGTAAACTGGAACATCCGCTTGCCTTTCATCAGGATTTTTGATATATCATATGTTATAAATTATGCAGTCTTTGCAGACAAGAAAATTCACCCAATTTCTTTTTCTCTTCAGCAGCTTTACGTCTGATTTATTGCCGCCAGAATTGATTAATTAGGCGACGTAGTGGACCACCAATGACCAAAAAGTAACCGCAAAACTAATGAAGAAAAGTATCTACTAGAGCATTATAAGAAAATGCAATCATGGCAATATACAGAGGTAGTAGGCAAAACTGGCGACTCTTTTTATATTCCCCTTGCGAATACCGGGACCAGACAAAATAAAAAGTAAAGGGTATTGATAAAGGTACGCAAAAGCATAAGAATATGATCGATAAACCAAAGGGAACTGTCATACTGGGACTATCAAATATCATGATGCTTGTAGCAGCAAACATAAAAAGAAATGGAAACAAAATAAGATAAATAATTGTTGCCACCTTTGCAAATCTTTTTGTCTTTTTTCTCTCGTCTTCAACATCAATGGAAACGTTCATAAGTATCTCTTAAACAAAAGATTCAACAAGCAATTTTTGAGAGTCCATCAATGCAATTATAGTTGGGCTTTTTCTATATTTCTCAATCTTTTCAAGAACAATATTTTGATAACTTTCATTCTTGAAGGAGTGTTCCCACATACTTCCAGAATTAACAACGGTGACATTACTAATTTTTTCGAATTCACTTCTATAAAACTTACATCTTTCCTGAGCATACCTTTCATGAACATAAGGGTCTAAACAATCGAGTTGTTGAATTGCATCTCCAAAAGCTAAGCGCCGAATGATTTCTTCATTGCTTAAGCCTTGTTTTAAACCTTCGTATCTTCTGATTGCAAAATATTGAGAGTTATAAGAACCCACTCGAGGTATTAGATCCCCGACGCTTGCATAATTATGAGAATCTGGATGAGCAGTATCTGGAGCGATAAAAGACCATCCTCCAAACGTAAAAATTCGAATTTTCTGTCTCTCTTGCTTAGAAAGCAAAGCGATAGCATGTTCAGTAATAGCCGCACCTTGGCTATGAGCAAATATAATTACTGGTGAATTTTTTTGATTTTCAGACACTGAAAGTAAATATCTGAAAAACTGAACCGCACTTTTAACGATAGGAGTATCGATGCCCATTTTTAGTAGTAAGGCGACGCTCGCCTCTTTGGCACCCCACAAAACCTGATCATTTCGCAATGAAACTACCAGTTCGTTTCCTGCCTTTTTGGAAATCAAATCAGAAGATTCAATTGCCTCTTCTCTTGTATTCCGAATGCCGTTAATGAAACCCCACGTGCATTGGTCAGGACTCTTTTGGCCTACCATGCGAGCTAAGATATCTAATTCTCCCGCTGCTTCACAATGTTGTTCCCATGTCAATTTTAGTGTTTGCATGTGATAGCGCGGTCTAGAACGCAAATAAGTCCCATTTGAATGACGAACTATGACAGCATCAAGCCTATGAGAATCAATCCATTTTATTGCCTCTTCTCGCGTCAAAGTAATGTCTTTACCAACAAGATAAAGATCCTCTTTATCGGGGCATTCGATTTTTGCAGATATTTTCGGTAATAAATAAAACTCTTCATTACCTACTCGGCTAAACCCACATAACTTCTCTATAGAGGAAAGTAATGCATCAAACTCAAGCTGAGCTAAGTCTCTCAATTTAGTTTTAGGAGGTATTTTACTAGCTGCTGCTAAAGATTGTACGAATTGTTCTGGAGAAGATATTTGGTAATGCTTAGCGATGCCATGTAAATCACATTGCAACATTGTTTTGGAGTGCAGCCACTCTATTAAAGCTTGATGACCTTGACGAGGATTTGAAAAAATAGCGAACTTTTCCCAGGCTCCTATCGAACCATTTTTCTTTGCATAGCGACAATGATGCTTGACTAACCCAGGATTATTAATCCGCCAAGATAGGTTCCCATTCTTAGCTGCATATTTATAATCAAAAGCATCTATATAAAAGACTGTTTCACCTTCGTTCCAAGCAAATTGATAAGTCATGTCCATTTTAAATTCTCCAAATGATGTCAGGATTGTACCATGACACAAGAAATTCTAGAATGTTTTTAGCAATCAAAAAAGTTGGACAGGGGTTGGACAAAATCGACTTTAACAAACAAGGGCTTAAACTCGTGAAAGTTTAAACCCTTGTGATTAAAGATGCTCGGAACTGGAGTCGAACCAGCACGGGATTGCTCCCAAGGGATTTTAAGTCGCCTGAGATGTATTAAGTAGCATAGACTAGCAAATACAGGAGCAATACCTTGAAGGAGTTAAATAAGCTCCAATTGTGCTGATTCGCTCTGTTTTATGCCAGCCTTTTGCAGTTTAGTGCGTAAAAATTGCGTAAATTGCGCAAATATCTTGACTTGACAGCACTCAAGATCGCAAAATGAAGGCATGAATACACGATTTGATAAAGCCAAAACAGTTCTGCTGTCGCATCGAAAGCAATTGTCCCAATTGGGAAGCCGACATCTATCGATTTTTGGTTCTACAGCCAGAAACGAAGCCAAGAAAACTAGTGACATTGATATCCTTGTCGACTTTGACACCAAAAAAGATCTATTTGAATTCATCGATCTGAAATTTTATCTGGAAGATCTCCTGAGTTGTGATGTAGATCTAGTGAGTAAGCAAGCTCTACATCCCGCGCTAAAGAAAAGGATTCTCGATGAAGCCAAGCAAATCTTCTAGGGATTGGTCTTTTCGTGAAAGGGGCCGGGCCTGCGATCCTGCGATTTTTTCCAAATGAAAGAGCCCGGCCCCTTTTCTAAAAAATTCAGAGTGTCAGGTCTGACCAGCCTGACCCCAATGATGATTTTAGAATAGGTTATGACCTTTAATAGCTCTAAGCCCAGATCCCGTCGATGATAACCGTAATCACTTTGTGTTTTCATCCTTACACGCACTTTATTTTCTTCATCGCAAATGCAAATTTCACAATCGCCAAATGACATATTTTTCATATCAGCGCTCCAACCCTCAGGCAATGTCAAAATCGACCACTTTGCGGGATTATAGTTTTCATCGGAGCTACTCAACGCGGTCGATACCTTTATTTTTTTTAATGCCTCTATTTTTTTTTCATCGTATAGATATGGCAATTTAATCAAATAAGAGCCATTGTTTGGCCTACCGATCCAATTTCTAGCTATACCTTTATTCATATCGGATGTATCCGTTTGCTCAGGCGAGGCGTACTCAAAATTAGCTCTTGTAGTTTGAAAATTTTGTCCTATATTTAGATCGCTAAAGCTCATGCAATTTTCCTTATTTTATAT
>JABDEI010000079.1 GCA_013287145.1 Chlamydiota bacterium
TAAGATGCCATCCATACTTAAATTGGGCAGTTTCTTTCTTAAGCACTTCAAAGATGGGCAATTGTTCCCACCATTTGGGCTGCTCGATATCGATCAAACGATAATCCCTTATATCGGCATCCCACCATCCTAAGCGATGTGCATTCCAATTGATGATTCCATCAGCCATGCATTCAAGGTTGCCTACTTCATATTTTTTATTTTTAAAAATTTCGAAAATTTCCCGAATAGTCAACGCATAATTTCCACGAAAAACGATGAGTGCTTCATCGTTTAATACATTCAAATGTTGTCCTTCAAAGGGAAGAGTGACGATTTTTTCCTGAAATTGACCTTGCACATGCTCTTTTTTAATTTGGAGATAGTCTCCTCCCATCCTTCCGATTCTTCCGCTTAACTCACTCTCCGTGATTTTTTTATAGATCCCCGGAAATTCGATAAAAGTAGCAGCGGCAATTTTATCCCTGATAGCCCATAACATAAAGGCATGGAAAAGAGCCTGGTCCTCGAATAAGAGTTCAATAAATTGCGGATATCGGCAGGCTTCTCTAAGGCGGAGAAACTCTCTTTCACTGATGGCTTTGTCATAAAAAATTGGCTGTTGATGTTTCCAATCAGTGGCTTGCTGCTCAAGCCTGGCGAGAAGATGCCCCTGCACAACAGTTTTATCTAAGCCCCCATTACAAGCTTCTAGGCGATATTGCAAGGCTACTAATCTTCGTTTTAGCTCTGCCCTCTCTGATTTACCAGCGGATGTATTTTCTAATTTCTGCAACACAGCAAAGCCGGCTTTTAAAAGAGTTTGAAAATTAACGCGTTGAGATCCCGACGGCTCAGCAGCATCTATTGAAAATTGTATAGGAATTTTTTCTAAGTAATCCAACGATTGAACTAACGCTGATGCTAAAGTGATATAAACTTGCTTCTCTTGCCCTAACAAGCGGCGCATTTTTTGTTTGATGGGACTTTCAAGCGTCCATTGTCCCTCTGGTGTACAAGTAATAGGTTTATCCTTTTGTATTGCGTCAACGAAATCTTCGAGATGGTGTAGAATAGACATTGGCATCCTCCTTGATTCCATATTCTCCCCTATTTTAATTATAAAGCTCTTGCATTTAAAAATATGTAAGTTTTTTCTTGATTTTTATTAGATAAGTTCTTTCTAAACAATAAGTTTGGTGGCTAATGCAATTTTCATGCCAAAAAAATCGACAACTGCCAAAAGGGCCTTTGTTGCTAAAAAAACGCATTTTCACCTTGAAAAAAGTTAATCTTATAAAAAGATAACTTCACAAAGACCTAAAATCATTAAATAAAGTGGAAAATTCTCTGGATTTTGATCCTTTATTTTTCTATTCTATAATGCAAATTGATGATTTTTTAAGTTTTACGACAAATCGAGGATCGCATGACAGAACTGCCCAAAGCCTATGAATTTAGACCTGTCGAAACAAAGTGGTATGCGTTTTGGGAAAAACACCATTTTTTCAAAGCCTCCCCGCAATCAAAAAAACCGGCTTATTGCATCGTTATCCCTCCACCCAACGTTACAGGCGTCCTTCACATGGGTCATGCCCTCGTCAACACATTGCAAGACGTCTTAATCCGATGGAAAAGAATGTGCGGCTTTGAAGCTCTATGGGTGCCGGGCACTGACCACGCCGGCATCTCCACCCAAACTGTTGTAGAACGCCATCTTATCAAAACCCAGGGCAAACGCCGCAAAGATTATTCGCGAGAAGAATTTTTAAAGCACCTATGGCGCTGGAAGGAAGAAAATCAAGATCGCATCATCGCCCAATTGAAAACTCTAGGCTGTTCCTGCGATTGGTCCAGGCAACGTTTTACCATGGATGAAGGCAACAATTTTGCCGTGCGCACAATCTTTAAAAAACTCTACGACGAAAACCTCATTTATCGAGGCGATTATTTAGTCAATTGGGATCCGATCACACAAACAGCCATCGCCGATGATGAAGTTGAATACGAGGAGAGACAATCTTTTCTGTGGCATTTTAAATACCCTCTTAAAAATGGCTCCGGATTTGTTCGCATCGCGACAACGCGGCCTGAAACCATGCTCGGCGATACAGCCATTGCAGTCGCTCCAAAAGACCCACGCTATACTCATCTCATTGGCGAGATTGTCATTCTCCCATTGATGAACCGTGAAATCCCCGTCATCGCCGATAACTTAGTCGACCCCTCTTTTGGAACCGGCATGGTAAAAGTAACTCCTGCACATGATCCCAATGACTATCAAATGGGACTTTCACATCAGCTTCCCTTTATCAATATCATGACTCCTGATGGCAAAATCAACTCCAATGGCGGCGAATTTGAAGGGCTTTCCATGGAAGAAGCCCGTAAAGCCATTGTAGCGAAGATGCAAGCTCTTGGCTTGGTAGAAAAAATCGAGCCGCATATTAACCGCATAGGAGTTTCTTACCGCTCTAAAGCCATTGTCGAGCCTTATATGTCTAAGCAATGGTTTGTAAAAATGGGCGGTTTTGCAGAAAAAATGCGCTCTGCTGTCGCAGAGGGTCGCACCAAGCTCATCCCTAAAAATTGGGAGAGCACTTATTTTTATTGGATCGATAACTTGCGCGATTGGTGCATCAGCAGACAACTTTGGTGGGGTCATCGCATCCCTATTTGGTATCATAAAGACGATCCCAGCAAAATGATCTGCTATGCCGGCGATGGCCTGCCTCCTGAAGCCCAAAAAGCCCCTGAGGAATGGCTTCAGGATGAGGATGTCTTAGATACCTGGTTCTCTTCGGCGCTTTGGCCTTTTGCCTCGCTTGGCTGGCCAAATAAAACTCCTGAGCTAGAAAAATTTTATCCTAATGCCGTTCTAGTTACCGGACATGATATCCTGTTTTTCTGGGTTGCGCGTATGATCATGATGGGAGAATACACAATTGGGCAAGTGCCTTTTCCGGAAGCCTTTCTGCATGGCTTAATTTACGGAAAATCCTATTGGCGCAATGTGGCTGGTGGTGGAATCACCTACGTCGATGAAAAAGAACGCTTAGACTACGATCTTGGCAAACCCATGCCTAAAGATGTGCACAGCAAATGGGAAAAGATGTCGAAAACCAAAGGCAATATCATCGATCCCTTGGAAATCATCGACCAATATGGCACCGACGCTATGCGCATGGCACTGTGCGCAAGTCCTACGCAATCTAGGCAGATCGATCTCGACAGGCGCCGCTTTGAAGAATTTAAAAACTTTGCAAACAAAATCTGGAACGGCGCTCGCTTTGTTTTCATGAACTTAGAGGGCGATAGTACCCAGGGCACAACGCCATTGACGGCCGAAGAATTCAGCCAAGGGCTTGATGAGAAGCTTTTATCTCTTGAAGATCATTGGATCTTATCAGCTCTGACAAGAACGGTGCGCGATGTCAACGCCAAGCTCCATATTTATGCCTTTGATCAAGCCACAATTGAAGCTTACGATTTCTTCTGGAAGGAGTTCTGCTCTTACTACCTTGAGATCGTGAAACCTATTCTCTTTGGCAAAGAAGGCAGTACTGCAGAGAGAAAAAATAAGCAGAAACTTCTGGCAATCGTCTTATGCCAGGCGATGCGCCTCATCCATCCAATGGCGCCTTTCATTACCGAAGAGCTTTTTCAATTGCTCAAAGGCAGATTAGACGGGTTGCAAGAGGCAAAAAATAGCGATCCTTATACTGAAGAAGCCATTGCTGCTCTTCAATCTCCAGCTTGCATGGTAGCGCCATACCCACAAGTTCTCAGAGAAAGCGACTTCAATCCCGCCATCAATGAAACCTTCGAGCTCATGGAGCAAGTAATCTACACCATTCGCAATATTCGCGGCGAGATGAAGATCCCGCCTGCAATGACAACTGATGTGCATATCATAGGCGCTGACAATGATCCTCAGTTCCAAACGGTAAAAGCGAATGCCAAGATTCTTAATGCCTTAACGCGCACAAAAAAAATCGATTTTTATACCGCCGAACCAAATGTTGGCTTTACTTCGACAGGCATATGCAATAACTTAAAGATCATGATTCCATTACCTGAAGAGATGCTGAAACAGGAACAGAGCCGTTTAGTCAAAGAAAAAGAGCGCCTAACGCTAAGCCTTGAAAAAACACGCTCACAGTTTGCCAACGAAGAGTTTGTCAGCAAAGCGCCTCCACAACTCATTGAAAAGCAAAAATCATCAATGCAGCAAATGGAGAAGGAACTCACTGAAATATCACAAAAACTTACTTTGCTGGGAAGATAACCTATGGAAATATGGCTAGATACGATTAATCTTGAATTAATCAAACATGCACATGCCTTAGGAATCCTGCATGGCGTCACAACGAACCCAAGCATCTTATCCAAGGCCGATTCATCCATAGAGCAACTCCTTGAAAAAATTCTGGAAATCCAGTCAGGACCTATCACTCTCCAAGTCGTAGCTGACGAAGTTTTCGATATGGTTCAGCAAGGAAAAAAATGGCACTCTTTTTCTGAAAGGATCTTGATCAAAGTTCCTGTGACGCAAATTGGTTTGGAAGCGATGCATCTTCTTTCGCGCGAAGGCATTCCCACTATGGCCACGGTCGTGTTTCATCCAAGCCAAGCTTTAATGGCCGCCTTAGCCGGAGCCCACTACATCGCTCCCTACTTTGGACGCATGCTAGATGCCGGCTTAGATGCTTTCGCTCACTTAAAATCGATGCAAAATCATCTGGTCCAATATCAGTTAAAATCAAAATTGCTTGTCGCTTCGCTGCGAACAAAAGAACAAATCCTCACTTGCGCTGACCTTGGCGTCGGAGCCATAACCTTAAAAGACGCCCTATTCCTGGATTTCATCCAAGATAATCCCCTCACGCTTCAATGCATAAAAACATTTGCCGACGATTGGAAATCGAAACAAATGATAAACGCTAAAATGATAACAAAGTAACCCATCCTGCAAAATTCAATCACAGAGTCACAGAGGCACTGAGAAAACTAAATCTTCAATTAAGTAGCCCTATCTTGTCCTTCGCAATTTGAAATCAGAGAGAAATTGACCTTCATTAACGCCAGTTTTGGATTGTCTTTAAGTGAAGCAATTACAATAATTATTTTATTTCATAATGGGATAATTATAGTCTCATTCACATCTTGGGCCATGTAATCTAGAGTCGACCTCACTTTTTCCATAACGTTTTTGATGTCAATGCGTAGATCAGCGGGTATTTCCTGGTCTTGGAGGGACTGATAATGAGCATTCTTGATATGGACCAGTTTATCTTCCACATGTATTAGGATATTTTTAACGTCTTCGTCACGCATCATTCACTACCAATATTGACTTATTATTATTTGGTGAAAAGATCCACCCTTTTTCATTGAATGGGTAAAGGAAATCGAGATATGAGGTATAAAGGGTAATTATAAATATCGCCATCGTGTTTTAAATTCATCGTAGTGGCTCGGATGAGCTTGGAGGGAGCGTATTTTTGATTGTAGACAAGAAGACTCTTTTTTTTCTGACTTGTACCCGCTTTCACTTCCAGTGGATAAATCTCATGTTCTTCTTCGATTAAGAAATCGACTTCTGCTATACCTTCGCTTGTCCAATAATAGGGTTCTTTGTGTTTGGTTGCGATCAATTCTTGCGCTACGTAATTTTCTGTGAGAGCCCCTTTGAATTCTGTGAATAAAAGATCTCCATCGATAATAATCTGAGCAGAGAGATTACTTTGAGCACCAAGTAACCCTACGTCTACTAAAAAGATCTTGAAAATGTTATTGTCAGCATAGGCACTTAGGGGAAATTTTGGGGATTCCACTAGATAGCTTTTGTGGATAAGTCCTGCATCTGAAAGCCACTGAATGGCTTCTTCATAATCCCTGCCTCTGGCACTTTTTCGAATCGCTGCAAAAATAAATTTCTTATTTTCTTTTGCTAGCTGACGATGAATCTGTTTCCAGACCGTCGTGATCTTCATTATCCCATGAGGTGGTGCGTGTTTGGCGAAATCTTTTTCATAAGCATTTAAGATTTCAAGTTGAATTTCTCTGACAACATTCAATTTTTCAGTCTTGGCGTATTCGGCGACGGCTTCTGGCATACCTCCAATAAAGAAGTAAAGTTTCAATAGCTGGATTAACTTCTCATGCATTGGAATCGGAAGCGGTTCATAAGTGTGATAGTCCTCTAAGAATATCCGTGTTTTTTCTTGACCCAAGGCTGAGAGAAATTCGAAAAAGGTCAAAGGATACAAGTGGAGAAAGTTGACCTTTCCCACAGGAAAGCCATTTTCTCCCGCTGTTTTAACTCCTAAAAGCGAACCCGCAGCAACAACGTGATATTCGTTTGCTTCTTCGCAAAAATATTTTAGACTATTGAGTGCTCTCGGGCAGTTTTGAATTTCATCCAAGATCAACAGAGTATTATTGGGTTCGATCTCTATTTCCGTGTAGATGCTGATGATTTTTATGAGTTGTTTGGGGTCCAAAGTGCCTTCGAAATAGTGAGCTAGTTTTTCATCCTTTTCAAAATTCAAATAGGCCATTTTTTTGTAAGACGTTTTACCAAAATGCTTTAGAGAATATGTTTTTCCAACCTGTCTAGCTCCATTTAGTATTAATGGCTTACATCGCGTTGATCGCTTCCACTCTTCGAGTAGTTGATAAATATCTCTTTTCATGACCTCAATATAAGCAATTTTTAGATAAAAAGCAAGTATTCCTTCATAAAACGTGATGATATTTCACATTTTTCGTTGGAAAAACGTGGTTTATAATCACATTTTTCGTTGGAAAAACGTGTTTTACCTTTCTAAGCCCTTAAGGTCATGAATCTGTTTTATAGAGCAACGCAACTTCTTTTATGGCGGATAAGTCATCTAAAAGCGCCGGCAATAAAATGTCAAGACCACTCTCGACTGCAACTTTCCTTGCAAGCGTTGCAAGAAGGAGCGCAAGAACACAATAAAATGTATGAACTTCCACCTTTTGATCTGTCCAGTGAAACGCTGGCTGCCAACGAAGATAGTCCCTGTTTTTCATATACTTAAAAGCTTCCTCAACGTTGCTCAAACTCCGATAGGAGCGGATTACCTCAGTAGGAACCCATTCGGTTCGATTGCTGATAAGTAGTGTCCTGCCAAGCTTTTTACAATACAAATACCATACTAAATTTACCATATTTATTCATGCTAATGAATTTGCAAGTAAATCTACGTATCCAAATTTTGTTGACTTAGAAAAAATAGAAAAAAATGCTGTTACGATCCTTTACTATACATGGCAACATACTTAAGGAAGCGCAAGCAAGCTAATGTTTCTTTATATGGCCTGGATAATCTCTTTGTTCAAATGTTAACTGATGCTTCGCAATTGAAAAAAACCAAAGATTTTATAAAAGATGCCTAAAACTTTCTTGAAAAATCGATTAAAGAAAATAAGCCACTTCTGCTACCTGGAGAAGGTAATAAATCACAAATTGTTTATTATGAGCTTATCCCATCGGAGGATCACACATACAAATTTCGCGTCTATAATTACTCTAAAGGAATAGAATATCATCCAAGGGCATTGATAGAGGGCCAACAACGCTATAAACCCTATTGCGAAGGGGTAGGCATTAATTCTGAAAAACTATTGAATGGTGGATTCATCATTCCCATCTCGCAAAGTAGCATACAGACATAGCATCTTTCGCCCTCTATGTTAAAGAAGCGTTTTTTGTTAAAAACCTCTCATTGATTGGATCAATCCATTTAGCTTGCAGTATATCATAGAACTAATTAATCTTGATCGCCATTTCATAATTAAAATTAATGAGAATTCATCATCATGATTAATCTACCTTCAAATGTTAATCCTATCATTATTCAATATTTTCAAAATACACCTCCTGAATCTGCGATAAACAATCTTGCCGCTAAAAATCCTGATCAGTTGATTACACTCTATGGCAAGGCAATAAAAGACTGGAATTGGAGATGTCAAAATTCTCAACTCATGAATCGAATGATCGCAGTTTTAGAATCCAAGATTTCAAAAGGAGAATTCACTCTTTCTCAAATTATCATATTAAGTAAAAAAACATTGAAGAGTGCACAATTCTCTGTCCGAAACAGAACGTTAATCCACGGCATTATTAAGGTTCTTGAAGGTGCATCATTAAAAGGAGAACTCAATTTAACTCAAGCGATGAATGTTGAAACAATAGCTAAAAAGATTGCAGAAATCGCTAAGATCGACTCACGGGTTCCTTCTTCACAAATACTTACCGATGAAATGACAATTAAAAGTAAAATAGCGCCTTATGATGTCACGAAAACTCGATTAAGGGCTGCAGGGACTTTTTTTCAGAAAGCTCTTAAGCAAAGCTTTAAAGAAGTTCAAGACAATGAATTCAATTTGCCAAATGACTCAGATAAATTTGCAACAGTTCTCAAAGATTTTTTGCAAACCGGAGAAATTCAAAAGGAAACAGTTGCATCACTAGATGAGGAAGCCTACGACGCCATTTTCGCCTCATTAAAGAGTTTGGAAATGCCGGAATTGGTTTTTCTTATTCTTAGCCATGCTCCAGATCAAGTGTTAGCATGTTTGGATCTTGCCTATCAATGGAACAATGTCGAGTTGCGCAATCATTGTTTTGATATTATCAATAAGCAGTTTGAAGGGATTAAGTTTCTAGCTATGCATGGGAGAAACATCTCCATAGAAACTCAAAAACTCAATTTTAATTATGATGATTTGAAATCATTTATTAAGATGAAACCTCCTTTTACGGGTTTATATTTGCAAGATTGCTCTTGGATAACTGATGACGTCATAGCTTTATTGGCTACATCATGCGAAGACCTTCAAGAAATCATCCTGAATAGATGTCCAAAAATCACTGGGTTGACGCTAAAAGCCCTTAATGATCATTGCCCTCACTTGCAAATTTTAGATTTATCTAATTGCCGCAATCTCAAGCAATTGCCTGAACTGAAAAATCCTTTTCCTGAGCTAGTCTCATTAAATTTGGCAAACTGCAGAAATTTACAAAACTCTTCCTTGAATGATCTACTTAATATTTGTCCCAATTTAACCTCAATAAATCTCGACGAAATTTCCTTAAATGAAGAAGACATCGAAGCTTTGGTTAAAACTCATCCGCATTTGAATCAAGTCAGCTTAAATTCCTCACTCGATGCCATTTCCACAATACTCGTCAACTTAAATACATATTGCCGTGGGCACTTGCGCTCTCTTAATCTAAAAAAACCCATCGGTGGGATACTGCAAAACAAAGAAGTGATGGGAACCTTAGAGAGATTTTCACAGCTAACTTCATTAAACCTAGAAGGTAGAAATTCACTAACCGATCTTTGGATTACGAATCTATTGAATGCGTGTTCTAACCTAACTTCATTTACACTGACTAATTGTCCGCAAATCAGAGATGAGCATTTTTCGTTACTTGCTAAGCAGAGTCCCCTTCTTCAAGAAGTAGACTTAAGTGGAAGTCGATTTACAGGCAATACAGTGGAAATATTAAACAAATTTTGTGCCAAACTGCGCTCGCTTAAGTTAAATTCGAGCGCTTTGTCGACGTTTAAGATTCCAAAATTGACAAATAAATTTGAAAATTTGGAATTTCTAACATTTAGGGGGCACCGTTTGCCAAAGATCGATCACTATATAAATCTCATTGAAGCCTGTCCAAAATTGCTTTCTTTAGATGTTTCAAATGTTAAAGCCCTTAACGATGAAATGATAAAGGCTATTGGAGAACATTGTCCTCTTCTGAAAGAAATCGATTTAAATGGTTGTAATATCACTTTAGAAGGTCTAAAGATCCTCAATCAAAAGTGCAAAAACTTACAAAGCCTATGTTTTTCAGTAGATTCTCTAACCTCATATCTAGATCCAAATACTCAATTCGATAATCCTTTCTCCTCTTTAACGACATTAACTATTGATTTGGATAGGAGTCGTAGCCACATAAAGTATTTTGAAAGTTTTGTTCGTGCTTGTCCAAATCTTACTCTAATCACTCTTAAAAATTTTTCTGTTTTGTCAGAAGTGGAGGTTGAAATCATTGCAAAAAATTGTTCTAAGCTCACAACGATTGCCTTTGATAATTGTGGCGATCAATTCACGCTACAAAGCTTAAACAGATATTCTAAAGAGCTGACTTGTCTTACTTTGAATGATTTTGACATTTCTGAACTACCTTCCTTTGACCTGTCATTTCACAAAATCGACATCCTCAACTTAAAAATCAAAGGTGCTTCCTGGCAACCTGTCTTAAATCTTATTAAAGCATGTCCAACTCTTGATGCATTGGATTTAGAGACGGAAAACATGAACTACTTCTCAGATGTCATAACAACTTTAGCCTCAAATTCATCATCCTTGCGCTTTTTAAGTTGGAAACCGGAACTGTATCATAATTTCAGTGTGTATAAATACAATATGGATGAGGTTATTTCAGCGTTATCCTCGATCGCAAAAAATTCTCCGCAGTGGTCTTACCTAGCAATGCCTCTTAGTTCCTCCACAACGAATGAACATATGGCACAATTAATTCCTGCATTTCAAACTCTTGAAACCTTAGTCTTATATAATCTCGATTCCATATCGCTCAAAGCCTTAAAAAATCTTGTTATTCAATGTCCAAATCTTACTTCTCTTACATTGCATTATCAGAACTCCTCTTTCGATCGAAAATCAATACTAGAAGCTTTAGCCTTAGAAAATCCTCTCCTTGAAATCTTTATATCCAGTTGAAATTTGAGTTTTAGAAAACAATAAAGTGCTTTAAAACCAATATTACGACGACTTTGATTGAATCCATTTAACTTGCAATATACCATGGAACCAATTACTCTCGTTTGCCATTTAAAGA
>JABDEI010000080.1 GCA_013287145.1 Chlamydiota bacterium
CGGTTTACTATTGCATCAGTTAAAGTATTCATCATCCAATCTAAATACTTATCTGTAAAATGCTCAGAGCGTTCATCAAAAACTATTGTTTTTTCCTTTTGACCAAAAAGCCTCCTTGAAAGATTGCTCATATCGTACAAGGAAGTTTTATATTGTTGGGTAGGCGGCACGTGGATACTGAGGTGATAGCCATCAGCTTTCAGAAGAGCGAGAAGATGCCCCCAAACAAGCGACTTACCCCCTCCTTGAATGCGTTGGATCAAGACTTTTGGAAAGTTAGGGATTAGAAGCTCGCGATTAGGCTGCATTTGCCGCAATCCTTGTATTTGATCTTCCTTAAGTGTCAAATTCAAGTAATATTCAAAAACTAAGTAGGCTGTAGGATCCTTCATGAAATCAATTTGTCTTTTTCGGCTTAGCTCATCTCCTATAGATTGCAATATTAATGAAACATCTTCTTCTGATTCCTTTTCATAAGCATCTTTTAATTCTTCTAAAACCATCACTATTTTGTTTTGACGTTGGCATTTTGTTGCAAGTATGAGGTAATTGCCGATCATCTGATGCAGTCTCTGAATATCCTCTTCTGTTTTAATATGGGTCATTCTTAGATACTCTTGAGAGCTTGACTGCAAAAATAACCCTACAAGATCTTTTATTTTTAAAATGTTCTTTTGAAGCGCCAAGCGGTCAAGTTCCACTAAAATTGCTTCTTCTTTTATTGACGGGAGCTGATTGGCAAAAGACAATAGCTCTAGTTTTAGTTTTTGCAGCTCTCTTTTATTATGATTCATTTCTTTTACAAAGTTTGAAGCGGGATTGATCTGTTCTAATAGCTTTTGCTTATCTAAACAGATATGCTGAGGCTGAGAACAATTTTTCTTCATCCCGATTTCATAGTCTTTATTGAAATTATCTATAGAATTTTTAATAAAATCATCATCTGTTTGAAATTCAAAATAATCGGGTTTGATTTCATCGGTTTTGATCTGTATTTCAGTGCGAAAATTGTCATGGTAAAGGAGCTCAAAGGGATTTTTCACATCTTGGCCGGAAGGAGAAAAAAGGAGCAGTTTAGGCCACTCCAATTTTTGTGAAATCGTTTTTGATACATTCTTTACATCGACAAGCTGGGGTTTTGAAGGCCTTAAAGGGGTTCTATCTTCACGAACAATAGGTTGGCTATAAGCATTTTTGTAGTATTGGCTTAAGAGTTGATTTAAATTGGCTAAAGCAACTTTTCGTTTATTGCTTTCGACTGCCAGGCCTCTAGCGTTTATGTCGAACTCCATGCCTCTGGCGTTTATAATGTCATCGACAAGCTGTTTTATTATATATGCTTCAGGTAATGGCTTGACATCCGTTACATTGTTTTCATATTCGGTAATTTCTAATACTAGGCTTAAAATCATTCTTAATGTAGGATTTTGATCTTTGATATCCTGCTTCATGTTTGCAATAAGTTTTCTAATTTCTTTTCTTTCTTGAGAATCTCTGGAGATAGCTTTTCGATAAAACTTGCGAAAATATAAAACTAATTGCTCTTTAGCTTGAGTTTTAAATGACAATCCAAATACGCAATCTATTCTTCTTTGTTCATTTTTGTTACTGCGGTATTCATTTGGCAATATGACATCAAGATTTTCTAGGTTAGGCACAAACTCTATAGGTAGTTTTTTCGTAAAGCCAACACTAGAAGGTGGTAATCGAGAAAAATTTATATCCAACAGTAACAATTCTCTAGTGTCTAATAGATTATGAAGTTTCAAATCATTTTGAACTATATCCATCCTAGATAGATACGTTTTGTACAATCTTATGCATTGAGTTAAGAAATTTTCATGTTCTTGGTCTTCACTCCAAGTCCAATCATTATTCCAATATCTAGTCCATCCTCCTTGATCACCCCTATAACTTGGCAGATTTGATTCTACATCTTTATTTTGTTTTCTCTGATAGGTAACGGGATTTCTATTAAAATTGTCTAAAACAAGCCAAGCTGTGTAAAGCCTTAATGCTTCGGCATCCGGGATATGATTCAAAGTCTCTTTCGGCAAATTGAAGATCCATCCCAATATTCTTAAGTCCTCATCCTGATATCGTTCGAAACGATAAGCTTTTTGAAGGTAATTTAAAGCCATTCGATAAGCTTTAGGACCTCCAGAATGCGCCATAATCAAATAAGCAATAACGGCATTATGTTCCGGATCTGTTGTGGATAATTTCTCATTTTTTAGGAATATTTGGATGCACGTTGTACTTTCACGAATGTCTTTATCTAAATCTTTATAAGGAATTTTTGTTATTAAAACCTCTTTTTCACCTTGAAGTGTTTCCAAGATCAAATAGCGATGAAAGTTATTAATTCCAACCAAGACTTGATTTTCTGAGATGATGCGATTTTTCCAAACCCAACATTCTTTTGCTATACCATTTGGAAAAGTCCTCAATTCTCTCTCAAAAACGATCCTATTGCCATCAACATCCGTATAGTTAGGAAATTCCAATAATATTTTGGGTTTGATTCCTTCCTCTAAAGACTTTTCCTTCCAGATCGCAACATTGGGATCAAATTTCTGTATTCCATCGTTGTCCTTTGGTTTAAGACATTCATAATTTTTTTCATCAGCTGCGCAAACAAAATACCCATCTGACTTTAAACGATATTTCATTTTAAGGTCTGGATAGCAAATCAAATAATTAGGATTGTTGGAATTTAGCGATTTCCAAATGATTAATTTTTCAGATTGAGGAAATACAGGCATTTTTTCTGCAAACTCCCTGTATTCAAACCATTCTCCATTAATTTTTCGTTCAAAATTCTTAATGGAAGATCCTCTAAGGATCATGCGGAATTCACCTTGTTGATCAGAACCCTCAATAGTGGAATTTTTTTCGCTACTCATGATAATCGGTTCTTTTATCAAAATTTTATAAAGTGAAGAGTCCTTAATATCTTTAAGAGTAGGCTTCATTTCGTTGTCATTCAAAAGAATCTGACCTGTCAGGGTATTAAAAATAAGTTCATTCTCTGAATCAATTTGAATTTTAAAAATAGGAAAATCTTTTTCTGTCCAATTCCGGTGTTTATAATTCCCTAAAAAATCGGTGAAAATTTTATTCATCAACTTTTCAGTATTTTGTCTGTTGTTCAACAATCCTTTTAAAATTAATTGACGTTGATGAAAGAGCTGATTGATCGCCTCATAGCTTTTTGTTTTACGCATTATTGTCCTTTGCCCATAAAGAACTGAAAGACGCCTTGTTTCAGTGATGGTATAAACCAATTCAACGGCTTGTTGATTATTTAGCTCTGAATGGGAAGAATAGCTTTCAATTAATGCATAGTTCAAGTGGATGCGAAAAAAAGGATTTTGGGCGTAAGACTTTTGCAGCTGTTCTCTAATCTTTTCCTGCACTTCTGAAAGTCTATTATTGGATTCAAGAATTTTTTGAGGATTCCCTTCCTTTTTAATGATTTTTTGATGAGACAAAATGAATTTTTGTTGGCATTCAATCAAAAAAGCAAGCGCATCGATGCTTTTCTCTTTTTCATCGTCTACATTAATTTTGTCCTGAAAATAATCAATACCTTTTTTAAAAAAGGCTTGAAATTCGCTAAAGCTCCATCCAGTCGGTTCATCTATTAAGTTATAAGGTTTAAATAAAATTTGAAAAAAAATAATCCTATCGTGCGGATTTAGCAATAGATCAAAATGATCTTCATAATAATCTATAAACATTGTAAATGAGAGTGAAGGGGCTATAGTTGATGATAAAAGAACCGTGCTTAGCTCATGATAGTTAGGATGAACTTTACAAGTTAATTCATTTTGTTTTTCAAAAAAACTCATTCGTGCTACGATTGCCGTAAAACAGGGGTAAGGTAACATCTTGAGAAACATTTTCTATACGAGACACTAAAAACGCATCAGAAAATGACCCAAAGTCGTTCTTTTTTTCAAGATTAAAAATTAAACGAAGAGGTATAGGTTTTTCATGAATTTTTTCAGGAACAATTTCAAGTCTCGGTCCATTAATTTTTAATGTCGATGAAGAAAGATATATCCCTCGAACATCAGGTTGAGTGATTTGGCTTAACCATGCAATGTCTCGGATTTTCAGTAAGTGTTCAGGCAGATTACCATTAATATAATTCCATATCACACGCCATTGTTCTAAATCAAATGGAAGACTCTTTCCTTTGAGAGAGCCCATTTGTTTCCAATAGAGTCTATCAGCTACAGTCCAATCAGTTATTTGTTTTCCAAAGGCTTCTGCAAGCCGGTAATCTCCGCTATCCTTAGAAAGATAAAAATGTGAATGTTGCCGTTGTGAAATCCCTGATGACCTTTCGATTGGATCTGAAACACCTGTGACTTTAAAAAGCTCTTTTTTGACTTGAGGATTTTTACATTTATCCAACAATTTTCTCATTGTGAAGAAATGATCAATTTCTTGATTGTCAATTATGCAAGCGCCGCTTTTGGATTTATTAAAAGCTGTGACGCTACGGCTTTCATAAAGATTATATTCGCTTAACTTACAATGAACAAAAGTTTCTCGCCCTTTTTCGATCATAACCCCTAATTGCCAAGCAATGGCCAGAGCACAATTGGAAGCGATAGCATGGGAAGAATTTAAATCACATGTACTTTCTTTCAACCTAAAAATCATTTTTGCAGCCTTTAGGAGGTTGTCGATGATCTTTTCACAACTTTGCGGATCCTTTTCTAAATTGTTTAAAAGTTGAGTGTAAGAAGGATTTTGTGGTGAATTTAAAACAACTTCTGCGAACTCTATGATAAAAGTTTCGATAAAATAAACAGGATTCATCTTGATAGTTTTTTTCGTAAAAAGCAAGATAGTATTCAAAGGATTTAAAAGTTTGGACAAGGTCACATGCCTCTCTTATATCTTCCCATTCAATAATTGGCATTGAGAGTAGTATAGGGGCTTCTTCATTCTCTTCGGATTGACTCTCATTAATACCAGAAGCGCTTTCTATTACTGAAATTTTCACAAAATTCTTCAGCATTTCATCGGTTAGAGAAATACAAGTTTCATGTTCAACAGATTGATTAGAAGTAGTAGGCTTGGCAGGAAAAATTTCATCCAAAGCTTTTTGAATGGCCTTAAAGTTTATAAGTAACTCTTCATTTTCTCTCAAAAATTCTTGGCTGGCCGTAAAACCAAGATTCTTGAGATCTTTCCGCATTTTTTTAGAGGCTTTTCTCACAAAGTTAGGTTCAATATTTTTCAAAAGGATAGCAAATCGGTAATCTTCTTTAAATTTTTCACGATTCTCTTCTAAGGCAAATTGAATAACCTCACTCCCAAAATATAATTTAAATTTATCGTATTCTTGGCGTCCAATTTTATGGGCAATATAAGCTAAAATGCATCGCATAGAACAGGTGCCGCTCAATTGCGGCCTCATCCAAAGGCCTAAAAATCCCTCTTCACCGCTCTTTTGCATGTCTTGATAAAAAATCTGATACTGACTTAAAATTTCGTAAAGATTTATTGCCTTATATACAAGAAAATCTTTGCCAAAAAAATGTCCAAGAACTATTGGCTCATACAGCGCTTGGAGAAGTTCCAGGTCCGCAATTTCTTCGAGGGGGACTTTATAAGTTCTCACTGTGTTAACATGTCTTTCAAATGCATCTGTTTCACTTTCGTGAAAATCGATTCCCGATCCTGTGTTATAAACATAAAAGATCATGTGATCGGATTTCTTGACACAATCGATTAACATTGCATGCCCGCCTGTAGTATCTCTCCAACCCCACGGTAAAAGTAAACTTTCCCCCTCCGGTAAATTCGTAAATGCAGCTCTTAAACGAAGGCTTAATTTCTTCAGCCGTCCTACTTCTTTTTCTGCGATATCGTGTTGTTGTCTTTCCAATAGCACACTAATTTTTTTAGCTTCGCGAAGCTTGCTTTCCATATCCTGAAAAATTGATCTAGTTTTCTTTTTAAATCTCGATCCATATTTTGACCCTATATGACAGACTAATGATTCCATGAAATCCAAAGAGACACTTCTAGCCTCCCCTGCATAAGGGCTTTGCGTTAGAAATTCGTCTCCTAATAGGTGTCCTAGTGTTGATCCGTTAATTTTCTGTCTCAAATCTTTTTCATAGTCTTTTTTTTCAATAACTTTTGGTAGATGTAAAATTTCCTCAATTTCATTGTATGTTAAAGGAATTTTAATAAAAGCAGACGGGTCTTTATGTTTTTCCAGGATTTTTGCGATGTTCTTTTTGTCCGTAGTTTCAATAGCTTTTAAGAGTAGTTTTTTGCTATATTCTGGAGACAACATCGCATTTTTATCCAATAATAGAGAGACTAATTCCCACCCTCCAGTCTCAGTGATAGTCTCAACAGTCCACTCAAAGAGTGTTAGATCGTCAGCGTTTTTAATATTTGGATTAGCTCCTCTTTTAATTAACCATTCCATAACATCGAGATAGCGGTGTTCTTTGCCTTTTTTATTGAAAATCGTTTGCAAAGGTGTTTCATTCTTTTTATTTAAGACATCGACTAAAACCCCTTCATGAAGCATAAACTCTGCTATTTCATAATTTTTTTTTAATAATGCGTGTGTCAAAGGCGGCATCAAAGAAGGATGTTCTGCCGTCGAAAGCTTTCCATAATTTAATCTAACGACTAAAGGACTGTTATAAGATTCATTAATCTTTACGCCTGCTTTAATAAGATCTTTGGCAGCTTGATAGTTACTAGACTTAATAGCTTGATAAAGAAGTTGTTTCCCTTGAGGTCCTTGGATGAGGTGGGGATATTTGTCAATCCAACGCTTTCTTAAATCGAATGAAAATTCTGATGACTTCATCGTTAAACTGAAAAAGCGTGATGAAAGATTTGGGTAATTTATTACAAAATTTTCCCCGGGACTTTTCAATAAATATTCGAGAGTTTCTTCAATTTTTTTAGGTGAATTAAAAATTGTTGAAGATAAATGATGAGTAAGTAAATTGGGGTTTTTCCAAATTGAAAATAAATTTTTAAACTCAGAGGAGTTGTCGTAAATAGAACAATGTTTTTGTAAGTTAGATAACAATTCACTATCTTTTTGGTGATATAAAATCCCCCTCATTAAATCTATAGAAAAACGATAGTTTTCATCGATTTTATCGGATAAATCCCTTCGCCATAGCCATATCCAAAAATAATTTCGACATTTTTCATGCTTCACTGATCCAACATGTTCAGCTATCCATCGAACCCCATCTATTCCGGTTTCATCCAAATCCAGAGAAAAATCTGCACCTGAATTACATAAAAGTTGTACAATTTCAAAATTATCGCTTTCTAAAGCGTAAACAAGCGGGCGTTTGCTATTCGAATCTTGAGCGTTTACATCATGCTTTCCTATAGCTAACAAAATTTCAATGGCTTTTACATCTTGACGCTGAACAGCCTTGATCAAAGCTTCAGGTGAGGTCCAGTCGGGTGAGAGATTAAATGTTTTTAATGCTAGACCCTTCGATTTACTATTCTCAATGTAATTTTTAGCAAATTTTGCTATATAATCATATGTTGACGGATAAGATACGGTCAATTTGCGAGCTTCATCAGCATATTCAAAGAAAATTTTCAAACAAGCTTCTTGAATTGTTTTATCTTTTAGAAGCTTTTCCATTGGCTCTTTTTCATTCGCTAATGAAAGATAAATTTCCCAAGCTTGCTCAAAATTTTTTGAAACATGTGAAGTCATAAATTTATTACCTGTTCAATAATAATCAATTAATTCTTTCAATAATTATGCGGGAAAAAGATTGATGGTATATAAAATAAAAAAAGTTTGAATGCTATCATAATTGCATCTATTGATACCATTCAAATCTGATAGCTGCTAAAGCTGTGCGGTATAACTCACTATCTTTTTGTTTCTATTGTTTTTTCTAAAAAAGATTCAATGCATAGTGTTTTTTGCTATTGCTTTATGAACAACTTCATCACAACGGCACAATTGCAAAAACTCTGGCTGGAAAACCGGATGCATTCTTTGCGTTAGGAAAGGTGCACACAATGAGGGCGCCAGCCTCTGGGCACCGGTCTAAGTTTGTGAGCATCTCAATTTGATAACAGTTGAGCCCAAGGATATAGCGTTCGCACGCCCATCCTGTGACTTTTCCGCTGATACCAGTGTCTGGATCGATTGTTTCATGACCAGAAGCTCTGATTTTTCTCTTTTCATAGAGATATTTTAAGCTATCTAAACTCCAGCCAGGGGTATGTGGAATGCCCTCACTGTCGCGATTATGCATCTTAGCATCATCTGGCCAACGATGGCTCCAGTCAGTTCGAAGCGCAACAAAGGCATTGTGAGGGATTGCTCCATTGCGCCCTTCCCAGGCATAAACATCTTCTAAAGTGATTGCATAGTCTGGATTTTGCCTTACTTGCTCGTGCACATCAAGAACGACTAAAGGCAGAAGCATTTCGCTTACTTCAATTTGATCTAAGGTGCGTAAATTTTCAAAGAAATGCACCGGTGCATCGACATGGGTGCCCCATTGGCCTTCAAATTGGAAGCGTTGCACTAAGAAGCCATTTTTTTCTACTGTTCTTATCGTTTCGATATGCATCGGTTCAGATAATTCAAAGTGAGGGATGTCTCCATCGAAAGGATGAGTTAGGTCTACAAACTTGCCTTTTTTCAGTTGATTGTAGAGTCCCCAAAAAGAGTTAGATTTTTCCATAAACTTTTCCAAAGAGTTTTATACCGAACGCGACTCAAAAATTGGCACTGCCCAAATGCCAATTTTTGAGTCGCGTTCGGTATACATGTTAATATTTAGCTTTATTGAGAAGATGATAATATAAACGCTTGGGAATGTACAAATGTGTTTTTTTGCTGAAAAAGAAAAAAAAGTGGTTTTAACTTTTTTTCTTAGCCTCAGCTTGCATCAAACTCATTTCTTCTTCAGAAAACCAGGAGCGAATTTTTGTTTGCAGGGAATTGCCCTCTTCATCTTTAGCGTCCACATTCGCCCCGTTTTCGATGAGAAGCTTTGCGCACTCTTTTTTGTCATTTTTACAAGCTAGTGCTAGCGGAGTTATTCCTTTATTATTTGTAGCGTTTACTACAGAGCCTGCTTGTACGAGGAGCTTAACGACATTATCATGTCCTTTCATAGCAGCAAGTGCAAGAGGTGTATTGCCGTTAGAATTTGTGATGGTTAAGTCTGCGCCCTTTTTTATCAAAAGTTCGGCAATATCAGCATCGCCATTCATACAGACTTGAGCCAACACTGTTTTTTTACTGGATCCCTTTTCTTTTGCGTTGATATTAGCACCATATTTAAGAAGAAGTTCAACAATAGCTTTTTTCTGTAACTCACAAGCATTGAAAATAAGATATTCTCCTTCTTCGTTTTTTACATTAAATCCATTTTCTAGAAGAAACTTGGCGATGTTTTCATTTCCACTGCTGAGGGCGCCTAGGAGTGAGCTTCCGTAAGGATCCTTCTTCTGCACATCGGCCTTATTTTGGATTAAAAGCTTAACCATATTTTCTTTGCCATTAAAACATGCATCGTAGAGCAGAGAACTTCCTAGATCATTGACAAGATTGGGATTTGCGCCAAAATTTAACAAAAGTTTAAAAGCTTCTTCATGGCCTTGTTGATAAGCTTCAATAACAAATTTTTCGCCTTCTTTACTCCTTATCACTTGAAGAATGGAATTTTCTAGAGTTTTAAATTGTGATTTTGCTCCAACAGATTGCAAGGTTTGCATGATAGCTGTGACAATCCTAAATCGCGTGCTGGAAGGTTTTCCTAAAATACATTTTTCAAAAACCTTGGTCAAAACCTCTTGAGAAATCTGATTCATTTGCTTTTTGAGGTTTTCAGGAAGAGGACTGGTCTCAATTGTATTTAAGGATTGAAGTGCTGCATTAATAGCTTGCTCACGATCACAACTTGACCACGCATGATAAAATGTTCGTGCTTCCTCTTGGGCTGTATCATAATCAATGCCTTTTTTGCACAATTGCAAGAAAATTGTGCCTTCAATCATGAGCTTGAGAGAAGACCCCGGACAATTGCCGCTTGGCTGTTTTTTATGAGCGAGATAGGCAACTTTATTAAGACCGAGAAGTTTGTTCATCTTGTTAAAGAAAAGATCTTTTCCTGTTGTTTCAATAGATTGTCTTGCAAGAATAAATTCGGTTAATACATCCGTTAGTTTGCCTTGATTCTTAATAGTACATACACTGATTCCTGGAGATTCACCACTGCGGTCGCATTTACACAAAAGATTATTGAGAATGACAAGGCCTGCAGCGTGGTTCTTCCATCCGATAGGAAGGGCAAAAATCCCTTTGCCGATATTTTCTGAGATATGGTCGGAATTACTAGCAGATTTCTCTAAAGCAGTAATGACTTCTTTCCAATCATCTTCAGTCCAATCCTTCGGAAGAACTTCCTTTGATCTTTCGCTATCGTGAAATTTTTTAAAAGATTGAATTAAAATCGGATGAACAAGTCCATCGTGAACCCCTTCCAGTTCAAGTTTTGATATATCCAATAGATTAACGCTGAGATTAAATCCAAAGCGCTGAACCAACATTAGCTGTTGGAGCCACCAGTCACTAAAACCTTGATCTTGTTCCCTAAGTGCTTTTAATATATTTCCGGGCCGATTTATTCTT
>JABDEI010000081.1 GCA_013287145.1 Chlamydiota bacterium
GGCATCCGGCGCCGTATCCTCCATGACGAGTCCGACTCTGAGTTTAGTGATGTCAAGCGAGACACCAAAACCATAGAGAAATAAAAGAATGATAGGAAGGACGACGCTGATTAAAATGCTGCTAGGATCATAAATAATCTGATAGACTTCCTTTATGATCAATGCCTTAATTCTTCTTAAGCTCCCTGCTATAGCCGAATCAGCGATGGGTCTATCCATGGTTGTCCATTTCATACTGTTCTATAAGTTGAATAAAAGCATCTTCTAGTGTTGGAGAGGGCATTTTGGCACTCTTGACAGAGTCTTTTAAGTCATCAGGCGTTCCAATTTTTATGAGTTTACTTTGATAGATAAGTCCAATTCTATCGCAATACTCCGCTTCATCCATAAAATGAGTTGTGACAACGATTGTAGCTCCTTTTTCGACTAAGCCATTGATATGATTCCAAAATTCCCTTCGTGTGATTGGATCTACTCCTGAAGTGGGCTCGTCGAGAAATAAAACTTGCGGATGATGCATGACAGCGCAAGAAAGGGATAGGCGCTGCTTGAACCCCAGTGGCAGATTCTCTGCGGAGGCATTGAGGAATGGGTTGAATCCAAAAATATTTATTATCTCATTGACAGTGTCGCGCTTTACAGCACCTGCTAGATTATAGATGCCCGAAAAAAAATCGAGATTTTCCTTAACGCTTAAGTTGCCATAGAGAGAAAACTTTTGAGACATATATCCCAGGTGGGAGCGGCCTTCGCTTGGCGCTATTTGCAGATCGAGCCCATTGACTAGGGCATTGCCTGAAGTAGGCCTAAGAAGACCGCACATCATTTTGAAGGTCGTTGATTTGCCGGCTCCATTAGGGCCTAACAGCCCAAAGATTTCTCCGCTACGCACAGAGAAAGTAATTTGGCTGGCTGCCGTAAAAGATCCGAATTTTTTTGTGAGGTCATGGGCTACAACAGTGGTTTTGCCTTTGTTTGCTAGCTTTGGCATAGAGTTGGCTAAAGCCGACTCTTCCTTAGGGCCTCCGCCAAGCATATCGATGAAAGCATCTTCAAATCTTGGAGGTACAGCTTCTAAATGGATATCAAACTCTTCTCCCAAGTTCTTAAGATCTATGGGAGGATCCTTTTTTTCTTTGACGACGATGCGTACGTCTTTTCCTTGAATTACCCCATCGATGACATTAGGTTGATTTAATGCCTTTGAGACAACTTCACGGCGGTTGCCTTGGATTCCGCTGATTTTGTAAACTCGACCTTGTACGCGTTCCGTCATTTTTTGAGAGGTTCCATAGTAAAGCACTGAACCTTCATTAAGTAAGATAACATTAGTACATCGGTCAGCTTCTTCAAGATATGAAGTACTCCATAGAACAGTAATTCCTTCAGTAATAAGATCTTGAACCATGGTCCAAAGTTCACGTCGCGAAAGAGGGTCGACACCAACGCTTGGTTCATCTAAAAGAAGAAGCGGTGGTTTGCGCAGAAGAGCGCATGCCAGACCAAGCTTTTGTTTCATGCCTCCAGAAAGAGCGCGAGCTTTTCTATCAACAAAAGGTTTAAGTTGAGTAAAGGAAAGGAGTTTGTTGAACATCTCTTGGCGCTCTTTTCCAAGAACACCTTGCAGATCGGCATAGAGAGTGAGATTTTGCAGGACCGTGAGGTCTTCGTAGAGGCCGAACCTTTGCGGCATATATCCGATTAATGTCGGAATGACGGATGCGTCGTGCATGGTATCGTATCCTGCGACGGCGATGGTGCCTGTTGTTGGCCGTAGGAGTCCAGCGATTAAACGGATTAACGTTGTTTTTCCTGCGCCGTCAGGGCCGGCAAGACCAAAGATACCCCCCTCGAGGTATTGTCAAGGTTATGTCTTTGATGGCTGGAGGTGTGTCTTTAACAAAAACTTTGGAAAGATTCTGAATGATGACAAAATCATCCTTCATCGGACTTCCTCTGACTGTCGGAATGGAGGTAGAGCTTTACCGTTACAGGCATCCCTTGCCGCAGGCTATAATCGGGATTATCAGCATAAACTCTAATGCGGTAGACAAGGTCCGTTCTAAGTTGTGTTGTTTCTACAGTCTTAGGAGTGAACTCAGAAACCGGCGAGATAAATCCGATATGTCCTTTGTACACCTTTCCTGTTGGAGTATCGGTAAATACTTCTGCGGGCATCCCTGGATAGATCAGACCAAGCTCGGGTTCATGGACATATGCGCGTATCCAAACCGGCGATGAAACCGATAAGGTATAAATGGGGTCGCCTACTTTAACAACAGTGCCAGGTTCGCGGATGCGTGTTAAAACAGTTCCTCGTGTAGGAGCATAGACTTCGGTGTCGTGGAGGTCTTTTTTTGCAATGGCAAGGGCAGCTTCTGCCTGCTGCAGATTGGCGGAAAATACCTCATAAGAGGAAAGGGCATTGCCCAAATCTTCTTGAGCGATGCTTCCATCGCTAATTAATTCTTGACGACGCTTTAATACTCTTTCCGCATTGGCTAAAGAGGCCTTTGTGGAAGTGATGTTGGCGTTAGCTTCTATTACTTGGTCTGAATAGGGCTTCTTCTGAAGAAAACCCATTAGGGTACCCTCTTCGACGAGGTCGCCTTCTTCCACAAGCATCTTTTCGACGATGCCGCTTAGGCGAAATCCTAGGTCGACTTGGCGAACATCGACATTGCCATAAAGCAATAAATAATCTTTTGGTTTAGATTCTTCTTCCCAGAGGTAGGCGATCAAGGCAACAATGACCAACAATAGGAGCAAAAGAATAAAAAGGACTCTTTTCTTCATATTTTTCAAAATAAGCTGATTATTAAGTGCTTTTTTAATTTATATCGAGTTTTTCATAATCGATAACGGTGAAGGTGTCAATGTCTATTTGAAACGCAGTAGCCAGTAGTCGGTAGTCAGTAGCCAGTAGTCGGTAGTCGGTAGGAAGCCAGAATCCAGAATCCAGAATTCAGAATGAACGGCAGAATGCCAAAAGGGCGTTGTTGCATAAATCTATTCCCCATTCGGGGAATGCGTTGGTAGCCTCGGGTTTCAACCCGAGGTGTATCGTAAAAAAAGAGTTGCGTCTCGTTAGAGCCGCAAGATATGCGCGAGTAAAAAACATTCGTTTCGACTCATTTTTCTTGTGACCCTACGGGGCACAATGCCCTTTTGCATATACCTCGGGTTGAAACCCGAGGCCAACGCATTCCCCGAATGGGGAATAGATTTATGCAACAACGCCCTTTGGTATTCTGCCTTTCATTCTGAATTCTGGATTCTGAATTCTGGCTTCCTACCGACTACCGACTACCGACTACTGACTACTGGCTACTGACTACCGCAGCCTGTGCTGCTTGAGCTGACCATGTAGACCAGGGGATTTGAAACTGGGGGTTTTGTTGACAGTACTCATAAAAGCGTTTTAAAAAACGTGCACGGTCTACGGCGAGGGAATGTTTCCAATCATTAGGGAGGTGAAGAAGATTAATTCCGCCTGCGTTTTTCTGTTTTTCAATAATCGATTCCCAAGTTGCACTTTGGGCATTGTGCATCATATCATACATCGCAAGGAATGTTGTTGTTCTGCCTTCACCCGCAGCACAATGGAAATGCAGCCAGGTGTTTTTGGAGAGATGTTTGATAAAGTCGACAAAATCATCCACAATAGAGTCGGAAGGCTTTGTATGATCGAGAACAGGCAAGCGTTTATATCCCATCCCTGAAGATGAGGTAAGCAATTGTTCCGTCGCAGCGTCTTTGACGTAAAGAGGGTAGGGAAATTTTCTGCTGAAGTAGATCAAAATAATTTTTTGATTTAATGCTTGCTGCAGACGCCGATGTTCATCTTCTTGGATGAGCTCTAGGCTTTTTCCCTTATTAGCCCAGTTGTTGTCGGTGTACCAACTCACGGCATTGCCATTCAAAAAGCCATGGGATTCTTGTCTGAGATCAACGATTGTGGTGTGATTGTTTATCAAGATATTGCGGATTTTTTGAAGACTTAGTTCAGAAAATTGAGCGCTTCCTGAAGCTTGCAGATCTTTAAGTATGCGGAAATTGCGGGGGAGGATTTCCTCATTTTTCATATCCACAACAAGGAGTGGGGTGTTTGCAGTGTTGAAAGTGGGGAAAAAGGTATAAAAAGCAATTGCTGCAATGAGGGCAGCGCCTATGATCCATCGCCACATATAGGTGAAAACCGCATAGTTATTAGAACTTTATGGACACTTTCTTAGAGACATATCTTACAACAAACAATTTCATCAAGTATTATAAGTTCTCTTAGGACGCTTTAACTGAGGCTGCTTTAAAAATTCTTTACATTCTTCAATGGCCTGCTTGTAATAGGGTAAGGATATATGCTTATTTCCCATCTTTTCGCATTGTGCGACGTATCCGCTTAAGAAACGGACATGCTTTTTGGCTTCCTCTAATATATCTGACGTCCAAGAATTGTTCAATAACCAGCATGAGATCAATCCATAGCGAGTTTCTGCTAAATAAAATAAATCTTCATCTTTTTGCGATTCATCCGAAGTTCGAAGTAAATTTTGACGAGCTTCAAAAGCGATGCGAAAATGAACCTCGGGTGGTGTCTTTAAAAACTTCATTTGCAACGCAATTTTGCCAAGTTCGTAATCAAATTTGGAGCATATTTCTTGATAAGCTCGACTTTTTCGATCAGGATTTGCAGCTAAGAGTTTTTTCATTTCATCCGTATAGAGCCGATATCTTTCAATAGGATCGGCTATTAGCCCCCAACGAATAAATTGATAATCTGCTAAACGATGTCTTTCTTCCTTTGTCTCAGATCCGATAACAGCTATAGTCCAGAGAGTAAATTTTTTTATGGCACTCATGGTCTTTCAATGAAGTGATATTTTGATAAGAGTAGCTCAATCGCCATAAAGTTGCTTCTAAACTACTTCGCAGACCATATTCTACTGCTTTTTGAACCAAAATTTTGGAATCGATCTGGATTTGATTAATCTGTTCAAAGAGGTAATCATATTCACCTAGCTTCTTATCAAAGATAAGATTTTCTAAAGGGATGTTTGCCAATCCCATTCTGTTTAATTGTAGAAGAAAAGACCATTCCATCAAATTAGCACTTTTGCGATAACCCTCTTCTAGTTCAGAACCTATTTGAGCATAATAGAGGCAAGTAGCGCAACTTTCTAAGAAAGACAAAAAAGTCATTAGTAATGATTCTGGAAGCTTTTCTTGATTTTCTTTAATGATATCTTGAAATCGAGCATAAATCTGTTGATATCTTGATTTCTTCTTGATGAAATTTTTTTCGATTTCAGCTTGTTGGATGAATAAGTCAATATCTTGAGAAAAGAAATTTTCACTCTTTTCGATGGCGATTTTAGAAGCATTATTAGCTTCGTGATTGCCTAGGATTATTTCAGCTAGACTGTTCAATTTATTATGGAACTCAAGACCTTTAATATTTCGATGGAAATAAATTATCCCTTTTAGTGTTTCTTCTAATATGTTTCGCAAATTAAGATGATGTGCATTTTGGATTAAGACTTCTGGATCGATATTGATTCGCATAAGCTCGTCGGAGAAAGCCCCATTTGTCTCGATAGCTCCTAAATGCTCATAGAGAGCTTCCAAAGAACTATATTGGCTCCAATCAAAACCATGATCAATCAATTTCATTTCTTTAAACATCAGGCAAAGGGATAATTCCATCAATCTGGCGCTTATGCGAAAACCATCTTCAGCATAGGTTTTTACATGGCCCTCTGCACAACTCTTTAGAAATGAAAAAAAGGGAGCTTGAAAATTCTGAGGAAGACTTCTTTGATGATCTTTTGCAGTTAGATAAAATAGAAAGTAGATGCGGTTATTAATTACTTCATTTTCGGAAGAGGTAGTTGCGTTTGCAGCTTCTTTACTCAGGTCGCGAATCTTTTCCAGAGCGTTTTCAATATTTGGCTGCTGATAAGAACTTGCGAGGCTTATTTGATCTTGAATGCTTGACATGATGAATCCATCTTATTTATTCCCGAAAGGTTAACCAGAGTGGAAAATTGAAGTCAATGGGGTATCAAAATGTTAGCTGGATCTAAATAGGATTTTGCTCAGGCAAATTTCTTTTTGGAATTTGCCGAGCAAAAAAATGCTGTGATTTATTTTAAAAACATTTTCAGTTGAGTCAGATTTTCGCTATATCTTTTCATCTCGTTATGAGATTGGCAAGTTTCGATACCTTTTATAATTTTTTGATATATCCATTGGGCTTTTTGCAATTGGTCTTGAGAAAGTATACCTTGCTTTGCAAAGAATTCTAAATTTCCTGATATATATGTTTGGATGGCCATCAGATAACTTGATTGGTGTGTATTCAGGTTGTTTTGTTCGGTACATTTTTCTAAATATGTCATTAAAGCATTGGCATGCATCTTTGCTTCTTTCAAACGATCTTGAGTAAGATTATTCATAATTAAGCAATGAATCAATCCTGTCCGAATGTTAGCTAGGAAACATTCCTCTTCATCTTTTTGTGATGAATCCGCTGAGTTAAATAACTTTTCCCTAATTTCAAAAGCGGTACGGAATTTTGGTTCTGCTTCTTCTAGGGATCCAGGAGCCTTTGAACGCAATCCAATCAAACCTTGCATATTGCTTATTTGTGAAAACTTGGCTTGAGTAGAACGCTCCTTTTGCTGTGGGTCAATCTCATTAAACAATTGGATGACAATAATATAAGAATCAAATTGTGCTTTCCAATTGTTCGGGTCTTTTATGCGCTCTAGAAAGGCGCCGCGATTGTATTTGTAATCGGCTAAACGACCCTTTTGTTCCGGAGTTTCAGATCCGATTAGCGCTTCAGTCCAATCATTAATTCTTTGATGAAATTCTAAATCTTTTAATGAAGAAGTGTTCTGGTGTGAAAAACTCATGCGTTTTATGGTGGCTTCCAGTGATTCGCGCAAATTGTATTTAGAACTTGCATCGACAAGGTAGTTGGAATGCATTTTGATATTGTTAATTTCGCGCAGCATGATTTCATTGGTTGGGGCGATAAGTTCTTGGACAAGTGCATCCAAATTGTCACACTTAGCCCATTGGAAGGGAGTAACTTCCTTAAATTCCATTTTAGAAAGCTGCAAGCCTAAAGACATCTCCATAAGACGGGCGCTTCGAAGAAAGCCTTCAGAGTCATCTTGACTTGTTTGGTTGTAATAGATGCCACCAGCACACTTTTCTAAAAATAGATAAAAAGGGGCTTGCATCTCTTCAGGCAGCTTGCCTTCATTTGCTTTTGCGATGATGTGGAATTGAGTATACACTTCCTGATAAATTTTCTCCTTAGCCAGCATATTGCTCTCATTTGTGGCACTTTTGAGTGTTGTGGCAATGCTTTCTAAGGCAGATTTACTAGAGGACTCAAGCTGTAGAGATTGGAACGATTTGATTGATAGATCTTGAAAGTTTACTGCTGTCATGAAATAGACTCCTTTTATAAAAAAACATAAACATTATAATTTAAATAGATAAAAAATCAATTGAAAAAATAATCTATATTCTTTATAATGTAACTTCAGTTTTTAATTTGAGGTTTTGTGGTTAATATTTTAAAATACTTAAAGCCCGATCCTTTTATAGAAGAAATCACAGATCCTGAAGAAATTAAACAAAAGTATAAATACTGGCGGATAAGAACTCTTTACGCCATGTTTATTGGCTACGCCTTTTATTATTTCACAAGAAAAAGCTTCACCTTTGCCATGCCAGGCCTGGTGGAAGATCTAGGCTTTGAAAAAACAGACCTCGGACTGTTAGGTAGTGTTTTTGCTATCACTTATGGCATTAGCAAATTTGCAAGCGGGGTATTGGCAGATAGATCTAATCCGCGTTATTTTATGGCCATAGGCCTTCTGCTTACGGGAGTATTTAATATTTTCTTTGGGTTTTCTTCTTCACTGATCATGTTTGCTCTCTTTTGGGGATTAAATGGCTGGTTTCAAGGGTTTGGCTGGCCTCCTTGCGCGCGCCTTTTAACGCATTGGTATTCACAATCAGAAAGAGGCTCTTGGTGGGCAATTTGGAACATGTCGCACAATGTAGGCGCTTTCTTGATTCCTTGGATTGTCGGACTGCTCATGCATTATTTCAATTGGCGTTATGCTCTTTACATCCCCGGTGTGATATGCATCGCTGGATCTTTTTTCTTGATCAATCGTTTAAGAGATACACCTCAGTCCTTGGGATTGCCTGCCATTGAAAAATTTCGCAATGATTATGGAAACTCAGCCCAGCAGCGTGAAAATGAAAGGGAGCTCTCCACAAGAGAAATTTTGGTCGAATGCGTTTTGAAAAATAAATACATCTGGCTGTTGGCATTTGCCTATTTTTTTGTTTATGTCGTACGCACGGGCATAAACGATTGGACGGCGTTATATTTAAGAGAAATGAAAGAATACAGCCGCTTAGCTGCCAGTGGCAATGTCTCTTTTTTTGAGGTAGGAGGCATCTTCGGCAGCCTCTTTGCAGGATGGTCCTCGGACCGCCTGTTTAATGCTAACAGAGGTCCTGTAAACGTACTATTTTCAATAGGCATTTTTTTATCGATATTTGCCTTTTGGCTGATCCCCATAGGTTATCCGATTTTAGATGCTTGTGCTATCTTCATGATCGGCTTTACTGTTTTTGGCCCTCAGATGTTGATAGGAATGGCAGCAGCAGAACTTGCCCACAAAAAGGCCGCAGCCACGGCGACGGGATTTGCCGGGTATTTTGCTTATATGGGATCGGCCGTAGCGGGATACCCTGTGGGTGCCGTTACGCAGTATTTAGGATGGAGCGGCTTTTTCTGGTTTATGCTGATCTGCTGCGTGATAGCTACAGTTTTTTTAACGCCCATGTGGACCAAGAAAAAAGCGCTGCAACCCGCTTTTGCATGAAACGCAAAATGATAAATGCAAAATGATAAACTGAGATACAGATTTCAATTTTTTGCATTTCTTGTTTATCGTTTTTTTTGATAAGATAGGATTTTATAAGTCCAAAAGAAATTTAGGTTATGGAGTAAAGGATTATATGGCGGAACATTTAAAATATCTTAATGATGATAATTTTGAGAGTACAATTGCTGAAGGAGTCACTCTGGTCGATTTCTATGCTGACTGGTGTGGGCCTTGCCGCATGATTGCTCCTATTGTGGAAGAGCTTGCCACTGAGATGCAAGGCCAAGCAAACATTGCAAAGGTTGACATTGAGAATTCACAGAAAACAACATCGTCTTTCAATGTGACATCGATTCCAACATTGATTTTGTTTAAAGATGGCAAAGAAGTTAAGCGTATCGTGGGAGTCAGAGGAAAAGAAGATCTTAAGAAGCTGATTACTGCAGCTCTTTAATCGAGGATTATGGGGAAGGTCCTGATTGTTCTTGGCATCTTCATGATTATCATAGGGGTATTGATCATTTATAAGATCTCAATACCCCTTCTTGGCAAGCTTCCCGGAGATATTGTCATCACCGGAAAAAATGTGCAATTCTATTTTCCCATCGTAACTTGCATCATTCTTAGCATTCTTTTGTCTCTTCTTTTTTACCTGTTCGGCAGATAAATTTCTGCTGTCTCCATGCCTCATAGACGACGATTCCTACAGAAGTAGCTAGGTTAAGACAACGCATCTCTGGAAGCATAGGAATTGTTACAAAGCGTTCTGGCCATCGATCCCATAAGTTATCCGGCAAGCCGGTGGTTTCCGATCCAAAGATCAATAAATCATTACTCTGGTATTGCACTGAAGTGTATAAAGCTGAAGCTTTGCTTGAAAAAAAATAAAATTGGCTAGATGTTTCGCAAAGCATTTTTTCGAAATCGTCAATGATTTCAACTTGAACGCCTTCCCAATAATCAAGACCGGCTCTCTTCAGCCAACGATCTGTGATACTAAATCCTAAGGGAGGAATTAAGACTAAATCGCTGCCGGTGACAGCACAAGTGCGGACGATGTTTCCGGCATTTTGAGGAATTTGAGGTTGAAAGAGTACGATTTTCATGAGGGGTGAAGGCGGAGGGATGAAAGAGGAAAGCTGAAAGAGAAAAACCTTAGTTTATTCATCGTTTGGATTTCAGAGGCGAAAGGAAT
>JABDEI010000082.1:0-7839 GCA_013287145.1 Chlamydiota bacterium
TGTTGGAGATTATCTTCCTTACTACATGGCGACATCAAATGCAAACATTGCAGACTCGATTTTTAATGCAGTAAAGAAATATTTGAATGCCAACGGAACCTCAGATGCGCATAATCTTGCAATTTATTTGGATCAAAATGAGCTGCGCATTAAACAACATGCAAGCGATAACATTAAAATTCTTGGTGAAACACAACATCCTGCTGTTCAACAAGCATGGCCTTCAGCCAAAGAATACCTTGAAGCTACGCTTTTAAAAGCTTTTTCGAATATCTCAAGCAAAATTAACTCTTTAGAAGATCCCGATAGCAGTAGCCATCAGAAGAACTTTTTGGTAAATACCGCAATAAAGCTTATGGAGGTTACAACCCAACATTTTGCCCAAATTGTTAAAGTTGTTCAAGATCCAAAGCTTCAAAAACAATACAAGTTTCACGCAAGTAACCCGGCTTATAAGGTCTCTAATCAAGTAATGTTTCAAGCCTTTGGCTCGCTGCATCATAAAGGAATGCCGGATCCTTCTCTTCCAAAAGCTGATCAAGATGCCATCAGACTCAATGAATTTTTTAAGCCTTTTACTCAGAATTTGCTTGAGCTCGCAGATTTAAAAAGCGCTGAAGATCTTCCTCTACCGGCGCCGGCTCGCGATGAGATGTGGAAAGTTCTTCAAGAGCAGCTTTTGCCGGAAGCTTTGCAAAAGTTATATGACCAACTTTTGGAGCCTCATACTATGAATTTGATGTTCCTGAATGTTTTGGAGGTGCTGAATCAAGCTCTTGATGCAATTCCGGATGATCATGACCTTCCAGATAAAATTGATGCCGATCCAGATCAAGAAAGATTGAATGAAGCTTGTGGAAAGCTAGTGTTGCAGTTGGTGAATCTCGTTCCACAAAAAATGACTAAGTATTTGATGAAAATTCAACGCGTCAAAGTTATGGTGCCTAGAGTTATCGGCAGGGCGGTACGACGTCAGCTATCCCAGTGGACTATGCTTACACTGATTGACAAAGCCTTGTTCAAAGGGTTGCCCCAAGTAGTCTCACCGGCTAAATGGGAAGGTAAACAAGGCTGGGAGCAGCTTGTAAAAAAAGAGATTTTTAAAGATGTAGACGGAAAAGAAAAGTATAAGACGACGGATCTGAAATTCGATTTTTATAAAGCGCTGGATGCAAAAGAGATGAAAGCTACTCAGAAGAAATTAAACGCGACTTTAACAAAGACGATCAGCACACAACTGAAAGTGACAATTAGTCATTTCATTACCACGACCTGGGCGAATTTTCAAAAGGCTTTTGATGCCGCCGTAAGCAAGCATCTCGGAAACCGGGGAGTGAAAATGAAACAATTTTTAGATAATCTCTGTCACAAAATTTTCTTCTCCTTCTTAGGGGCTGGCTTACAGGTGCTTTCCTATCCCTTCAATAAGGTTCTTTGGTTTTTCATTGATTTGCATATATCGCGAAAGTCAAATGAAATCATTCGCGATCTTCACATGAACATTCATGAAAGCCTCTTTTATCATCTCACCGATACTCTCATGGAGCAGTTAAAGAAAAAACCCGAAAACGCTTTGGCGACAACTTAATCAGGAAAAAATAAGACAACCAGCTGCAGGGAATCCAGGAGCCAGAATGCCATTGTTGCATAAATCTGATGTCGTTCTTACAGAACTCAAACCTCTCTCTGAAGAACCTAGGCCTCTCGCTGCGCTTCGGCCTAGGCTATGATATGAAGGCCTTACAGGCCACAAAATGATACATTAAAATAAGATTTTCAAGGGTCTGAAGGACCATAATAGCATAGCCTAGGCCGAAGCGCAGCGAGAGGCCTAGGTTCTTCAGAGAGAGGTTTGAGTTCTGTAAGAACGACATCCTTTTCACAAAGCTACACTATCTTACATTTCTTACATTCAGAACAAAAAGCAGGTTTCTTGCTTATTACATGGATTTTTGAGATAATATAACTAAGGAATTCTTTGGAGGTGCTTATGGAAGTAGACTTTAAAAATGGACGGGCAATATTTTCGCCTTTTACTGAAGAAACTGACAAGCCCGTCATTAATCCCAAAGAAAGCATGCGCATGCATAATATCGTCATCGGTTTTTTCTTAAACCTGATCGGTAAAGCAGAAAAGCGTCACGATGCACAAGGTAAAGTCTTTTTCGCGACAATAAAAGCTCCTAAGGCAGGCATACGCACCCATAATGTAGTAGCGGGGTTTTTCTTGAGTTTTGTAGGCAAAGCCGAGAAATTGCACGACGATAAACACCATAAAAATTTTTATGTAAATACTTCTAGCGCTCGCCATTGGCTGGATCGGCATGGCATTAAGGATATAAATCCTTCCCAATTTGATGATCCTGTGATGTTTAAATCTCCTTGGCCAAGAGTTGGAGGTGCCTTAGACACAGCTATTTCGATTGAAAAATTATCCAAAAAAATTCAAGAAAACCCTGCGGATATAAAAGCTACTCTTAAGCGCGGACACCTCTTTGCAATTTATGGCAATGGCAAAAAAGCTATCGAAGATTTTAGCAAAGTAATCGATGTGAGTTCAAATGATTTTGACAAGGCCAAAGCCTTACAGGCAAGAGCTGAATGTTATGAGAAGCAAGGCTCTTTCGAGTTAGCTATCACCGACTATTCGGCTTGGCATAATATTGATCCAAAGATACTAGAGTTTGATTTCCAACCACCCATTAATTATCGTGCTGAGGTTTACAAAAAAATGGGCAAATGGGATTTAGCTCTTCAAGATTACAATTTAATTTTAAAAGAAAATCCAAATGATCATCCTGCATCTCTTGGTCTATATTATCTGTTGCAACGGGCAGAAATTCACCACAAATTAAGCAATTTAGATGCGGCCATTGAAGACTATTCGAATATTTTAAAAGCTAAACCTGATGATGTGCGTCTATTGAAAGAACGGGGCAAGGTTTACTTAGAGAAAAAGATGTACAAGGAAGCCATATTTGACCTTGATGCAGTGCAAAAACGTTATCCCAAAGATACCGAAGTTAAGGCTTTGATAAGACAAGCAGCCCAATTGTTAGTAGAAAACATAAAGGCGCGAAGGCACGAAGAAAAAAGGACCTAAAGGACTAAAAGGACATAAGGGACTAAAAATCAAAAAAAGCCCTTTACATCCTTTTAGTCCTTTAGGTCCTTTAGGTCCTTTTTTCTTCGCGCCTTCGCACCTTTGCGTTTAACCATATCAGAAAAATCTTCCCCATGTTATAGCCAATGAAAAAGAGGGGAGGCAAATATGCGCAAATTTTTGATGGGGATAAGCTTATTTTTAAGTTCTTTGTTTAGCTGCAGCAGTCTAGTAGCCTATGATGCCTCGCCACCCTGCTTCAGAATCCTAGAAAGCAATTATTTTGAACCGGGTGCTCTCTATCAAGCCTTGAGTTTGCATCATGTTATTCAGAGTCAGTGGAATCTGATTTATCAGGATTTAGCTAAGCGCTCCAGAGACATTCCCAAAATTGTCAAAGATAAAGCTTCGCGACTCTCTCCAAACCCATTGCAGGATCCTTATAATAAAGATGTTGCTGTTCAGATTTTACACGACGCCCTCTATAGTCTCTTTGTCGATGTATTGAGAATTCACAACATCACCAATGAAAGCGATATCAAGAATATGTTTGACTACATCCTAAGCCGCAAACCTGAAGCGCTGCAGCAATGTTTCATTAGTGAGCCAAAATCCTCGCCTAGGTAGGAATAATATAAAGCATATACAAAAAATATTTGCTTGGTGTAAGTTCGACCTTATCAGAAATTATAGAATTAAGTTTAAGGAGGAATTGTGAAAAGCATCGCGTTTAAGAAATACTTGGCGTGTGTTCTTGTTGGCTTTGGTGCATGTGTTATACCCATGAATATGCCTGCAGCTGCTCCAACTGATGAATGTTCAAAAGAGCTTTTATTGTCCTATTTTCCTGAAGTTTTTGTTAATGAAACTCTCGGCAAATTTAAAGTTCCTCAAGATAAATGGGCTGCCATTAACACCGATTTAAGCAGCAAAGATAAAGAAGTTATCAAGATGGTTGAGAGCAAAGCATCGCAGATGAATCCAAATCCTTTGAAAGACCCACAACAGCGCCAAGCTGCTGTTAAGATTTTCCGCGAGACACTTTATCAAGTTTTTGCCGATTCAATGCGCGCTAATGGCATTACCGATGAACAACAAATCCAAGGCATGTTGGATGATATCCAACAGCAAAAAGCTAAAAGATTTGCCATGTGCATGCAGAAACAAAAAGAGCAAGCACCTTCTGAAAATGCAGCTCCACAGCAAGCAACTCCACAAAAAAGTTCATCCAAGAGCCACGACGACTCCGGCAATAATTAATTCGCAAGGTGAGTTCAAAAAAAGCCATCGGGTTTTGCCCGATGGCTTTTTTTTTGAAGAAGAAAAAAAACAGAATCCAGAATCCAGAATACAGAATACAGAATACAGAATACAGAATACAGAATACAGAATACAGAATACAGAATTGTAAGAGTTTAGATTATATAGCCTAACCTAGAAAAATTCACGCTCAAAACAATGTGAGTGTTAATATTTTGCCGTTCATTCTGAATTCTGAATTCTGGATTCTGAATTCTGTAGCCCCACTTGCCTTTTTCTCGCAAAGTATTCATTGCGCTTTTTCATTTCACGTTCAAAGCCACGTTCAACGGGATGATAGAATTCGGTGCGTTCTAAAGCATCGGGGAAGTAATTTTGTCCTGAAAAGCCATCCGGAGTGGTGTGGTCATAGTCGTAACCTTTTCCATAGCCAAGATCTTTCATGAGCTTTGTTGGAGCGTTTAAAATGATTGAAGGAGGGGTTAAGTGGGATGTATTGCCGGCAAGCTCTCGAGCTTCGTTATAAGCTACATAGAGAGCATTGCTTTTTGGTGCCAAGGCAAGGTAGATGACCACTTGAGCTAAGGCAAGTTCTCCTTCCGGCGACCCTAACATCTCATAGGCATCGCGTGCTGCAATAGCCAAGGGAAGGGCCTGAGGGTCGGCGAGCCCTATGTCTTCAGAAGCCATTCGAATAAGGCGCCTTGCAAGAAAAAGAGGCTCTTCGCCACCTTCTAGCATACGTGTAAACCAATAGAGGGCAGCGTTAGGGTCGGATCCACGCACTGATTTATGCAAAGCTGAAATAAGATTGTAATGTTGATCACCTGTTTTATCAAAGAGAGCGCTGCGTTTTTGCACCATGTGGGTAAGCTGCGCTGTATCGATAGCTGATGTTGCGGGGTAGGCGCGCACATTTTCGACAAGATTCAATAAATACCTGCCATCGCCTTGAGCGAGGTCAAACATATGTTTTCTAGCTTCATTGGTGAGGTCGAGTTTTCCATGTGTTTCTTCATAGCGATTTAATAGCAAGCCGAGGTCTTCTTCAGTCAATGGAGAAAGAGTTAGCACTCTTAACCTGGAAAGGAGGGCGTTATTGAGATAAAAAGAGGGATTTTCTGTTGTGGCACCCACAAGGATTAAAGAGCCTTTTTCTAAGAACGGCAAAAAAGCATCTTGCTGAGCTTTATTAAAGCGATGGATTTCATCGACAAAGAGCAGAGTACAATGACAAAGAAGAGGCCTATCTTCGGTATCTTTGATGATTTTTTTTAGATCTGCAGTTCCACTAAAAACAGCGCTTAAGCTAACAAAATGCATGTTAAACGCTTTGGCGTAGAGCCTTGCAATGGATGTTTTTCCACACCCCGGCGGTCCCCACAAAATAATGGATAAAGGAGTGCCTGCGGCAATCAGATGGGAGAGAAAGCCATCTTTACCAAGAAGGTGTTGTTGTCCGACGACGTCGCTTAAAGTCTTTGGACGAAGTTGTTCAGCAAGAGGAACAGTGGCCATTTTTTGGCTCTAAGGGTAAAAGATATTCTTGAACAGGAACGCCCCGGATCAAATGCTCTTGAATGATCCTTTCTAAAACCTGCGGTGAACAGGAATGATACCAAATGCCTTCCGGGTATACAACGGCGATAGGTCCTTGCAGACAGATGCGAAGACAATTAGCTTTGGTTCGATAAATTCCACCGGCTTCACTTAAGTTAAGCTCCTTTAAACGATTCTTCAGATATTCCCACGATTCTAGACCTTGCTCATAAGAGCAACATTTTGGATTGGACTGATCGCAGCATAAAAAAATATGCCGTTTAATTTTATCAATACCTAAAGATTTAGCTTTATCACAAAGTGTAGTGTTCATAATAGATGTTAATTATGACACAGCTATGATTTTTGAAGAAAGTAGTCTTTTCCTTTTCTAGGGGCCTTGCCAAATAGCAATGAAGGTAAAAGAAAAACGACTAAAGCATAGAAAGCATCACCTGCAGGCATGAGGATAAGGTCGGTCATCAACCACAAAGGAGTTATTTTAATCGGTTGTTCAAAAACATACATGAGAATGAGATGAAAAAGTGTAGACAAAATGGCAAAAAAGAATGTTAGAAGCGGCAGTGTTGAAAGGTTATCTGCAAAAAAATGGCGGCGTTGGGCGTAAAGAAGCGCCGTGGTTAAGCAATATGTGAGAGCATAGAAGCCGATAGGGGTCGATGCTGCTAATAGGTCGACAAGCAAACCGCAAAAAAAAGACCACCATAAAGAGACAAGTAGGGATCGCTTATAGTACACAATAACCAAAAAGGGGGCAAAGAATGTAAGATGGGGCAAGGGCAGAAAAGCAGGTAAAATAAAAAAACAAATAAGAGATATTGCTAAAGTGCAGTCAATACGCTTATAAGTGAGAATGCGGCCCATAAAAACACAACGCTAAATGCTAAATGATAAATGCTAAACTAAAGAATCCAGAATCCAGAATCCAGAATCCAGAATCCAGAATCCAGAATCCAGAATCCAGAATCCAGAATCCAGAATCCAGAATTATAAGGATTTAGATTATATAGCTTATGGTAGAATAATTCACGTTCAAAGCGGTATTAGTGTTAATATTTTGTCGCTCATTCTGAATTCTGGATTCTGGATTCTGTATTCTCGTTCAGCATTTATCATTTATCATTTAGCGTTTCTTTCTAATACGCCCCCTTGGAGGAGATCATCGTTGGAATGGTTTTGGCGATGAGCTTAAGGTCTAAAAGAAAGGAGTGGGAATCCACGTATTTTTCATCGAGCTCTATGCGGGTGATGTAACTTGTATCGCTGCGGCCTGAAACTTGCCAGATCCCTGTTAAACCAGGACGGACAGACAAAATCTTCGGCGCTTTCATCCCAAGGTGCTTAGTCACCTCTTCTTGCACAACTGGGCGGGGGCCGACAATACTTAAGTCGCCTTTTAAGACATTCCAAAATTGAGGAAACTCATCCAGCGACGTCTTGCGCAAGAAAGCGCCAACGGGAATAATGCGGGGATCGTCTTTAAGTTTATGCGTTTGTTCCCATTCCTCTAGCTTTTCCGGGTTGTTCTTTAAGATTTCTTCAAGGCGAACTTCTGCATCGGGATACATCGTTCGAAATTTATAACAGCGGAACGGCTTGCCCCCTCGGCCGATTCTTTCGTGGCTATAGATGATTTTGCCTCGAGAGGAGCTATAGATGGCAATTCCAATGACTAAAAAAAGTGGAATACAAAGAATTAAAGAAATAAGGCTAAAACATATATCAAATGCTCGTTTTACAGGTATATGCTTGATTTCACATTTAAGAACTTCAGCAAAATTAACCGGTGCGGTTAAATGATCGATCTCTTCCATTTTTTAGCTCGACACTTTTCAATTCCAAAACCTTTTATATAAGCCTTATAGAAAATTTTCGCAACAGAAATGATGAAGAGAACAACGCCATGCTTATTTTTG
>JABDEI010000082.1:7902-8403 GCA_013287145.1 Chlamydiota bacterium
TCTAAACCCAGTAATGTGACGTAAGTGGCCTTGTGATTCACTTGATCAGATGATACTTTTTTCCCGTGTTTATCTTCACTAGAGGTCACATCGAGAATGTCGTCGACGACTTGAAAGGCGAGTCCGATATCTTGTCCAAACTGTTGCAAAGTATTTATTTGATTCTCAGATGCCTGACCTATGATTGCCCCAAACTCAATGGCTGCATTGATCATCGCTCCTGTTTTAGTTTGGTGAATGTGGACCAGATGGTCTAAGTCGATCTTTTTCCCTTCAGCTTCAAGGTCCATGATCTGTCCGGCAATCATGCCATCGCCGCCTGAACGTCTAGCTAAAATCGAAGTGAGTTGATTTTTTTGAAGGGATGAAAGTTGTGGGGCTCGGGTTAAAACTTCAAATGCGTGGGTTAGGAGAAAATCTCCTGCCAAAACAGCGTGGCTTTCTGGAAAGACGCGATGAAGTGTCGGTTTGCCGCGTCTGAAATCGTCATCGTCCATGCAG
>JABDEI010000082.1:8413-9996 GCA_013287145.1 Chlamydiota bacterium
ATAAGAGAATAGGCATGCACCATTTCTAAGCAGCATGCTGGGGTGAGAGCAATCTCACTATTGCCGCCCAGCATTTCCGTTACCGCTAAGGTTAGAATAGGACGAAGGCGCTTTCCGCTGCCCATCAGAGAGTAGCGAGCTGCTTGAAATAATACTTTATAGCGAACATCGCGTTCCGGAACAAGCTCATCCAGTCGCGTTTCAATAACTTCAGCGTGCTTTTTTAAATAGGAGTTGAGATCCATATCATACTTAGTGTTAAAAATATTATACACATGCGTTTATGTTACATGACTGAGGCATTCTAGGCCGCGATAGCGGCTACAGAGGTTGCCGGGGGTTCCTTAGGTTATCCCCGGCCAGCTCTGTAGCCGCTATCGCGCCCTATAATTCGTCAGCTCTGATTTATGTTACTTGAGTCATCAATTTTCTTCATTAGTGATCTTGCAGTTGTTGCTTTCAGTCGACTAGGTGAGGAGAATCTTGAATAGCGCTGCCTTCGTTTAGAAATTCTGTCGCCAGTTCCGGCTATGTTTTATCTTGAAGTAATCCGTTCTTTATCAGCGATTTAACTGTCGATTAAACAATTATATCGTTCTTACAGAACTCAATCATTTCTTTGAAGATAACCCAGGCCTCTCGCTGCGCTTCGGCCTGAGCTATGATATAAAGGCCTTTCAGGCCATGAAATAAGGACACTTTAAAAAAATTGTCTTTCAATGGTCTGAAAGACCATAATAACATAGCCCAGGCCGAAGCGCAGCGAGAGGCCTGGGAAATGATAAATAAAAAAAGAGTTCTGTAAGAACGGCATAATTTTTGTGATTTCAAATCGTTTATAATAAAGACTTGTGTTAGCTTAACGCGTATGTGCTGAAGCAGTTTCTCTTTTTTATAAATCACGTGCGCACACGCTACGAAAATATTTAGCTAAGTTGATTTGCAAACTCTTCTTCTCCTAAAGTCGATAGAGCGTGCTCTTCTGCATAGAAGGGCGCTTGGCCTATGCTGATGTAGTCGAATCCTTTTTTGGCGATCTCTTCGGGATTGTATTGATTGCGGCCGTCAAAAAAGGCGATGCCATTCATATTGGCTAATAAGCTGTCAAATTCAAGGAAACGAAATTGCTTCCATTCCGTCACCAAAGCGATCGCATCAGCGCCATCCGCAGCTTCGATTTCACTTTCACACCAGGTGATCGAAGGGCTTCTAGGCAGAATTTTTTTTGCATTATCCATGGCGACGGGATCGTAAAGGCGCACATGAGCCTTTTGCTCCAAGAGTTGATGAATGAGCACAAGGGAAGGAGCTTCACGCATATCATCGGTATCGGGTTTAAAGGATAAGCCAAGTATGGCAATCTTTTTTTCGCTTAAGCCGCCTTTGGATTGAAAATAGGAAGCAATTTTTTTACCTAGAAGCTGCTTTTGATGTACGTTTACGGTCTCTACTGCGTCGATGAGAGGCGTTGCGTAATGCAAGGAGGCTGCGTGGCTGCGTAGTGCTCTGATATCTTTTGGCAAGCAGGAACCGCCAAAACCTGGCCCTGGATACAAAAAATTATAGCCGATGCGTTTGTCAGA
>JABDEI010000083.1 GCA_013287145.1 Chlamydiota bacterium
GCAGCTCTTAATGTGCCCTGGATGTTAATATTTTTTGACAATGAAGAATCCTTTCCAATTAGCAATGATTATTTAGTTGCAGAAAAGCAAGTAATACTTCCATTTCAATTTTTTGGAATAGGCTTAGATACTGCTCAAAAGCCTTTAATGCCTGAAATTGGAGAGTGGTTATCAAAAATGACTGATCGCCAAGAAGCAATCACAAACTTCATTAGTACAAAAAATCCTGTTTTTTGGAATCGTCTTTCTTCAAAGACACGTCAAGAGGTTTCACAGCATTTTGATTCAGAAGAATTTCGTGTTGCTACCAGCCACCAACTAAAAGGGGATTCCTTGCTTAAAAGCATCCCTAGTGAAATTTTAACAAAGGTTGTTAAGGAGATAGCTAAACGCGAGCTTGCAAATATAGATCCACAATCAAAAGATGAGATTAATGAAAAATATCAAGCATTAACAACTGAAATGCAAGAATTTAAAAAATCCTTATTTCGTAAGCTTGATGAAAAACAACTCGACCGTTTGTCCGAAAAATTCGATGCTCTAGACTCATATATGAATAGGCTAGGGCGTTATATTGAGAATATCGAAGGTGATTTTGAAGATTTTCAAACTCTAAGCGGGGATGTGCGACAAGGAATAGAAGATATTATGGACGTTCTTGAGAATGAGCTTTCTATTGAAGAGTTTGCATTAGTGAAAGAAGAAAAATATCGACTAGAAGATTCTTTGTCAAATTTTATGTCAGCGGTAGATTTTTCTCCTTTTCAGGAAATGAAAAATGCTAAGAGGGATGAAATCATCAATAATCTATTTCCTTTCCTAACACCAGTACAGATGGATGCTTATTTAATTAGAATGCGCCAGGCTGCAGAATATGTGAAAGAAGCTGAACAAAGACAGCAGCAATTTTCTCAGCTTATTGAAGCCAATGTCAACGATCCGGAGAAAATTCTTAAAAATAGTGAAGAATTGATTCAAAAAAGCCCATTGCCACAAGGCCGAATCGATAGTCTTGAAGCTAAAAGGAAAAGTTTGAATGCTAGTTTCAACCCAGATGGTATTAAACAATGGTTAGATGAAGTTAAGAATGCTTTAGCACCTAATGTGTTAGGTACTTTTTTTGCCATGTATCCCAAATTGCGTTTTTACTATGACCTTAGACGGAAATGTTTAAAAATGGAAAAAAATCTGCCTACAAATGATGCTGAAATATCAAAAAGTGATCTTGATCAGCTCAATTTGGAGGTGGGCACGAGCCTTGGCCACTTTGAAGTGCCTTGCAAAGACATTTTGAGAAAAGCTGTCGAATTAGATATTCTGAGCCCAGACAGCGAACCTTACAAGCAAGCCATGGATGAGATCAACAAAACCATGAACCCTACTGGGTAATATGAAAAAATTACTGCGGTGTTGTATAATCAAGATTAAAACAATTGAGGTTATCTATGAGTGTAAACCCTCTTTCTTCTTTCGTCGCCCATCCAGATGATTACCTATTACAAGTTAAATCTGTGAAAGGGCAACAACAGCTTGGGGCTTTGAAGAAAGGAATATGGACTTGGCTTAAAATTCACTTGGGGTCGCGTTTAGGTCTTTTTGACAAAAGCTCTCTTAAATTAAGTGAAGTTGCAAAATATGTCTTAACCAAAGAAAGTCTTCCAGAGGTGAAAAATCCAAAAGCTTTTTTTGATGCATTCGATTACCATATTGAACGATGGAATAGCCGTCACTCGAAGTTTGAGGCAATTTCGACGAAAAATGAGCATCCCAATAGCTTTCAGATAAAATATCAACACCCTATCAAATGGGTTGAAATGAAGGAAGATAACGAAGTTTATCGTGAAATTATGAAAAAAATCCCTCAACACTGTTTTGATAAAATTGATGTTGAAAAATTGCCTGCGGCAGAAGGAAATTTGCGCCGGGTAAAGCTAATCTCTTCACCTCTTAATACACACATAGAAAAACGTGGGTTTCCGAACTTAGAAAAAATAGCTTCTTATCTAAATGGAGATACGCAAGACGGGGCAGAAGAACTCCAGAAAGCTGCAAGTTTGGGGAAAAAATCTCGAAATATACTTTTTTAACTCAGAGCAAGCTGATAAGAATAGTTCTACGCGGATAGATTTGGTACGCCAAAATAATAAGCTCTAACGAATCTGTAAAAAAGAGCTACCGACTACCGGCCGCAATTAGCCATTTGATTCCAAGAAAATGTCATCGCCTTGGACGATGATGGGAATCGATGTAGCATCATCGCCGGGCATGTTTTGACATTCGCCGGATTTGATGTCGAATTGCCAGCCATGCCAGGGGCAGGTGACGAGGCAGTCTTCGATGTCGCCTTCGCCCAAAGGGCCTCCCATGTGAGGGCAGCTATTGTTGAGGGCGTAGATATTGCCTTCTACATTAAACAAGGCGATATTGCGTCCATCTGGGGCCTTCACGACGAGAGCTTTTCCTACAGGAATATCTTTTTTATCGGCGATTTTTATGCGGGTAGTGTTTGTATTCATTGTCAAAATCCATGGTCTCCGCCTACAACTCCGGCAGAGCTTTCTGCAAAGTAGTAGGTTGTGGTGTAAGAGTTAGTAGAAATGGCTGTGAGCCATCCAATCTGATTTTCTAAAAACGTTTGTAATTCAAAATCTGTTTTAGGGTCAATGACAATAAAGCCTTGAGGCGGCAATGAAATTTTGCGGGAAAGTGTTTGGACATCTTTTTCCCTAAAAAAAGTCAGTTCTACTTCGGCGTATTTGTCATATTCTTTTGCCGGGGAAGAATTCATGATCCAAATGGTAGCGTTGGGTTGATCGGCAAGTAGGGGTGCCCATTTGAAGGACTTCGGCTTAGCATCTAAGGCGGGATTAAAAGGCTGAAGATTAGTGCAAATATTACACGGTAATGCCTCAGCGTTGCCACCAATATCCAGACCTAATTTAATGCGTGAGGGAATGGGTTTATTATCGGAGCTTCTGGCGATGATGCGGGCTCCTAAATTTTGGGAGGGGGTGATGTCCATCTCTTTGCAGAGTTCTTTCAAAGGAATCCGATAAAAAGCCGTCATTGGGGATTTGATCTTGAGAGCATTTTTTTTCACTCCAAGGATGTGCCCTAAGCTATCATAGATTTCGACATCGATCTCAATAGAAGAAGGAGAATAGATCGGGTAAAAATAAGCGTTGGTGAAGTGGGAATTTTGTATGATGCAAGGTATTGCCAAAGAAGCAGGGTACCATTTGGACTGTTCAGGCTGCCAATAATTTGTGGCAGAGGTTTCTTGGCTGCAATCATAATAACTATGAGTAATGACAATAGCAGAGGTGGAATGCTGAATGTTGCCGACGACAAGCCTAGGAAATACCCAATTGAGGTGGAAACGAATTTTTCCCGATCCCACTCTGCTATCAAAAAAAGATTTTAAATCTAGTTCTCGTGAAGGATAAACGACTGTCGTTTGATACGGCTCCAAATCTCCCAGATTCAGAGTGTGTGTAAGGAGTTCTTGCTTGCTATTATAAAATTGCATGTCGAGGGTAGCATTGGGCAACGCTTCGCTGCCGTTAATGAGTGAAAAAAAAGGCTCATGATCGTCATCGGCATAGAGGTTGAAGCCTGCCTCCGGGACGTTGCTTTGAGAATTGTTTCGTTTGTCTTCAGAATCATTGTAAATACGTTGAGCTGTATGGACTACAGAGCTAAAGTGCGGTCCATAATAATTGATCACCACTGCAGGGAAAGGGAAAACGAGATTTACCGTGGAAAAGAATTCAATTTCCATGCTTCCGATGAAGGAATCTTCGGTGGAGATCCCTGCAGCTGCAAGCAGTTCTTTTAACTCAATCCGATAAGTTTTAGCCTCTTGGATGGTGAAAAGAGTCCGATGCAAGATTAAGCCTTTTTCGGAACGCAAGCTGACAACAGCGGCAATTTCGCGAATATGGCGTTTTAGGATCCAGTAACCCATGAAAAGAATGCGAGAATTGACGTTTGAGAGGTTGAAAGCAGGAAAAATTGCAGAAGACCGAAAGACAGGCTTGGGCACAACAGTGGCATTAGCCTGTCCCATCGCATTTTCAAGATGTGCGTAATAGCTTCTCATATTATGCCGGCAATTTGTGTAGGCCTTTTTTCCGAAAAGGACTTAAGTCCAAGAGATTACAACTTTGTTCTCACCTTTGTATGCTATTATATCTTAAAAACCATTAAAACCCAATCACTGCCAACTACTTCGATTGCAAACTTTTTTTTTAAATGGTACAATAAAAGTACACGATAGTTATGAATTTTATCTTTAATTCATGAGCTCTTATGAGTGAATATAAACTTTTTGAGGGTTTGCTAGATCAGATTTTTGGTTTGCTGCAAACATATAATGAAAAAAAATCCCAAATGAACAAGGAGGAGATCCCTCCTGAGCTTCTAGATAAGCTTCCCCTGATTCAAAAAGCAATCGAGAATCTTAATGCCATGAATGAAGTACTCATGGCTAAATCAGGGGTTACCCAGGAAGAATTGCGAGAAATCATAGCGAAACCCCCAGATACCCTCCCTCTCTATGAAAAAAGACTATTAGAAAAAGCTAATCTGCTGAAAAAGGAAGTTGAAACTGTCAAAAATGAACTCGATAATCAAATGATGTGCATACAACTTCGCGAAGAAAAATTCGGCAAAGGAGACAAAAAACAAGGAGATGTTCGCAAAAAGAAATTTAATAAATTAGGCGGTAAAAAAAACTGGCTTCCCTCGTAGATTTTTGTTTTTTTTCATACCAAGAAATCGAAATAAAAAAGGCATTGAAATATGGAAAATGACGTTTTCTTCCAAAAAAATATTCAGAGATGGTCTTTTTTTGCACCCCGAGAGGCTCAATTACTCAAGCAAATTCGGTGTGATCGCAGCGCTTTTTGCAAGACAGAAAAAGGTGAGTTGAATTTAAGGTTGAAGATAGAGGGAGGAATGCGAGATCTATATTCTTCCAAAGGGCCTGTTGAAGAAGCGCGTCAATGGATTTCTTCATTAAACCTCAAAGGAATTACCGTAATATATGTGTATGGAGTTGGCCTTGGATACTATTATCAGGCCGCACGTGATTGGCTACGCCAAAATGAAAATCATTATCTTATTTTCCTTGAAGACGATCCAGAAATGCTTCACCGTCTTTTTGAAACCGAGATGGGGACAGAGCTTTTGTTCGATCCTCAAGTTCGACTGCATTATTGGGGAAATCCCGAAATTGAAGATGGCGGAATTTTAGATAACCTCTGCACCATTTTTGTGCTGCAGGAGTTTTTAGTTTCGGCTTTAGAATTTTATGCTGAAGCAAAGAAAGCTGTTCTAAAACAATTGCAAGATAAAATTGCCTTATTATCGAACCTAAAAGCCGTCGTAAGTTTTGAATTCGCTAACTTTGGCAAAGGATTTTTTGATAATTTTTTTCGAAACATCCTTTCTTTGCCGCACTCCTATCTAGGAAATTCGCTTTTTAACAAATTTCAAGGAATTCCGGCAATCATCTGCGGGGCAGGACCTTCGATAGAAAAAAACATTCATTTGTTACATTCATTGCGCGATAAAGCCTTGATTTTTGCAGGAGGCACCGCCTTAAATGTCTTAAGCGGGCATGGCATAGTGCCTCATTTTGGAGTTGGCATCGATCCCAATTGGCATCAACTGACACGCTTAATTATGCAAGAGGGATATGAGACGCCGTTTTTTTATCGCAACCGCATTTATTCTGAAGCCTTCAATATGATCCATGGGGATAAGTTATATGTGACCGGAACAGTAGGCTATGAAGTTTCAGATTGGTTTGAGGAAAAACTTGGCATTCAAGGTAAATTATTAGCGGAAGGACACAACGTCGTTAATTTCAGCCTATCGATAGCTCATGCTTTAGGTTGCAATCCAATTATTTTTATCGGTGTGGATTTAGCTTATACTCATAATCAATCCTATGCGTCCGGTTTTTTTCATCATCCTATCCATGATTTAGAAGATTTTCACACTAAAGATAACAGAGAAGAGCTTATTTCAAAGCCAGATATTGAAGGAAAGCCCGTTAATACCCTATGGAAATGGGTGACAGAGTCACTTTGGTTTTCGCGTTTTGCTTCTATTAATAATGATTTAATCATTATTAATTCCACAGAAGGCGGAATAGGGATTCCGGGGCTACCTCATATTCCTTTGAAAGAAGTCGCTCAAAGTTTATTAACGCGTCAGTTTGACTTTGGAGGATGGATTCATGGAGAGATTCAAAATGCACCTCTTGCTGAAGGAATCACCAGTAAAAAAATTATCGAGTCTATGCATGAAATCCAGCAGAGTTTGATTCGATGCAGAGACATTTGTGAAAAGGTGCGCAATGATTTTGACGCAGTAGCACAAAAGCTAAGCGATAATAAAGAGGTTCCCATGAATTTAGTTGGGGAAGAAACTCTCAGATCTCTTGAAAAATTAAACGATGAATCTGCTTACAATTATATTTTAAATTCCTTTAACGAAAATTTTCTTGAGGTTTATGGCCAGAGATTTCAACAGCTGGAATGTGATGAAACCCTGGTAGATGAGAAAGAACTCAACATTAAAAAAGCTAAGCTTAACGCAAAGCGATATGATGTTTTAAGAGAGGCGGCCAAAAAAAATTCAAAACTTATTGATGCAATATTGAAAGAGCATGCTGATAAAAGTACTTCCAAAGCATCTTCAGAGATAAAAACGCTCTCAGAGGATTCCAAAGTGAGTATGGATGAGAAGGGTTATTCCTATGACGGTCGAACTTTAGTCATTGAGGATGGCGAATTGGGTATATCTTTTAAAGAACCCTTTATACTGAAAGAAAGCCCCATCGAAGTATTCCAAAGACCTATTGATGCAGCCCTTTTGCGTCAAGGTAAGGCCTGTCTTTATTATCCCAGCGGGAAATTAAAATTTGAGAGCATCTACTTGGAGGGCCTTTTGCATGGGCCTTCGAGTTTTTTTCATGAACAGGGTCAGCTCCTAGCTAAAAATTGGTTTATCAAAGGTGTGCAGCAAGGCAAAGGATGGTATTATTATCCTTCCGGTCAGTTGTATAGTCTAAAGCGTTTTCGCGATGGTTTGCTCGAGGGAAGACAAGTATATTACTATCCTAATGGGAGGCTTAAAAGCATTTTAAACTATAAGCAAGGACGCTTAGATGGAGATATTCTTCTTTATTATCCGAACGCAGTCTTACAACGGGAAATGCATTATTCTGAAGGCAAGCGCGATGGGGTAGAGTATATGTGGAATGAGGCCGGTCTTCTTGTTATTGAAGCTCATTACCGCAAAAATGAAGCTATCGGAATCGCACGTTCTTGGTATGACAATGGCAACTTAGCAAAAGAAGTTGTCTATGATCCAGAAAATAAAAAAAGAATTATTCGCCGATGGAAGTTTGATGGGTCGCCATTGGCGGAAGAAGAAGTGAAAGAACAGGATTATTTTGATCAAATTGAAAAACAAACTAATATTTTGACGAGTTCAATGGAAAAAATTTATGAGGAGATCACAAAATTTAAACCTTTAATCTCCGTGCAGCTGCAAGCAGGCTCTGACGACCAAATTTCTTTAGAATTTGATAATCTAAAGGAAAAATTGGAGCTTCTACGTGAACTTAATCAAGAATTAGGTGGAGACTCAAATCTGAAAGAATCAGTTGAGCAAATTTGGAAAACGCCTTCCAATCAAAAGCTGCTTCAGCAACAAATTGAAGAAATGACCCAAAAAATGAGCAATGAGCTGGGCTCTATGCGGGACATCATTTCCTCAGCTTCCGATTTTTTAAAGAAAACTGATGCCGAGAAGAAAAAAAATGAAAATTTATGAATGATTGGTTTCAGCAAAATATCTTGTCTTTTGCTCGTTTTTGTCCTTCGGCTATCCCTAAGCTAAATCAGGTTGATTGTTCTCATCTTTTTTTTTGCCGGACAGAGGGCGGCGAGCTAAATCTTTGCAAAAAAGAAGGCGAAGGGCTTACATATTTCCACTCGCAAAAAAGCGCTTCCATAGAAGCTCGAGAATGGGGCTCTCAGATACCTTCGGGGGAAATATTGATCGTCTGGGGGATAGGTTTAGGGTATTATTATGATGCGGCAAAAAAATGGCTGGATGAAGATAATAGCCGTTTTTTAGTTTTCTTAGAAGATGATCTTGGCGTTATACATCGCTTTTTGGAGACGGAAAAAGCTTCAGTGATACTATCCGACCCTCAAGTCATTATTCACTATTTTGAAACACCCGGCGATAACGATTGGATTCGCTTTAGAAGCGAATTTGAATGGTATTATTGGTCCTTTGCCAATAGCCTTAACGTTTTTTCTTACCTGAAACTTTATAATCAAACTCGTCAACAGCTCGGCCTTGCCATCCACAACCAGTTGTCTAAGTTATGCAGTTTTACAAACCTCGTCTTGAAAGAGTGGTCTGAAACTCCTTATCGACTTGTTGTTCAAAACTTTTACCCCAATCTTATCGCTTTGCCAAAAAGTAGTTTAGGGTCTAGTTTGAAAGGTAAATTTTCAGGAATACCTGCGATTATCTGCGGTGCGGGCCCTTCTTTGCAAAAACAACTGCCTTTTTTAAAGCAATTGATGGACAAGGCGTTGATATTCGGCGCCGGCACAGCAATGAATGTTCTCAATAGAAATGGCATTTTTCCTCACTTTGGAGGAGGCCTCGATCCCACTAAAACGCAATTCAGCCGTATCCGAACCAATTATGCCTTTGAAACTCCCTATCTTTATGCCCACCGCTTCAGCCATGAAGCTTTTGTGAGATTGCAAGGGCCTAAAATCTATTTGAAAATTAAGCAGGAAGAGCCTCTCATGAGCGAATTTGAAAGGCTTTTGAATCTGAAAATATCAAAACCGGTTGAGTCCGGGTTCAGCACCTCGAATTTTTGCTTTGAAAACGCAATAGCCTTAGGGTGCAATCCAATTATTTTAATCGGAATGGATTTGGCGTATGTCAATAGCAAGCATTACTCCTCTGGGGTTACTGCCCATCCTCTTAGCGACAGAAAGTTTCACGAAAAAATCCACCATCATGAAGAAGGCGACCATCGCGTTATTGGGATCAATGGGGACATTCTTGAAACCAAATCTCAATGGCTTTTGGAAGCTTTATTGCTTTCTAACAGCGCTCAAACAAATTCTAAAGCAACATTCCTAAATGCAACTGAGGGTGGAATGCCCTTAGCACATATCCGCAATATTTCTTTTCAGCAGGTGATTCAAGAGCATTTGAGCCGCAACTTCGATTTGCAAGGATTAATTCATCAAAATATTCAAACAACCCCTGTTCCACTCTCTCAAGAAAGGTTGATTTCCTGTTTGGATGTATGGAAAAAAAGTTTAGAGCGTGCCCTTGAAAAGTGCCAACTCATCGAATCCGAACTTGAAGGTGTTAAAGCGAGATCGATGAAAGATCAAGTAATTCCCTGCACCTTATATACCGGAAAGGCGGCTTTGCTGGAGTCTGAATTGCAGGAAGAACTTGTCTATCAGACCTTGATTTCAGTCAGAGAAAAGGTGTTTCATATTTTAACATTGCGCAATCGGTTACCCTTAAAATACCATCGGGAATGCTATTCTGAGAAAGAGATATTTTTGAAGAATCTGGATTTGGAATTGAAAAAGTATGAGTTTCTGCAAGAGAGCCTTGAAAAGCATCTAAAGTCGCTTCGCGATGGATTAGATATCTTCGATAAGAAGGAACTCGCTTTTAAAGATATTTCTAAAGAAGCTATCTATGCTCATGGATCTTGTGGCGATAAGGAATATCATTTCGACAAAAAAAACTTAGACATTTCAGACGCGGAATTGGGGATTTCTTTAACGGATGCTTTTGCTCCAAAATGCTTCTCTGATGAGGAAAAAGGCTCTTTGCAGAAAGCGCTTTTTTTTACTGAAGACGGCAAACTTGAAGGGCAATGCCTA
>JABDEI010000084.1 GCA_013287145.1 Chlamydiota bacterium
ATAGGTATGTTATGTTAGCTTAACGCGTATGTGCGGTAGCAGTTCATCTTTTTTAGCTTACTGCGTATGTGTGGGTGGTTGTGCCTCCACAGCCTATTCTTTACTTGTTCTATCGGAAGAAAGAGGCAAGGTTAGCAAGAGGCCGATGGCGAAAAAAACGATAATGGGGATCATTCCAAGGCGTGGACTGCCGGACAAATAGGTGATCCAGCCCACCAAAAGAGGACCCACAAAAGAAGTGACTTTGCCCGATAAAAAATAGAATCCAAACAACTGATTGCGAAGTTCCGGCGGGGCTAAGCGAGCCAAGTAGGCGCGGCTAGATGCTTGCACCGGTCCAACAAATACGCCTAAGAATAAAGCCAAAAGCCAAAAATAAAATAAAGTCTGTGCCGATAAGGCGCATATTCCAAGGGTCGTCAGGCAGATAAGCGATAGCACGATCATCAACTTACTTCCAATCTTATCATCTAAGAAGGCCAGCGATGCTGCGCCAATGCCTGCAGAAACGTTCAAGGTTATGCCAAAGATCAGAACTTCCTTGGTATTTAGGTTGAAAGTTGCCGCGGCGTAGACACCGCCAAAAGCAAAGAGGGTGACGAGGCCGTCGGTATAGATCATCCAGGCGATGAAAAACTGGAATATATTGCGAAATTTGCCAATGTGGGTTAGTAAGTTCTTAACTTGTTCGAAGCCTTCTTTTGCTGCTTTTGCGAAATTTTTTGTAGGTCGATTTGATGGGGTGAATAAGAAAAAGGGAAGAGAGAACAAAAGATACCATAAGGCTACAAAGACAAAAGTTGCGCGCACATCTTGAGCATTGTGGGTATCAAAAAATAATGCTGCATAAGTTAGGATCCCTAAAGAACAGACAAGGCAAAGAACACCGCCGGTGTAGCCGAAACTCCATCCCCAGCCGGACCAGCGGCCGATCTGATCCTTTTCCACAAGTTCAGGCAGCATGGCATTATATAAAATAAAGGCATATTCAGAAAAGATGATCCCTGTGCCTACAAGAATCATAGCAAGGAGTTTGTATTCGGGATGAGGCTTGACAAACCACAGACTTGCCGCGCAGAGGATGCATCCCAAGGTAAATAGAGCGATCCACGTTTTTCTCCAGCCGGCCTGATCCACAAAGGCTCCCAATAAGGGGCCGCCGAGGGCAACAAGGGCTCCGGCAGAGCCGGTTAAGAGCCCCCAGCTGGCAGTGCCTTCGGCTCTAGTTTCTGCAATGTGCTGCACAAAGTAGGCTGGAAAGATGAAAGTAATGATGACAGAAGAAAATGAACTATTGGCCCAATCGTAAAAGGCCCACGAGATCTTTTCCTTTAATGAAGAATAGGCTTTGCGTTCATTGATCATTTAGTTCTCTGACCTTGATAACAGCAGCCCCAACGAATTTACCATTGCGTAAGTCGTCTAAAGCTTGATTCGTTTTTTCTAAAGGATAAGTTGTCACTTCACTATGAATAGGAATCTTTGGGGCAATAGCTAAAAATTCCTCACCATCTTTACGGGTGAGATTGGAGACAGAGCGCAAGATCCGCTCTTCCCATAGCAAAGCATATGGGAATGTGGGTATATCGCTCATGTGAATGCCTGCGCAAATAACACTGCCGCCTTTGCCGACAGCTTTGAGAGCTATGGGGACAAGAGCGCCTACGGGAGCAAAGATGATTGCGGCATCAAGGGGCACAGGAGGCATTTCTTCAGAGGTTCCTGACCACACAGCTCCAAGGTGCAAGGCTAGGTTTTGAGCGGCAGTATCGCCTTTTCGTGTAAACGCAAAGACCTTGCGGTTTTGGTAGCGAGCCACTTGCGTGAGGATATGCGCTGAAGCTCCGAATCCATAAAAACCAAGATTCTTAGCATCGCCTGCCATGCGCAAGGCTCTGTAGCCAATCAATCCTGCACAAAGCAAGGGGGCAGCTTGGATATCGGAATAGTCGTTTGGAAGAGAGAAAGCAAAGCGTGCATCAGCTGTGCAATATTCTGCAAAACCCCCATCAATTTGATAGCCTGTATATAGGGCGTGATCGCATAAATTTTCTCTACCTGAAAGACAATATTGACAATGGAGGCATGAACCACCAAGCCACGGTATTCCGACGCGTTGACCCACCTTAAAATTTTTGACATTTTTGCCTATTTCTATGATGGCACCAACAATTTGGTGACCGGGAACTAAGGGAAGTTTAGGATAGGAGAGTTCGCCATCGACCACATGCAAGTCGGTGCGGCAGATGCCGCAAGTGTGCACTTGAATTAAGAGTTGATTTGCCTGAGGTATTGGAATGGGAATATCGCATAGCTTAAGAGGTAACTTCGGTTTTTCCAGAAGCATGGCACGCATGGGTTAATGCCTTTTTAATGGGGATTTGGAAACTCATAAGCAAAGCTATCGGGGATTACGAAGACATCGGTTGTAAACTTGTAGGGGATAGCCATTTCGCTGTCATAAACCAGTTCGACGAAAAAAGCTTTCCATCCTTCAGTAGGAGGGGGGATTCCGGCGGCATAGGTTCCATTGTTTTGAAGGGTAAGAAGTTCGCTTGTCCAAGCCTCTTTTCCAAGGGAGCTTACGCGGAAATCCCTTGCTGCGGAGTTTGATGCTTGCCATAAGTTAGCGGCGAGGGGCTTGATATTGGATTGCACGACTAAGGTATTATCTTCTTGGAAAGTCCATGAGATTTTCGGAAGGGGCTTCTTATATAAAATTGCTAGATAGAAAGCCAAAGCGCTTTCTTCGGCATCAGTTCCGCGTAAATCATGGTTGGCATTAGGAATATATCTAAGGTAATTTTTCTCTCCGGAAAGGATGTGAAAATATTGCTGCGAAGAATCAGGTAAAAAAAACTCGTCGCCGCTGGCGTTGATGATATATTTAGGGAGCGTCAGGCGATCAAAATAAGCAAAAGGCTCTTCAATGTTCATGAGATCATGATATTGTGATGAATACAAATAGCTAGCGATATCGATATCGATGAAGTCCTGCAATATGGGTGGAAATACTCCATAGGCTTGGTATGAGCGGATAAAGGTGGCTTTGCTATTTAATGCGTCCATGACGATAGGGATGATTGCTTTAACTCGGGGGTCGACAGCAGCAGTTAACCACGTTGCCCAGCCGCGCTTTGAGGCGCCGGCTAAGATAAAACCTTTGATTTGACAAGCTGAGGTTAGTGAAGAAGCGCAAAAACTTTGGATAGCGTCCATGGCGCGAACAACGGATTTTGTCATGGGAAGAAGAAGAGGCCAATAAGGATCTTGAGTTTGGAAAAATTTATTCCAAGTATAGGCAACTAATGCATCTTCTTTTCTGCCTGTGTTGAGATGGCGTGGATTATTTTCATCAGGGAATTTTAAATATTGGTTTGGAACCATGCGTAGGGTAACTATGACCGAGCATGTTGTCACAGCAATTTTAGCTAAGTCTTTATCGTTGTTAAGCTGGGGGGGAATATCGTTGGAATTGATTCCACCGGAAATGCGCAGCAGGGCGTAAGGGGAAAGCAAGGTATCGGGAACGATGACTGTGAGGGCATGTGTCCAGATGGGAGAGTCGACTTCCAAGAAGGATCGCCATTGTTGAGAAGTCAGTTGAAGGTGATAGATTGTGCAGTGATCTTCTTGGGTTTTATCTTGTAAGTTCCAACCATAGGCATTATCTGGAATAGCTATGTAATCATCGAGAGGCGTTCCTTGAGAGATAGCAGGGAATAAAAAGCTGAAAAAAAGTAAGCTGAAAAAAAAGAGGGATTTTTTTTTATTCAAGAGCATTTTAAACCTTTTTTCTGTGCGTAAAAAAATGCGCAGAGCCTATATATAAAAATTGCAAGATAATGACGACTTTAGCAAAAAATCACGAGGAAATGAAGCAAAGAAGTTGTTTGATTTAAAAAAAATCTATGTTTTCATCAGAGTTTGGGGTTCTTCTCGATCTGATCTAAATAATTTTTGATATTATCCAAAATCAATTTAAATTTTTGATAATGATCAGAACTTTCTGGAATCATCGGATCTGATTTATACTTAACTAAATTAATTTGGTTGCTAGCTTCATGAAAAAGTTTTTTTAGATAATCAACTTCAGAAGTATGTAAACTGATATCTGTGTATTTATTAAGCAATATTTGATACTGTTCTTCGATATATTTGCGTTCTGATAAACTTTTCATGTATTCATTGGTTGTAAAATTACAAACTTGTTTTAATGTTGTTATTGATTCCTGTGAAATTTTATTTTTATTTAGCAATTTTTTGTTTTCATTTAATAGGTTATTGTTCACCTCTAATAGGTTAGTTTTGTCGCAAAGTAAACTGTGTTTTTCTTGATTCAGCTTACTGTTCAAAAGTGTAAGACTTTGTATTTGTTCTTTCAATGAGGCTATTTCATCTACATTGCTAGCTGATATTGGAGGAACATTAGCTGATATTGGGGGGACATTGACAGTAGGGTTTAATTCCTTAGATTTTGAAAGAGAAGGAAAAGGTTTTTTGAATTCTGAGAATGGATTGGTTGCATCAAGACTAATCATTAGCATCTCCTTTTTTAAAAAGATAATATTTTTGAAAATAAAAAGAAACAGCGTAGCCGGGATTAGTATCGACGGCAGCTGTAAGCCATGATTCTGTCCTTAGTTGTATTCTAAAAAAGAGAAATATCGTATCGAAAATTAATAAAAATTAGCAAGGCGTCTCGAAGGTCAGTTACAATTTCCTATCATGGCCCCCCCTTTCGAATCAAGTGATCCCAATATTGGCGCATTTCATCGGAAAGATAGCGGCGAATATTTTTAAAATTTGGGCTCCGATAGGGATACTCGGTGTCGATGAAGGCGAAATTTCCTTCTTTGGTATAAGGAATATTATCTGCTCGATAGCTGCTACCGTTAGCATAGCTGATAATAACATAGAGTTCTTGCAAATGAGCTTTTGTGATGAGAGTTTTCCAAGCTCGAAGATTGGTTTCCGAGTCGGTAAGCTGCATATCCTGAACTAGAAGGACAAAATTATGTCTAGTATAGAAGGGGTCTTGTGGAGGCGCAGGTTCAACAGGAAGAGGATATAACCATTTGAGGGGAGCTGAAAAGTATTTAAACTCATTTTTTTTTATCACCTTGCGAATTTTTTTAGCTCCTTCGCAGCGGCGCACAAACCAAAGCCAGCCGGGCACATTTTTTTTATTTCTTAGTTCTGAATCCAGGTACACTTTAACAAGATGATTTGGCAAAAGATGGTGGCTTGCGACGATAATAAAGCTGCGAGATTGGGAAAATCGGATAGTGAAACCAGCATCGTTAAAAGTCGTTCTATTGAGGGTTACCCGCGTTGAAAGAAAAATGGCATCGAGATTTGATTTTAAAGGGTGGGATATAGGTAGAAGAAAAGGATGGATTCTAGAATGCTCTTCCTTTGAAATATAGGGGTTGGTGTCAAAGTCGTTGTAGGACTCACCGTCTTTAACTTTCCTTGAAGAAAGCATCGATGCTTTAAAGTTTGCAGAACTATCATCGCATTGTTCGATCCAAAGTAAGTATAATGTCTGGTAAGCTGAATTAAAGGCTTGAAAAGCCGCAGGGTAATGCCGATTATTTAAAAGAGTTTTTGCTTCAGAACATTGATCAAAAGCATTTTGAACGCTATTGAGCGTTACCGAACTATTGGCATTCTGTAATAGACCCTCCCATAGATCTCCAACGTCAGCGTCAGAAAAGGCGATGCAATCTGCATCGCCATTATCAGAAGGATACTCTTGAGTAAGAGCAATTTGTTCATCAAGATAAGTTAATAGCGACGCAGTTCTATTTCGCAAGAGATCATCTGCCCAAGAGCTGTATTGAGCTGTTAATGATAGTACGAAAAAGAACCCGACGGCAAAATAATGAGAAAACTTCATCGCTATTTATAAGAGATATTAACCCAAGGTCAAACCTAATTTGGCAAGCAGAGTCGCAGCAGCTGGCCATGGTGTGTTTTTTATTCCCCATAATTTATGCCCGATATTGACTAAAGTCAAGGTAATAAGAGCCGGATATATGAGTTCCATGATAGGACCAAGAAATTTAGCGATGCCGGCAAACTCCAACGTAGAAATGAAAAAGGCTATTGTCAACGTGACAAGCATGGCTTGTTTATTGGAAATTTTATCGCTAGTAACTTCTTTTTGTAAAAAATCGGCAAATAGAACGGCAAGGACGATCGCCGTCGTCAAGCAGGCCAGCACAACAGCGGTGCATACGATAGGAGACGCCAGCTTGCCTAATACTTGATCGGCAATTGCCCCAAGCATCTGTTCTGGAGCGACATCAATGAGGGAAGAGGAATACATGGAGGCTAAAAAGACTAAAGCGATATAGACGCTTGCGAGAAGTCCGCCTCCTACCAATGCTGACTTTAGAAATACTTTAATAAGCGAAGAAGTATTCAGTTTTGCTTGTGCATGACTCTCCAGATGGCGGATGATAAAAGTTGAGAAAAAGAAAGCCGCGAGTAAATCCATGGTTTGATAGCCTTGCAAAATACCATTTTGAAAAGCTTCAAAAGCATCTCCCGTTGGAAGAGGCAGCTCTGCATTTTTGAATCCCAAAATGACGATAGCCATCAAAGATATCAGTAAGAAAGGGGTAAGAATAAGCCCAAGGGTTGGCACGATGCGATTTTTTTTTAGGGTGAGCAAGAAGATGAGAATGCAAAAAGCTATACTGGTTATGGTGAGAGGAAGATTGGGAATTAATCGCATCAGACTTCCATGGGCGACAGTGATGCATCTTGCTAAGACGCCAAAAGGGCCCATGAGGGATAAAGCAAGCAGAGGAAACCAAAAAGTGGCGGATTTGCCAAAAGGGCGAAAGAAGTCATTGGTATTGCCTTGGAAGAGCATCATGCCGAGGACGCCTAGAAAAGGGACGACGACGCCGGTTAAGAAGATGCCAAAGGCAGCTAGGGCAAAGTGACCGTGGCTTTCTTGTCCTACGACGAGAGGAAACACGAGATTGCCTGAACCGAAAAACATGCAGAACATGGCAAAACCAGTGCTGAGAACTAAATAATATTTTTTCATTGTTGAACCATTCAAATTGATGAATTTGTAAATTTTATACCGAACGTGACTCTAAAATAAGAGACTTTTTCTACTCTTGCAGTATTCACGGTTGTCATTTAAGAATAAAAGTTTAGGAAAAAAATGGGGGTTATATGGCAGGCTTGCTGCCAATAATAATTGAAGAGACGATAAGAATAGAACCAATGCTTGAATGTTTCATGAGCTGATGCTAGCATAGTTTTTACATTGTTTACAATCTAAAAAATTTGTATTGGAGAGAAGTCCTATGCAAAAAGCTATTGTTATCGGTGCTTCATCAGGAATTGGCAGAGAGTTAGCGAAGCTTCTTTCTCAAGAGGGTTATGAGGTGGGGCTTACAGGAAGAAGAACAGAGCTCTTGTTAACTCTTCAGAAGGAGCTGTCATCGAAATCATACTCTTACAATGCTTCTAAGGCATATATGTCTAATTTTCTTGAGGGATTGCGTTATACGTTTTTAAAAGAAGGGAGCAATATTTTTGTCACCGACGTGAAACCTGGATATGTCGATACAGGCATGCCAAAAGGCGACGTTTTTTGGATGGCTTCGACCAAGAAAGCGGCAAGTCAAATCATGGATGCGATTCGAGCCAAGAAAAAGCGGGTTTATATCACAAAGCGATGGCGAATTATTGCTTGGTTGTTGATGACAATGCCGGATTGGTTTTTAATATGCTTTTTTGGGCTAGGTAAAAGAACAAATAGCAAGAGTAGAAGAAAATGAAAATTCCAATTTTTGAGTCACGTTCGGTATAGTTTTGAATAATTAAGGAAGGAATTTAAGAGTGTCTTCCTTGCACAGTAAAAAACGCATCACTTTGAAAAAAAATAGGAGTGTCGAATGTCTGCAATCGTCTTATCTACTTATTTAGGAACCATCGATTTGTCATTGAATAGTTCGAATAAAATGGAAACACCCTTTGATAAAGTTATTGCAAAAATTCCAAGAGGGATTTTTTTCGACATACTTAACAGCCAATTGGAAAAGTTAGTTCAAACTTATACGAAAGATGAAATTAATGATATTTATGTTGATTTTGAAATAATCCAACAAAATATTTTCCAGGGTGTGCCTCGCAGTAGAATGTGGTCCTTTGCTGTTTCAATGCCTGGTGCAAATGTTAGGGCTAATTTTAAGCATTTTTTGCAAAAAACTCATCAAAAGTACGCCTACATTTCTTGTCGCGACTGTTTATTGAATATGGAAAGAACTTATAAAAAAGATCTGCAAATAAAGACAAAGTCAGAAGCTGTTGGCCGTTGGAAAGTGGCGGCTAACTTTGTTGCAAATGTCTTCTTCGAGAAGGCTGTGAATGAAAAATATAATATTGCAGGAAGCACGAAAGAAGTTATTTCTCAAATCGAACGTATTCACAAAGATTATTATTACAATACTAGAGCTTTACACTTAAGCTGTGGAGAGATAGCCATAAAAAAAGATGAAACAAAATATCGCGAGGTAAGAGAAAAATTTTTTAAGAGTCTTTCCGAAATTGTCCCTCACTGTGATCTAATTCATTTTTGTTACGATGATGGGAAGAGGACTGTTCTTACACTTGAGCAATTGGAAACTTCAGGTTTCATCCTCACATCTTTAGGCAATCTAGAAAAATTGGAATTAATTAAACAAATGCACGATGAGGCTTGTGGAAAAGGTTTTTGGGAAAAATATGTCCAGACTGATTTTAAATTATAAGGAGAAAAAATGGTAAAAAACTATTTATTATTAATAATGGCTTCGTTGTTCTGTCTATGTGAAATGCAAGGATTTGCTCAAGAAGATTATTTGGAATCATTTTTGGAAGTTGATTATGCATCAGACAATGCCGAAGCTAGGCATGAGTATTTGCTGACAGCAAGAATACCTGCAGATCCTTATGCTCTAAATATCGCAGAAATACAAGCCCAAGGGCATGTGATAAAAATGACGGATGGCAGCCTCTGGGGAGTATTAGAAAATAATGATTACCCTGATCTTATCGTAGTTCAAACGTGGCAAGCCGGCGATACTGTGCAGTTATCCTGCTCAGGACACTGCTTTAAGCACAATAAAAAAATGCATTACGATATGTTTAACCTAAGAAATGGTACGAAGATCAGAGTCTGGCTGGAGTTTGTCCCTCCTGAAGCAAAGATTAAATACATTACAGAAATGAACAGCCGAGGAACATGGATTATACTTGATGATGGGTCGAAATGGTCGATTAGTTGGTGGCAAAGCTGGGAGTCTGGCAAATGGGCTGTAGGCAATCCGATCATTATAGGCAAAATCTACAAGAACAATAATTACTTCTTAATTAATACCGCCACTTTTGCAGGGAAGAATGTGGAAGCTACTTTGGACAAAGCAAGTATTTCTTCACTAGAGTCTCGTTGATGCAAAGGTAAGGACAGGTTTTTGCCTGTCCTTACTATTCATGTGATCTTGACGATAAATTCCAATATAGACTAGTATAAGTAAATAGACTAGTTTAAGGACGTGAATATGAAACATTATGGGGCCTTTGAGGCTAAGACTCATTTTTCAGAACTTTTGGGAGAAGTAATTAACGGGGAAAAATTTATCATTACAAGGCATGGAGTGCAGGTTGCTATGATTATTCCTTTTACTCAAAAAGAGGAAGGCGTTGATCCGGTGAAAAATGCGATACGAACGTTAAAAAAGCTTAGGAAGAAAGTGACTCTTGGTAAGAAATTATCAATCAGAAAAATGCTTGAAGAAGGTAGGAAGTAGTTAATGGTAAAAAATTCCTATGACTTTGTTCTCGATTGTTCAATTACGATGGCATGGTGCTTTGAAGATGAAAGTAATGATTATACTGATACTATTTTAGAAAAGCTCAAAGATGCAACTGCTTTAGTTCCAACAAT
>JABDEI010000085.1 GCA_013287145.1 Chlamydiota bacterium
CCATCGTTAACTTGCCAGATGCCTATGGACCTATGCAACTTCCAATGCGTCCTCAAATGTGGTTTTGCGGCTTTGCTGAATTATTCCCTAATATTAATATCGCTAAATCCGATGATTGCACGCATGTCTGGCATGAGGTTCCACCTCTATCACGACAAGAAATTGCCGACATCTATGCCGGCTATGCCATTTATGAAGCTGTCTTATCACCTTCTTCTGAAGAAACCTATATCATCGTCCCTTTTCAAATACATGAGAAGTCAGAATCACCACAGAGATCACAGAGAATACAGGGAGGAGGAAAGGCTAAAGGATGAAGGCTGAAGGATGAAAATGCAAGAAAACAATCAAATCAAAAAAATATCATTAACTCTTTTTCTCGTTATATTTTTCCTTCTTTAATTTTAATCCTTTAGCCTTGTTTCCCTCCCTGCTTTCTCTGTGAGCTCTGTGGTAATAATTTCTAAGCTTAGATTTCGATAAAATGAAAGGCTTCGGGAAAATAGGAGATGATATCCGATGCGATCATGCAATGCATCGAGTATTCTGCGGCAGCGTGTTCTCCGGCTAATCCATGCAAATAAACGCCTAAGGAGGCTGCGTTATGCGTGGAAAGTCCTTGAGCTAATAGAGCGGCTAAAAAACCTGTCAATACATCTCCACTGCCGGCGGTGGCCATGCCTGGGGTTCCGGAGGGATTCACGCGCATAGTTTCTCCAGCATGAAAAATGAAGGAAGGACCGCCCTTGAGTACCAATGTAACTTTGCGATCTTCTGCAAAATGCTGGCATATTTTTAGAAAATCCATATCTATAGGCTGCGGAGAGGTCAATTTCAGTAAACGAAGCATCTCTCCCATATGGGGAGTCATAATGACATGTTCGGGTAAGGCGATGTCTTCTTCAGAAAGAATTGTTAAAGCATCGGCATCAATAACACAAGGTTTGGTCAAGCTCGGCAGCACAGCCTGCAAGAGCCGTCGAACTTCGGCGGTAAGCCCGATGCCGGGGCCAATCAATGTGGCCGAAGCGCGATTCATCGCCTGAATAACAGCTTCAGGGTCTTGATATTGGTATGGAGTTTTAATTAATTCATAGGGGCTTGAAGAGAGCTGAGGCTGCATGCCGTCGGGGTGAAGGAGGCGGACGATGCCGGCTCCGCCTCGCAAGGCAGCCAGTGAGGAAAGCATGGCAGCCCCCGGCATACTTGGAGACCCAGCAAGGCTTACGACATAGCCGGCTTCATATTTGTGGCGATTTCTTTTTACTGGAGGAAGCAGAAACTTCAACATCGTAGGTTCTAGCATGAAGAGATCTGCATCGGATTCTTCGATGTATTCTTGCGGCAATCCGAAGTCGACATAACGCAGCTTTCCGACGTGATTCCAGCCCTCTTGTAAGAAAAAGCCTGTTTTCGGCAACCCTAAAAAAGCCGTTTCTGATGCCATGATAGCTTCGCCTTCGACATTACCGGTAGCGCCATCTAGTCCCGAAGGGATATCTACAGCGATGATAGGCAAATGCGAATGGTTGACCAAGCGAACAATAGATGCGACGGGTTCTTGCAAAGAGCCATGGAATCCCGTGCCAAAAAGTCCATCGATAATGATGCCATTCATTGGCAAAGCAATCTCTTCAACTGCGTTAACATCTTGAGAGTGGCCACCCTCTATCAAGAAACGATGATAATTTTTTTGACAAAGAGAGCTGCACTCATTAATAGGGGATGTCTGAAGGGCAAAAACTTGATAATCGAGATGCAAAAGATGGATTCCGGCAACATAGGCGTCGCCGGCATTATTGCCTTTTCCACAGAGAAGGACAACGTGTCGGTCTAGATTATTTCTCTCTACGAAATCATGAGCTATTAGAGCAACTCCGCTGCCGGCCTCTTCCATAAAATCCTCTTCGGAAGAGCCGTCGCGATAAGCTTGCGATTCAATGTGTGCCATTAGCTTTGGAGAAACTGCTTTCATGGTGCGGCAATATTTATAAATGTTCTTCTTTAATGGGGCGCTGCATTAATTCTTCAACAGCCTTGCTTGTCGGCATCGCTTCACAAAGGATTTTATATACCGTTTCTGTGATAGGCATAGCAACATCTAATTGCTTGCTTAGTTGCAGACCTGAAATGCAAGTATAAGCTCCCTCGACAACCATGCCGATTTTCTCTTGAGCATCTTTGGGACTAAGTCCTTGGGCTAATAAACTGCCAAAGCGGTAATTGCGGCTCATCGTCGAGCTGCAAGTCATACATAAATCCCCCATTCCGGACAATCCATACAAAGTCTCGGCTCGACATCCTCGTGCGATAGCGAGTTTGCGGATTTCATGCAATCCCCGTGTCATAAGGGCGGCTTTTGAGCTATAACCTAAACCAAGTCCATCGGCAATTCCGCAGGCAATAGCAATGATATTTTTAAGGGCGCCGCCGTAGGAAACACCTAAGATGTCGGTATTTGGATAGACGCGAAACGTAGGCGTTGTAAAAGTTTCGCAAACAAGCATCATAATATCATAATCGTAGGCAGAACCTACCACGGACGTAGGCAGTCCTCGAATAACTTCTTGTGCGTATCCCGGCCCGCTTAAGCAGCTGATTAACAAATGCATTTGACTTCCAAGAACTTCGGCGACGACGTCTGGAAGAATGAGGCCGGTATTTTGCTCTATGCCCTTTGAGGTAATGACAACAGGACAATGAGGAATTTTGGTTTGCTTGACTTTTTCAAAGACCGGGCGTATTCCGGCCGATGTTACGGATTCGATAACGAGTTCAGCATCTTGCAGTGTATCTGTAAGATTAGTCGTGAAAGAGATATCTCCGGTCGCACGGATTCCAGAAAGCAAAGGATGCTCCTTTGTTTCATTGAGCTTCTTAGCTAAATCTGGCTTCGTTGTCCATGAGACTACCGAATGGCCTTTAGCTGCTAAAAGCGCGGCGAGGCAAAAACCCCAAGTCCCTGCTCCTAGATATCCAATTTTCATTCACGAATCCTTTGTTATCATTCAAATCCACCTTGAGCGAAAATAACCATGGAAGGTGGGTTATATGACATCATACCTGATGCAGGCGGAAACAGAAAAGATAAAAGGTGCCGAGCTTAGCACTCTCGACACTCACGCCTCTATGTAATTGGCTTGAGGCAAAGGCTTGCCTCGCCATTTATCAAGAAGCGCTTGGCTTGGATAATTGAAATCTTGGGATAGCTCAAAAGGCGCTGATGGCGAATCTAAGCCGGTGATTTCTTTAAAAGTGCGCACATCTTGATTTTGAAGCGCGCGTTGCACTGCGGCAATGCTGTCTTCCCCGGAGTAATTCTTTAGAGGAGCAAAGCATTGCTCTCTTGGATAGACAAGAACTTTGCCATTATCGCTAAATGGCAACACATCAAAGATGAATTTTTCAAACTTCCACGCCATAGGCAACTCTGATTGCAATGTCGCCCCTTCTTTTGATAAATACTTTACGCTTTTAAAGGCGCGATGCCACGGCATCTCTTCATAGTACTTAAATGCCGCTTGCCTCACGAAATCCATATCAAAGCAAAAGAGGCTGAGATTAGCGCATTGATGTTTTAACTTTCCTTTCTCATCAAGAGCATGGCTTTCCTCCTGAGGTAGCTCAGAATACTCCACAACATGGATTTTACCCTCTTTTTTTACAAGAATTCCGACTTTTTCATGAGCATCTTGGCGGAAGATGCTTTTGATGGTTATATCGGCTTTTTGACGTTGATGATAGCCTAATAATTCAGCATCGAAAGGATCGGCAAGAGGATTGTCAATCAAGACATAATTCAAAAACTTTACGCCACGGCGACTCCATTCGTCCCAAACTCCCGCTTTGACAAAATGTTTCAAGGAAGATCCATTGCCATCGGGGCCTTGCGCTATCAAATCAGGAGCTTCTAAAAAGAGGTATCCGTTCTTATCAAGAAAGGGAAGTATGCCTTGTGTAAAAAAAAAGAGCTGATCCGGCTGAAGACCAAATAAGTTATTCTCTTTAAAAAAAGTGCGTGTAGCGTGATCGTTTAGAGGAGAAGTCATGATAGCTAGAGGAAGGGCAACATTGGCTTGTTTGCTTGCTGCAACCACTTTTTCGGCAAAGAGTTGAAAAAGGGTTTTATGTTTGAAGATGGATACAGGAAACATGCCCTTTGGTCCGTCGAAGCGTAAACGCGTTCCTTGTCCGCCGGCGACAATTAAACAGCCTGCTTGACCATGCTGAAGCAGTTTTTTTCCTTTTCTTTTATCTTCAGCATTGCCGCTCAATTCATAATTTCTCAAAGGTTCAATATTTTCCTTTGAAGCAAAAACATCTTTCGATAGTGTCTCCTGCTGCTTATGCAACGTTGAAATGTCCAAGCCATCAATTTGATCGCAAAGAAGATATTTTTGTTTTTGCGATAACGTTTCCCAATGCCTTAAGAGATGCTGCTGCTGTATTTTCTCTAATTTCTCAAAAGCGCTTTCAAATTCCATCTCTAATTCTCACTCTTCAGCATAAGCAAAAATTGCGTTTCTTAGCTCTAAGGCCAAGGTAGGATCTTGCAAACTCATTTTATCTAAAAAGCTGCTCTGATCTATAGGCAAATGGTGGAGAACTTCAATTATTAATTTGGAAAATCTATCTTTCTCATCGGATAGATCCAAGCTTTTGCCAAGAGCTATAGCAACGCAATTTATCCAGGACGTGCGACTATTGGCATCCATCTTATCCAAAGCCCCTAGGTCAAGCAAAATCTCAATCTGTTTTTCTTCTGAAAATTCGGCTAAAATTGAGGCTATTCTTTGGGGTTGCAAGAAGTAAAAAAAAGAAACAACAGCTTCGACAGGTTCATGTTTGAGATATTGGCCCAACAATTTGGGATTGGCCTTGTCAATGATATGCCAAAGCGGATTGCTTGGAGGTATCTCTTTGATAATATCTTGCTTTTTTCCTTTTTCCTTTGATTCCCCTAATTTGGAATCGGAAATTTTCACCTCTTTTTGATACCATTTTATTCGTGAAAATGGCTGCAGAATCAGCAATAGCATAATAACAATAACCCCTACCGCAAGTGCAATCAAAGCAGTAATGATGTACGAAGTTCCTCCCTTTGAAATAGCAGATGCATGCAAAAGATTTGTGCGGTTAAATCCGATAAAATTAACGGCTTGTGTAATTTTAACATCATATCCCCTCAACATCACCCAAATCTGACTTTCAATCTCTTTCTGCAGCCTTTCCTCAGACTGAGCTGCAGATGAATAATTATTCCCACCTGCCGCTGAATTGGCTGCAAAAACATTTTTATCGATTAAAACGCCAATTGAAATGCTTTCAATTTTTCCAAAACTAGGATTGAGCCTAACACCATTTCCTTCATCGCTGAATTTATTGCGATTCATAATAACTTGTACGGTCGTATAAAAATCATCAAAACCGACAAGAGTAGCTAAGATACCGTCGATTTTGGCTTTAATGTGCTCTTCGACTGCGAGCTCCGAGATCCTGATAGAATCAGCATCGCCTTCTGGATCAAAGGACTGATAGAGTTTGCCTGTTGTATCGGAGACTGCAACCATATTTGGCATAAGACCCCATACAGCTCCTGCCACATGGGATGCAATAGCGCGAAGTTCCTGATTGGTCAACGTTGTTTGCGGCATTAGGGTCAAAATAACGGAAGCTTTATTTTTGTTTTTGCCCTCTTTAGGAAATGATTGAGGAGCCACATCCAACAGAACGTTTGCACTTTTCACGTTTTCAAACTTGATAAGATCATCTTCAAGCTGTTCTTTGAGTGCTCTTATTTCTAAACTCTGGTTTGTTTTTTCACCTTTGATCTCAGCATTGCTAACTTTGTTTGGCGTCTTAGCAGTAGTAAAGAGGCTTACAAATAAAGCGATGATGGCAAGAATAAAAGCTGAACTTAAGGCGATTTTTTGCAGTGGCTTTAAGTTAAACCAATATGTAAGCATCCATTCCCAATAATTATTCATATCGTTGTTCTTCATCGTGATTGCCTTAATTATTTACTTGGAGTGGACTAAGAAATCAAAGTATTTCTTAATTAGTTTTCTTGAATGAGCTTTTGCAATTCCCGATAGACTTCGTCGACTTCAATGCGCGTCATGCAGCGGAAGTCAATAGGACATTTTCTTAAGTAGCACGGAGAACATTCTACATGCTTATGAATGACCTTTCCAATAGGATAGGGTCCTGTTTTTATTTCATTAGTGGAACCAAACAAAGCCAATAAAGGAATTCGCAAAGCTGCTGCAATATGCATCGGCCCGCTGTCATTGGTCAAAAAGATAGAACAGCATTGAATTAAAGCCATAAGCTCTCTTATGGTCGTCCTTCCAGCCAGATTGATGACGCGTTCAGGAAGATCTTTGCAAATCTCGTTGACAAGGGGAGCTCCGGCAGGATCACCAAAGTAAAGCACAAAGATATCGGGATTTTGGAGCAGCCGACGCGTGACTTCCTGATAGCGATCGGGCAGCCAGCACTTTGCCGAACCATAAGCGGCTCCCGGGTTTATTCCTACAATAATATGCTTACCTTTTTCAACCCCGTATTTTCGAAGAAGCTCTTGTGCCGCTTGCTTTTCTTCTTCAGAGACATAAAGCTTAGGTTGGGTGTCTGAAACCTCAATTCCTAAGGGAGCGAGCAGCATTTTATAAGTGAGCACAAGGTGCTGCTTCTGCATTTCTTTAGGATAGGGAACGGCTTTATTTAACATGAAACTGCGCAAATTGGCAGCATAACCAATGCGGTTTTTGATACCTGCGCGCCAAAACCACCAGGCGGAGGAAAAAGAGTTCGTCAACAATATTCCTAAATCATATTCACCATGTTTCAAGGATGCGATGAGATCGCTATGCTGTGTGCGGTGGACCCAACCGCTGGGGCGTTTATAGCTGAAGACTTCGTCGATAGTGGTGTCATGTTTTAAAAGTGCTGCAACATTAGATTGGCACATAGCCGTAATCTTTGCTTTAGGCCAATGTCTGCGTAAGTCCTCTAAAAGTGGAGTAGCCATCACCAGATCGCCAAGCCAATTAGGCATCTTAACAATAATATTTTGAGGAGCAGTTTTAGGCCATTGTGCACTAGACATATTTTAGTATACCTTTATCGTTGATCAAGGATGGTAGTCGGTCAGCAGTCTTCCAAAGAGATAATCTACTCATAGCTCTTCGTGCCCGTGTGCGTGCCCGACTTTAGACTTCAATTATAACTCTCAAGACATCCTCTAAATTGCAATAATAATAAATAACGGCGAATTCTAAATCAAAGTTTATTTAAAACGCAAAGTTGTATTGTGTAATAAATTCGATTGATCTTCTAAATCCTGTTACGGTATACCTAGGCAAAAAAAGTAAGTAGATCAAGACTTACAACAAATGCATCTATATCACTTGGGCTTAATGTGGAGTAATCAACTTGACTAAAGTTTCTTATACTGAGGAAGAAATCCAGCAGATTTTGCGCACCCTTTTTCTTGAGAAAAAGAAAATTCGTGAACTAGAGCAGCAGCTGCATTTGACTGAACTGCAGTGTAATGAATTAAAAAAAGAATTAGGTTTCCGCGAAGAATTAGAGAAAAAGACAGCGCATCTATCAGAAAGTCATCAACAGGCTCAGCAAAAGATCGAAGAAGGTAGCAAAAAGTTAGAAAAAGAGATCATCACTAATCAGGAATTGGCCCATAAACTCACTGAAGCTCAAACCTCCTTTTTAGATGCTCAGGAAGAAAATTCTCTACTTATTGAGCAGCAAAAAACCTTGAAAACCCTCTTAATAGCTGCTCAAAAAGAAGCTGAAGAAAGTAAAAACAAAAAACAACAAGAATTAAAAGCGCAGGATCAACGCTTTCAACAACAGCTTGAAAAGCTTCAGAGTGCGCTACATGAGCGCGATAAGCGCGTGATAGAACTTGCTCAATATGAACAAGGCTTTAAGAAGATTCAAGAGCAAATGCAACTCCTCGAAAAAGAACACCAGGATAATCTCACTCTCCAAGAAGAAAAAAAACAATTAAATAAAGAATTAGTGCAAAGCCGCGACCGAGGAGAACAGCTCGAAAGAGTCATCAAGTTTCTAAGGGAAAGATCTGAAGAAGCGCACTTGGAAGCCAATCAACTGCAGGGAGAATTCCATGAGTCTCAAGAAAAAATCTCATTGTTGAAACAGCAATTGAAAAGTTCTCAAGAAGAAAATGAACAAATAAATCAACGTCTTTTGCAAGAGCAGCAAGAGAGAAGAAAGGCTTTTGAAGAACTCACTGCGACCCGAGAGCAATTCGAACAACTAGAAACTCGTTCTCACAGCACATCTGAAAGCTTGGAAAAGTATTCGACTCTAGTTGATGAAGTCCAACGCAATATCGGTAAACTTGACTCTGAAAAAAATTCCTTGGAAGAGCAGCTTAAAGAGAAAAATGAAGAAGCCAAGTCATTTGAAAAAGAGTTATCTCTTATCAGAGACAATTTAGACAGTGCTCTGGCAGAATCCAGAGAAATGGGATTGCATTATCATACCGCAATTAACGAAAAAACCTCGGCTCAAAATCGATCTCAGCATCTGCAACAGCAAATCGAAAAGCAAAGAAATGAGATTATGGCCCTTCAGGACCAGCTAACCAATGCCAAAGCTCATATGGAAAACCTTAAACTTTCCCATGAGGCGGCCCATCAAAAAGCCATTGTTGATTTGCAGCATGAGATTTCTTTTCTAAAACAACAGCTTGAAATAGCGCGTCAAAATGAAAATGCTATTGTTGAACTCAATAAACAAATCGCTGCGATCCAACAAGAAAAACAGCTATCGCAAGAGAAGCTCATTCATCTGCAGCAGATCGCAGATGAAAAAGATGCACAGCTCAAAATGGCCCAGCAGCATATGGCCAAAAAGGTAAGAGAGACGCATGATTTCTCTGAAAAAATTGAAGAACAGCGAATTCAACTTACCGATCTTCATAATAATCTTGCTTCCATAAATGCCAAGTCAGTGGATTGGCAGCATAAATTGGAAATGCAAAAACGCATCGAATACCAACTTCAAGAGAGTCTCAAAGCAGCTGAAGCACAGATAACCAAATGGGAAGAAAAATATTTTCAAATGTGCAACAAATGGCAAGAAACGGAAGCGCGTAATAAAGAATTAAAAAAATTAGAGGAAAGACAGGGACAGCTTCAATCGCTTTTATCGAGTTTAAATTCTGTTCTAGAAGTTCCTACAGTCATATTGCGTCAAACAGCTGACAATCCGTTTTCTCCACCTAATATGCCAAGCATAGAGCCTAAAAAAACTTCTTTGGATGCTCCTCAAGAAAATCCACCGTCTCCGGAAATTTCTTCAGAGTTCAAAGATAAACAGCAAAGTTTATTCGATCCTCCTAAACCCCATCATCAATACAAACAAAATTTTTTCGACTCGTGATTATCATCGGCATCGACCCAGGTACTAGAATTACCGGCTATGGCATCATAAAAATAGATGGCAATCGCTATTGCGCTGTCGACTATGGATGCATTCGCCCCCCTCCCACTCTCAAGCTAACCGATCGCTATCTTATCATCTTTGAATCCTTAGAAGAACTTATCAAAAGACACGCCGTCAGCGCTTTAGTTGTGGAAACTCAATATGTTCAAAAAAACCCCCAGAGCGCCATTAAACTCGGAATGGCTCGCGGCGTAGCTATCTTGGCGGCAAAACGCAAAAATGTGGCTGTTTTTGAATATTCCCCCACAAAAGCCAAGCTTGCTGTGGTGGGAAATGGCAGAGCTAGCAAGGCGCAAGTACAGGGGATGACTCAACGCTTGTTAAATTTACAAGAACCGCCCACCCCCGAAGATGCCGCTGACGCTCTTGCTTTAGCCATTTGCCACGCCAACTCCTTGCAATATCTAAACATCAT
>JABDEI010000086.1 GCA_013287145.1 Chlamydiota bacterium
TTGCAAAGGCACGGGTAAAACTCACCTGCTAATGGCAACAGCACAAGCCTTAAAAAATCGAGGCTATAACGTCCTATATACCCGTGCTGAAACTTTTACCGAACATGTTGTCTCAGCTATACGCGCAGGCGAAATGAGCATATTCCGTCAAACCTATCGCAATATCGACACCTTAATCATCGATGACGTCCATGTTTTTTCTCGCAAGGGCGCTACCCAAGAGGAATTTTTCCATACCTTCAATACTTTACACTTGGCCGGCAAACAGATTATTCTCAGTGCAAATTGCTCTCCTGCTGAATTGCAACACATCGAGCCGCGCTTGGTCAGCCGCTTTGAATGGGGCATTGTTCTTCCTATTGAACCTCTAAAAAAAGAGGAAGTTCTTCACCTCCTCCAAAAAAAAACTGCTGCGCTCCATTTCCCTCTAAATCCAAAAGTTATCGATTTTTTCCTGGAAACTTTTACCAGCGGACCAAAAGCCCTTTGCCGCGCTCTTGAAGCTCTTATCTTAAGAATTCATCTTAATGAAGCCACAACAAAACTATCTTCAACAGCGTTGACAATCATTTCTATAAAAAATATCCTTGCAGATCTTATTGCCGAAGAACAGCAAATGATGGTCACACCCCAAAAAATCATCCAAGTTGTTGCCGAATTCTTCGGCATCAGACCCGAAGACATTATTGGCAAAGCACAAAGCCGCGACTGCGTGCTGCCCCGCCAAATCGCTATGTTTCTTTTCCGCAACATGCTAAAAGTCCCTTTTATGAAGATCGGGGATTTTTTCTCTAAAGATCATTCGACAGTGATGTCTAGCGTTAAACTCATCCAAAAGAGCTTTGATAATGATGAAAGGCCTGTTAGCGATCCGTTGAATGCCATTACCAAAAAGCTTAAAACATGATCGGCGAAGTTTGCGAATATAAAATAGGATCTTTAGACATCCTTTCCCCTCAAGGCAAACACATGGCTGAATGGGGCCGCAAAGAGATCATGCTAGCGGAAAAAGAGATGCCCGGTTTGATGACGCTGCGCGAAGAATTTCGTAATATCCAGCCTCTCAAAGGAGCTCGCATCGCCGGCTGTCTTCATATGACAATACAAACCGCTGTTTTGATCGAAACGTTACTTATCCTAGGCGCTAAAGTGCGCTGGTCCTCATGCAACATCTATTCAACTCAAGACCATGCCGCTGCTGCTATTGCCGCTGCCGGCATCCCGGTATTTGCTTGGAAAGGGATGTCCCTTGAAGAATATGAATGGTGTATCGCACAAACACTCATGTTTGAAAATGAACCTCTAAATATGATCATCGACGATGGCGGCGACCTCACCCATTATGTGCATGAAAAAAAGCCTGAGCTGCTACATGGAATCCGGGGCATCACTGAAGAAACAACGACAGGAGTGCGGGCCTTAGAGAAAAGATTAAAGCAAAACACCTTAGGCGCCCCTGCAATCAACGTCAATGATTCGGTCACAAAATCAAAATTCGATAATTATTACGGTTCTCGTGAGTCTCTTATCGACGGGATCAAACGCGCAACCAATCTTATGATAAGCGGTAAAATTGCCGTCATCGCAGGCTATGGCGGCGTTGGCAAAGGTTGCTCTGAGGCACTATCCAACCTAGGCGCTCGCGTTTTGATTTGCGAAATTGATCCTATCTGCGCCTATCAAGCCGCTATGGAAGGATTCCAAGTCGTGACCATGGAAGAGGCAGCCCCTTATGCAGACATCTTTGTCACAGCAACCGGATGCGCTAACGTCATTCGTAGAGAGCATATGGAGGCGATGAAAGACCATGCGCTCATATGCAATATTGGGCATTTTGATACTGAAATCGATGTCGCTTGGCTAAAAAACAATCCCGATATCAGCGAAATCAACATTAAACCGCAGGTTGATCGCTTTGTTTGGAAAAAGAGCGGCAAAAGTCAGTGAAAATTGAGGAAGGGTGGGGGATTGATTTTTTTTGGATTTATTTTTACTTAATTTTGATTCAAAATTATTAGCGACTGATAAATGAATTTTGATTCGTTTACTGTTATTGTTCAAAAATTTGGTTTGAATTTTAGGGCGAATATGTTCTTCAAACCAAAGAGCTTGAAAAGAGTCTTTAGCCTCAAGATGCAAATTACAAGCGTCGAAATAAATTATCTTCAAGGGTTTCAACCATTTATGTACGGTTTCAACCCCCAATTCAACTTCTTGTGTTGTTAAAAAATTTTCCCAAGCTTGCATAATTTTATAATAATTCGTTGCAAGTCCCAAGATTAAAGAAACAAATTATAGGTGTCAAGTTACAATCTTCAATTGAGGGGCAAAAGGCAAATAAATTAAGAATTTTATTTTCTAAATAACCTTATACCGAAACACAATCAAAATTTGGATTTTTGACTGCAGCCGAAGAATGTTTATGGATATTTTCTCCTATTTTTTCTCAGGGACAGTCTGCACTGATTTCGATTGAAAATGACGCGCAGTCAACCACTGTTGCAACAATCCAAGCAACATCGAAGACAACCAATAGATATTTAAGCCTGAGGGGAAGTTATAAAACATTACAGCAAATATTATTGGCATTATAGTACCCATCGCTTTTTGCTGGCGCTGCTGATCGGTGAGAAGTGTAGGATCTTTCGGTAAAGGGGATTGCATGCGTTGTTGAAAGAACATCACTACTCCAAGCAAGATTGGAAGAAGGTGGAATTGATTGCCGATGAAAAAAATTGGAGTCTGCCAGCTAAACAACACATCGGGAGCTGTCAAATTATCAATCCAGCCGGGAATAAAAGTAGCTCCGCGCAATTCAAATGTTGATTTCAAAAGATCAAACATACCAATTAAGAAAGGCATTTGAATAAGAAGAGGGAAGCAACCCGATAGTGGATTCACGCCACGATCGCGATAGAGATTCATGATCTCGAGTTGAACTTTTTTTGGATCCTTCTTATATTTTGCTTGAATCGCGGTAACTTCCGGAGCAATTTGCTGCATCTTTAGCATTGATTTCGTTGACCATGCATTGAGGGGGAACAGCATTAAGCGAAGAGCAATGGTTAAAAGAATGATGGAAAATGCCCAGGAGCCTGTTAACTGATAAAAGAATCTCATCAAAATAAAAAGAAATTTTGCAAAAGGCTCTGATATAAAGGCGAACCACCCGTGAAAGCTCTGACAGGCAATGTAATCGGGATTATATCCAGTCGTGGAATCGGAATAGGTCTTATCAATTGTTTCTAAGACGTCGCTTGAGAAAGGACCTGCAAAAATGCGGAAATTCATGATGCCTGCATTCTTTTTTAAAGGAAGAAGCATTTCATAGCCGGGAAGATTCTCCGGTTTGAATTTATCATATTCCTGTTCAACTTCAATCAAACGCGATGGAACCACTGTTCCCGAGACTTGCACAGCTTTAAATCCCGCTTCAATTTCTGAGAGCGGGTCGAGGATAATGCCAAAAAAGCCATTGGAATCACAGGTCCAGTCGGGATAGATATTGCTGAAAGAAATCGCATCTTTAGGAAGGTCGACATTTTCGACATCAGCTTTTTGATTACGAGTAATGCGGTATTTAAGAGCAGGTGCAGGCCCTCCTGAAATCCATTCAACCTCAGGTATTCCTGTAGTTAACCATAATCCGCGGCTATCGCCTTCAATTTGAATGGATAAGTTTAAGCAATAAGGGGCTTGTTTCTCATTGGCTTCCAAAGTATAGGTTTTGGTGATACGACGATGACCTTGATTAACTTCGAAAACAATCGAATTATCGGTAAATTCTTTTACCTCATAAACTAACTCAGCCACCTCTGGATAATCAGAGATGATATTCAAGGCATAGTATTGCGGGGAGACGCGAATTGATTTTCGATTGCCTGATTGAATCAGATCGCGTCTGATCAGAGGGTAGTAGCCGCCTAAAGTTCCTTGTGCATGTTCTACAGGTGTTGTTTTTCCCGGCGTAAAGTAGGGATGGGCAGGAAAATAGGCGTTGTAAGGGTGTTTCTCTACAATTTCGCGGTCGAATTCAATGGGACGTACAACGCTTAATGGATCATTTTTGCTGGCGAAAGGCAAATTGATTTCTGAGAGAGCTCCTCCAAAGTTTGAGAAGACCAGTTGCTGATAAGGAGTTTCAAGTACGTAAAATTTCTCTTCAGTAGTTTTTGAAATTGCCGGTGTCGTGGAAATTTTAGGAGTGTCAGTCGAGAGGCCTGGAATTTCATCAAGATAGATAAGAGTGGAGTTTTCTTTTTGATAAATAGCTACAGGAGCATAGCCTTTTGTAGTTTTCATGACCGCAATAGCGGTTTTGTATTCTTTTCTCAGGGGAGGTTTTGTGCTTTCGATTTCGCTTTTGAGTTTTTGCAATTCTTGTGCGGGAATAATGAAATGGCCATCAGTATATTCACCTAGGACAATCTCAAAAGGTTTTGCTTGATTTTGCGGCAAAGGAGCAATTAGCTGAAGATCAAATTTTCCAAATTCGGGTAATTTTGCAACATGAAGAGGTTGAGGAGAGCCTTGTTGAAAAATGATCGGTTCATTTCTAGAGGCACGATGGGCTAGCGTATATTCTTCAGGCTTGCCGGAAGATCCAAATTTCTTGATATACACTGTGAGAGGAAGGTTGTCTGACCAGGCTAGAGTGACCACGTTGTTTTCATCGGATAGCCCTGACGTTAAGAAATCTTTGGCGTCGCTGTCGGCGTAGATTTGCATCAAAGGCAAGTCTGAAGCTTTAGCGGTGCGTTGTTGAATCTCGGATTCAAGATGTTCGGCCTTTTTTACTTGCTTGGCCTTGCGCTGCTCATTCCATTCCCGCGTGCTTTCTTCATTTTGATGTTGAAAGTATAAATTGACAAAAAATAAGGTGACAGCAAAAGCCAAAACAAAGAGCAGCGTACGTTTATCCATGAGTATTTCTGAGTAAGTTAAAAGGTTTTGATACAAAAGAAGGAAGGTTAACACACCCATCTCAATACTGACAAGAAAAATTGAGAATTTATGAGAGGTGATTAAAAGCGATGTTTATCGACTATCACCTTGATAAATAGTATGTTAATTCATAAAATCTTAAGTTAAGGATAGTATTTTGGACGAAACAAATTAAAAACGATATGACTTTTTTAAATTTATCAGATGAATTATTGCTTCATGTAACATCTTATTTAGGGTCACCGCGCGCTTGGGGACGATTATCTTGCACCTGTAAAACATTATATTTTATAGCTAATGATAAGCAAATGTGGAGAGATTACGTTTGTAGAAACAATCGCATTAGTTGTGTTGTCTTGAAAATATTTTCTCGAGATGATGATCAAATCGGTTTACATCCAAAACAAATCCTGAAAAATTGCGGCTGGAAAGTTGTTAAGCAAAATGAATTATTTTGTTATGACACTCAAGCCTTTTGCCAATTTACCAATCCAATCACCCTGATAAAAAGTTCTAATGATCGAAACAAAATTATTGGCATCGCCTTCAAGTGTCTCAATCGGAATTTCAGTGCCTTCAAAATGAATTCAATAGGCGAAGAAGTCATTATGGTTCTTGACAATAAGCATGATTCAAAATCTATTATAACAAAAGTGTATATCAGTGGTTTAGAGCAATTCATTATGGGACCCACTTCATTATCACCAATCCATATTGAATACATTCATCGCTTACTCAACAACCAACCATGCGGGTCTTTAAAGACAGGTTTTGAAAAACGTGATAAAGAAGATGTTTCGCAGTTGCCAGAACATACTGATAGGATTTCATCTGAAGGGGAATCAATTATAGAGTTAAAAAAAGAATTTACAAGTTTTCCGGTTTGAAAAATTTGCGATATTTTCCCACCGTCGGCCCTGCGATCATGAATAGCCCATCACTCTGCTGATTAAAATGGCCCAGAAACAACGTTAATCGGGCAAGGGCAGGGGCATGGGCAAGGAAATGAATTATGCAAGATGTCTTATGTCTCAATTTCCCCTTTCTTTTTCATATAAAATCCGTTATCTTAACTTCTTAATGGTTTTTCAGATAATAAGGAATAGATAGATGAAGCTCAGTTCGTTCGCGCATGCCTTTATTGGAGTTGCAGTATCCGCGAATTTTATTGGGTATACTTTCGCTAGTGAAGATGGAGACCATCTGTTTGTTCAAGGTCAATATAAAGAAGCCATCCTTTTTTATCAGGAACAGCTTAAAAATGCACCTCTTTCGTCCCAAGGGGAGCTCTATAAAAAAATTGCCATTGCTTCATACAAAGATCAGCTGCAAGCGGAAGCTTTCCAAGCTTTTCTTCTGTCTTTAGATTTGGCTCAGCGAAAAAGCTCGCCACCGGTTTCAGATGCTGAACAAAAAGTCTATAATCAGGCTTTAAAACTTTATTTGGATCATTCGAGCTTGCAAGCGCATGAAACAGCGATTCAGATTAAAAAATTATGTGATCCCATCTTTGTAGAGCATCCCGATTATTATTTAATAGGCTTTCTCATAGCCTCAGCCGAAGCCAATCTTGGTCATTTTCAAGAATTTTTCAACTTGTTTTATCAATCCTATCAATTTCATCCCGACCATTATTTAGCTTATAAAACAAAAGCCATTTTGCATATCAAGCTTTTTGAAAGGGCAAGGGAAGATTCTGAGCGCGATTCCCAGCGGGAGAAAATCTTTCAAAATACTTTGAAGGCTATAGAAAAAAATCCCCAGGATGAAACTTTGTATAAGTTGATGATTGTGTATGCAAAAGAGAAAGACAAAGGCGCCGCGGTTTCCTTATACTTGAATAAAATAATTTATAACAATATCATCATTCCCCGGGCGGATGTAGCCTTTTATGTGCAGCAAGCGGTAATGGAAAATGAATTTGCTTTAGCTCAGAGATTTATTGATAAGGCAAAAGAATGGTATCAATACAGTAAGGTCATTAATTCAGCTCAACAATTTTTGGATCAGAAGAAAGTTAATTGAGATATAGGAGTTTTTTTAATGGAAATACGCACTTTAGAAGCGCGCGTCCTTGGCGATTACACCGTGATCAAACAAATTGGACAAGGATCTCTTGGAATAGTTTATTTAGCCGAACATCGCTTCATGAAAAAACAATATGTCTTGAAGGTGTTTCCGGAAGAGCTTTCTTCCGATAGAACCTTTATTCAGCGCTTTGAAGAAGAAGTCGGAATGCTGGCAGCGCTGGATCATCCTAACATCGTCAAGATCCACAATATTTCCTTTGCTCAAGGTCAATACTTTCTCGTCAGCGATTGCGTCGTCGACGAAATGGGAGAAACAACAAATTTAGCTCACTACCTGCAAGGCGGTCGCAAACGTTTAGATGAAGAAGAAATCTACAGATTGCTAAGTCAAATAGCCGATGCTTTAGATTATGCTCACAGCAAACGGGGCGCCGGCAAAGGAATTGCTCATAGGGGCATCAAACTCAATAATCTTTTAGTCGGCCACGCCAAAGGTGGGATTGAGCTGTTTCTGTCTGATTTCGGCTTATCCCGAATTGTAGGTTCTGGAGCAGTATTGACGAGAGTCTATAAAGCCGTTGCGGAAGCATTGGGAATAGGATCTTTGGTAGCGCCTGTGAAAACAGGACAGGAACGTTATCCAAATCCTCCGGTAGACTCAAAAAAACTTGCTCCATTGCACATTTCTTTTTTACAAAATTATGCCTTTTTAGCTCCTGAGCAAAAACGTTTAGATAGCTCTTCTCCAGTCGATGGCAAGGCTGACGTCTATGCTTTTGGAATTTTGGCATATTATCTGTTATTGGGAGAATTTCCCGAAGGCTACTTTCCTTTGCCCTCCGAACGTGCTCCTGAGCTTCAATGGAATTGGGATGGGCTTATTTGCAGTTGCATGCAAAGTGACTCAACTAAAAGACCAGAGCTTCTGCTTCCTTTGTTAGAGAGCATTCGAACGAGTACTAAAGCTGAATCGATGTCTGCAAAAGCTCATGGAGGGGAGCAGCTCGTTTTAGAGTTTGCACAAAAAACTCTTTCGTACCCTGGAGATATGATCACAGAAGAGATTCCTCAAAAAGTCGTTCTACACAGCGATTCCCTAGCAGCCACCTTGCGGCCGATCATCAGAAAGACACAGCTAGAAAGACCTGAAACAGATCCTGATCCTGCTTCTGTTTTTCTCATTGATACCACAGTTAAACACTATCAGCCGGAACACAAAGAAATCAAAAATTTGCAGCCGCTTCTTACCGACATGGCAGTCATCAACGGCGGTACTTTCTTTCGAGGCAGCAATGATGGAAACAGAGACGAGGTGCCAAGGCATCAAGTCACTCTTTCAAGTTTTGCCATCGATGTCCATCCTGTCACTAATGAGCAGTTCGTCCGATTCCTAGAGGCTATGGGCGGGGAAAAAGACAGCAATCATCAAGATATCATTCGGATGCGGGATTCGCGTATCAAACGCAGCGGCGGAAAGCTTAGCATAGAATCTGGATACGCAAAGCATCCCGTCGTAGGTGTGACATGGTATGGTGCCGTAGCTTATGCTAAGTGGATAGGAAAGAGATTGCCGACCGAAGCAGAATGGGAGATTGCAGGGCGCGGAGGACCGGAAGATTCATTATATCCAACAGGTGATGATATCGAAAAAAGCCAAGCCAATTTCTTCAGTTCAGATACTACTGCAGTGATGAGTTATGCTCCGAATGGGTATGGTCTTTATGACACAGCAGGAAACGTTTATGAGTGGTGCCATGATTGGTATGGCTATAACTACTATGAAGCTTCGGTTCAAGAACCGGAAAATCCAAAAGGGCCTTTGCAGGGCGTTTATCGAGTCTTGCGAGGTGGCTGTTGGAAAAGTTTAAAAGAAGATCTGCGTTGTTCACGCAGACATCGAAATAATCCCGGCACAGTCAATGGAACATACGGATTTCGCTGCGCAACAGACGTACAATAATTTTTGAGAAAATTCATGCCATCGGTTCTTTTTGTTTGTTTAGGAAATATTTGCCGCTCACCAGCTGCAGAAGGGATATTGCGCCATGTTGCGCAAAACGATCAAGCTCTTAAAGAACTTCATATCGAAAGTTGCGGGATAGGCGACTGGCATGTCGGACAGCTTCCTGACGAACGCATGCGCCAGGCTGCCCAAGATAGAGGAATCATTTTGTCAACAAGAGCGCAACAATTTAAACTCGAATTTCTCGATCAATTCGATTATATTTTGGCCGCAGATCAAGAAGTGCTGCATGATCTTTATTACTATGCCAAAAATCCTGAACACAAAGCAAAAATCCATTTGATTACGGCATTTAGCAGCAGTTATAAAAATCAAGTCGTTCCAGACCCTTACTATCAAGGTGAAGGAGCCTTCGAGTATGTTTTAGATATGTTAGAAGATTCCTGCCAAGGGCTTATCGAACAGATCAAGAAGACAAATTTTAAAAGCCATTCTTAATCCAAAGGAATAATTATTATGACATCAAGAATTTATTCCACAACAGGAACTACAACAGAAGAGCTTGAGCTGCTTGAACCGGATCGTTTGATTAATTTTTTTGGCAGGGTAATAAGTGAGCAGACGATTGAAGATAAGCAATTGTTGAGGATTACGCGGATATTGGAATCCAAAATTTCAAAAAATGAACTCAATCTTTCGCAGATGATTGAGTTATGGGAAAAAACATTAGGTCCTACAATTCTAAACCTAACTTTCTTAACACCTATCCTTAAAGTCTTTGAAACTGAATCAATGCAAGGAACGCTCAGTCTAGCACAAGCAATACGCGTGGATAAGATTGCTAAAGAAGCTCAACAGAGATCTATGGTTGATCCATCATTTCCGCGTTCAGACTTCCTCATTGAAGAGATGACAGTAAAAGGTAGGATTGATCATTATCAAATTTCTCCAAAAATTCTT
>JABDEI010000087.1 GCA_013287145.1 Chlamydiota bacterium
GTGGTGATTTCGCCTTTGACGTGCATATTGTCTTTGATGGCGATAGGCACAGCCGCAAGCTTGCCTAGTTTTTCCCCTTTGGAACGTTTTTCGTCTAAGGCTTTAGCTTTAGCAAGGGCTCGTTCTTTATAAACAGCTAAAAAGGCGCCGATTTTGGAATCGTACTTTTCAATTCTGTCCAAAAAATATTGTGTAATGGCTACGGCGGTCAACTCTCCGCGGCAAAATTTATTCCGGATTTCGATAGCTGTTAGGTCAAACATGGGTCATCCTTATAAGATTAATTTTGCTTGAATACTGGAGGCACGCGTATCATTCCTCCTGTTTGGGAGGGAGCGTTGGCAAGAAAAACTTCTCTGGGCATGGTATCGCCGATGCGATCTTCTCGTGTAACATTGACGATATCTTCCAAGACATGATTGCAAGGGGGGGTGTTAGCGGTGTCGACTTCGCTGAGCTGAGCGATGTAGTTTAAGATGTTCTCTAAGTCATGCAGAAGGGCTTCTTGCTCCTCTTCAGTGCAATCGATGCGGCTGAGTTGAGTCAGGTATTTGATCGTCTGTTTGTTTAGTTGAGCCATTTTTTGCCTATTCCTGTGAATTTTGCGCACTTATCATAGTTTTTTTCCCAAAAATCTGCAAGAGGGATAAGAGGAGGATGCTTGAACTATGATAATTAAAAAAAGTTGATTAAAATTTAATTTCTTTATATAAAATTAACAATCAATAATTACAATTGCTTAAAATTATTCATTGTTATTGAGGGATTATGTTAAGAATTGACAGCAGCCTTACCGCGTTTAGTCAAGCAATTCAGGAAGGTAAATCCGTTTCAGTCACCGATAGAGGGGAATGGAAAATTCAGGGAAGATTGATCTCTTTCTTTGTTAGGCTTCTAAAATTAGATGCGAGAAGAGAGCTTAAGATAGGAAAAATTTATTGTCAAGTCTTAGACAAACTTGAAAAGATCCCCGTAGCTTTCAATACAGGATATTCCCAGGATGTTCCTCCACAAAAAGTTGATTTTCAGCAGTATATTCAAGTAGCCAAGGTCATTTCAAAGAAGTTGAAGGAAAGCCAATCTAAAGAAGCCAAGGCTGCAAGAGCAGATCTTAAGCGGCGTATTGTGGCCCTAAAGTATCGCTTAGAAGAAGATAATGGAGGATGTAACAAGCTCAAAGCCTACGATGTCTTAACACAAAAAGAATTAGGCTATCAGCAGGAGATCATTGCTTTGGCAACGGTTTGGAAAAGCAAGCAATTTGTTATTGACGAAAAGCAGTTGACTAATGTTGATCTAAAAAAATTAAAGAGCGCTGCCCATTATCCCGAATTTGCCAAGCTTCTCGTCCAGAATTCACGCTTACAGGATGAGTTTTTCAAATGGATTTTGCGAGATCCGAATTCGGTAAAAGCCTTTGTGGAGTTTCCTGCAATTCAAGAAAAGATAAAAAATTGCCATCTTTCGACACGCATTAAGCGAATGGGCAAAAAGGCGCTGCAAGTTATCAGACAACCTGTTATCGGCAAGCATTATAGCGTAAAACAAGTCACGTTGCCTTTTGTTGTGGGGAAGGGCGCGGAAGAAAATGTGATTAGAGTCAATATTCTCAATGGAAAAAATGTTGTGCATTTTACTGACGGTGTTAAGATTTCCATGAAAAAAATTTTCCAAATCTTCGCCCATAAACGTGATAAGCAGGAGCCTGGTGATTTGGAGGCCATGGAAAAAGGGATTACTCTTTGGAATTTTAAATACGGGCGATGGACTGGTCATACGAAGTTAGTTGGCAAAGAGCAAGTGAAAGAATATGAAGTCGCTGATTTTTCTAAAGCCAACTGGTGGGAGCAATTGCCTACATTTGAAACGATTACAAAAGAGGAGGCCCAGAAACGCTATGGCTCGCATATGGATGGCATCAATTGGAATGTCGAAGCTAAAGCGTCTCGTGAGAAAAACAACTTAGATTTCGAAGGAAATCACGGCTGGATGGAGGTCGCTATTCCTCGTGATGACGGTCATTATGTCGTCTATCCTTTTGGCAGATTTCCAGCCTATGTTCCCACCTCTAAATTCAAGCGCATGGGGATACTAGCCAATACCGTAGAGGCTAAAATAGGCTATCCGGATGAAAATGTTTATTATGGTCATCGTCAGAAGCGCGGAGTTTCTTTCGATTTCACTCCTGAACAAGGCCAGCAGCTGATGGGTTTCATTAAAGAAGATATGATTAAGTCGCAGAATCGCAATCTCTATTTCCAATTTCAAGGAGACAACTGCGCAAAATGGGCGCAGACAAACTTAGAAAAAGTTTTAGGAAAAGAGAATGTTCCCTGTCTTTATCGCATGAAGGTTCTCGATGCAACTCCTTCCAATCCTTTATTGCGTGTGTTTTATCGCATCATTAGGCGTTCTCCTAAAGCTCTACAGCCTACAGGCCTCAGAATTGTCAACATTCTCTTTGCACCTTGGAGAAAATTTGAAGTCATCGATGAAAGCGGGACGCGTGTGTCCAAATCGATTATGAATAATCTTTTTTGGAAAGATCTCGAAATTTTTCATCCGGCAGCTTTGCCCATGAGATTAGACAATGGGGCCTTGCGCACACGTTACTCAGTAGCCCCTTCAGCTTAATTATAACTATTAATCTTTGAATTAGAAAAAGTTTTTGATTTTCATGGATTCTTCTCTTCTTTCTTCTTGAAAAAAACGCAATAAATTGTTATAATTAATATCTAATTTTTTTTAATCATCTCTAATATTAATTATTTGGAGAACAATGCCAAACATTGAAAACAGTTTTACAGAATTTAATTTAGCGATCAAGCAAGGGAAATCCGTAGTTTTAAAAGAAACAGGGGTTTGGTACTGTGAAGGAGCATATTCGAGGATCATTCGTCGCATTTTTCGATTAGAGGATCAAAGAGTTGCTTTAGTGGCCAAAGTCTTTAATAAGACGTTGGACAAATTAGAAAAAATTCCAGTTAAATTCAATGCAGGCAACGGAAGCGCAGCTCCTGAGCAGACTCAAAAATTTCAGCAATACATTGAAACTGCAAAAACAATCGCTGAAATGCTCGAAAGCCATAAGAAAAATCGCAATTGTCGGCTCGAAAAGCGTTTTTTAGATCAAAAAAAGGTGGCGATGCAATATCGCATCGAATCCATTAATGGGGGATTAGACACCCTAGCTTCCCCCGAATTGCAAGCTCCAATTCAGGACCTAGCCAGAAAATGGAAAAACAGCAAGGAACAGAGCTTTTTTAATGACAAAGAACTTACTCCAAGCGATTTACATAAAATAGCGCAAACCTGTGCCTATCCTGATTTTGCCAAGCTGATAGTAGCAGACAAATATCTGCAAGATGCTTTCTTTAAGTGGACATTGAGAGAAAATAACGACGTGCGTCCTTTTGTGGAGTTTCCTGCGACATATACACGTTTAAAGACGGCCTATATGGCAGGGCGCATCGGCCGCTGCGGGGCGCATTTGTTATCCGTTGACAAGATTGTTTGCGCCGATGGTAAAGAAGAAAAACAAATTCGACTGACTTTTGAAGGCAAGAAAATTAGCATCCTTGATGAAAGTCAAGAAGTCACTCTGAAAGGAAATTATAAACTTACTGTCAAAAAAATTATCGATGTCTTCAAAAGCAAGAATGATGAAATCGGCAATTTAGAATATTTTCCGGAGCTGGGCGTTACCAATTGGAATGCGCATGAACTTGGCTGGTGGAATCCGGAGAAAAAGGACTTTGAACGCATCGATCTGACTAAAGATGACTGGTGGAAAGATCTTCCAATTTTTGAACGCGCCACAAGAGAACAAGTTGAAAAACGCTATAGCTCAAGCAAATTTCCTTTTAAGTTAGAGCCCAATCAATGGGCTGCTGCTGCAAAATCGTCTCGCGAAACCCCTACATTAGATTTTGATCGCAGCCACGGCTATTTTGAATTTTGTGTGCCTCAAAGCGATGGCACCTATCTCATCTTTAATTTTGGCAAATTCGCAGCTAATTTCCCAAAGAACTTTTTTGAAAAAATCCTCTTTTTGACTGCGACAGCCAAGGGAAAATTTTCTTATCCGGATGAAAATCTTTTTTACTCACACCGTCAACATGCTTCCGTGCCTTTTGCTTTTAGCAAAGAGAAAGGCTTGGAGCTCATGAAAATTGTTAAAGAAGAACTTCTCAAAGCGCGCAATGGCAGCGTTGTGTTTCAATTTGCATGGGAAAATTGCGCTTATTGGCCCCAAACATTATTAGAAACTCTTTTAGGTAAAGAAAAAGATGGAGGTCGTGTCCCGGATCTCTATCACATGGATCTTTTAAAAGCAGAGCCATCCAACGGTTTTTTAAGAAAGATGGTGAATCTTATCAACAAAACGCCTAAAAGTTGGAGGCCTAAACTTATGACCGGCGTCCACACTATCTTGGGTTCTTGGAGAAAATACCACTATATTGAAAATGGCCAGAGAAAATGGAAATCCCTTGCGGCCACTGATTTCCCCAAGTGCCTCCAACACTATCAGCCTAGCCTTACCCACAAGAATATCGAAGCCGGCAAATTGCAAGGCGTATTGAACTACGCTCATGGCGCTTGAAAAAAACGATAAATGCTAAATGATAAATGATAAACGAAGGTGAAAAATAACAATAAGTCTCTTCTAATATACCGCACGCGGACGGTATAACTCCATTCCTCTCATCCTTATCTTTAAAAAATCTAGATTTTCTTTTATTCTGTGTTAATGCAAATTGAACAAAAGGAGATAAATCATGCCATTTACATTACAGCCAGGAGCAAAAGCTCCTCACTTCAAATTGCGAGGCACCGATGGAAAAACCCATGCTCTTGAAGACTACGCCAAAGCCAAAGCATTAGTGATTTTTTTTACATGCAATCATTGTCCTTATGTCATTGGTTCAGACGATGTGACAAGAAAAACTGCTGAAAAATTTAAATCTCAAGGTGCGGTGTTCATAGGCATTAATTCAAACAGTAAAAATACCGTTGCAGAAGATTCCTTTGAACACATGGTCGCCAGAATGAAGGAGCATAAATTTCCCTGGCTTTATCTTTATGATGAAACGCAAGAAATTGCCAAAAAATATGGCGCTTTGCGAACGCCTCATTTTTTTGTTTTCGATCAAGATCGCAGACTGATCTATACGGGAAGGGCCGTTGATTCTCCCCGCGATACCAGCAAAATGACGTCTAATGAATTAGAAAAAGCTCTTGAAGAATACTTTGCAGGCAAAACTATTTCTAAGCCTTTGACAAATCCTATTGGCTGTAATGTCAAATGGGAAGGAAAAGAGCGTCATTGGATGCCCGAGGATGCTTGCGATTTAGTTTAAAAGGACAATGATTATGGCGAAAAAATTCTTTATCAGCGGATCAACAGGATTAATTGGTTCGACGCTGGTCGACTTTCTAAGGCACCAAGGTAACGACGTCAAAAGATTGGTGAGAAAAGGATCGCCAATGTCAAAAGATGCTGTCTTCTGGGATCCTGAAAAAGGTGAGGTTGATTCTGCCGCGCTTGATGGAGCCGATGTTGTCATTAATCTTGCAGGCGAGAGCATCATGGGCCTGCATTGGTCGCAGGCAAAAAAGAAGCGCATTCGCGATAGCCGTATTCAAGGAACAAAAAATTTATGTTCAGTTTTGTCTAATTTGAAGCAGCCTCCTAAAGTGTTAATCAATGGTTCCGCTATCGGCTATTATGGCAATAGAGGAACTGAAGAATTAACAGAAGATAGTCCTTCCGGTACAGGCTTTTTAGCTGAAGTGTGTCAAGAGTGGGAGGCTGCTACTCAAAAAGCTGAAGAAAAGGGCATTCGCGTCGTTAAATTGAGAACGGGGATAGTGCTTTCCTCTAAAGGAGGAGCATTGGCCCAGATGTTGATTCCTTTTAAACTTGGTTTGGGCGGCGTGGTAGGTTCTGGTGAACAATATATGAGTTGGATTGCTTTGCAAGATCTTGTTAAGATGATCGATTTCGCAATAAGCCAAGAGTCGATTCAAGGAGCTATTAATGCCGTTTCTCCACAGCCGGTCACTAATGCTGAATTTACCAAAACGCTTGGATCTGTGTTGCAAAGGCCAACGTTCCTTCCTCTTCCGGCTGCTTTAGCACGTCTTATTTTCGGCGAAGTCGCCGACGAAATGCTTCTTTGCAGCACAAGAGCCATTCCAAAAAAAATGCAGCAAGCGGGGTTTTCCTTTCAATACCCTGATTTATTTGCAGCCTTGCAAACTGAGCTTTCCTCCTGATATATCGAACGCCAATTTTTGAGTTACGTTCGGTATACTTTATTTTAATTGATAAACCATCTTTATTTAAACTAAAGTTGTTTTTTTTATTTAAAAATCTTGTTATTAATAAATTAATGTGTTATAAGTTTTAATTAACTTATTTTAATTTTAGGATGTTAATATGGCTGTAAATTACTATAATAATATAAATATTATAAATTCAAAGGAACAACCAATCTCCTTATTTCGTCAAATGGATCGATTAGGAGCTTGCTTAATAAAGCCTTATCGAGGCCATTCCTACTCAGTGGATTTGGTTTCTAAAGAGATCAAAATTGAAGAAATTAATACTATCCAGAGTAAAGAACTTTCAATTGGTGCTAAAATTAAAGTGTCGGTTGGAATTGCTTTTAAAAAAGTCGCTTCTTTTTTCAATAAGGACATAAAGGCCAAATATTCTTTAGTCAGCAACAATAATTATGAAAAAGTGCGCTTGGAGGCTCCCATCCAAAAACGCAAAGTGATTAAATTAGAAGGCGCTCCACCTCTTCCCTTGTGCTGCATCTGTTGTATCCTTTAATTACTTTCTCGACCATTTATGCAATGTCTTATGCGCCGTCCATTACCGTAAGTCTTACCGTGATAGCGGCGACAGCACCCTCATGACTGTCGCCGTTATCACGGCTTAATGCCTTTTGCCTTTTACCACAGGCTTACGCCCAATGTCGTCAAAATAAGAAAGCTTTTATAGCGATTGGCTAGCATTCAGTCGCCCTTCGTTCCACTCCGGGCTCTCCCCTTTGACGCTCTTGTCCCACCGTTCCATCGCGCTAAGGCGCTTTAGTCACGGTGGGCTCTAATCGGGTCGTCCTGCGCATTCGCTCCGGACTTAGGGCAGAAAAACGTTAAACTATGCCCTAGGACGGGCTCTAAAGCATAGCTAACGTGTCTTTTGTCCTAAGTCCGGAGTGATAACGTAGGACGGCCCGATTACAACCGTGACTAAGCGCCTTGGCGCGATGGAACGGTGGGGACAAAGCGTCAAAGATAGAGCCCGGGTAGGGCGACTGAATGCTAACAAAGTTGTGTAAGTATTTTCTTTATTTTGACGACATTGGGCTTACGCCTGTGGCTACATGCTGCTGCCGCTATTCGCGGCTAACAACTACTTTTTAAACTTGAATTCTTTATTTACTAAAATGAGGTACTCATTTGCGTGATGAACCTCCAAAATCCAAATTTTGAATGCGTTTCGATGTAATAATTAACACAATCTTAATGATTTATTTAACAACGTTTAACATGTGTTTTGTATAATTATGTTAAATTAATTAAAATTTAAAGAGGTTGGTGTGAAAATTAACTATTATAATTCGGTAAATGTCGAAAGTTCAAAGGAGCATTCGATATCGTTGTCGCGCAAATTAGACGAGATGGGGACTAAACTAACCAAGCCTTATCAAGCGGCATATGGCGGCCATTCATATCGCGTAAATGTCTCTGCAAAAGAAGTCTCAAAAACGGAAGAACCCTCTTCTATCCAGCGACAGGATCTCTCCATCGGAGTCAAAATTAAAGTATCGATAGGGATTGCTTTAAAGAAAGTCGCTGCATTTTTCAGCAAAGAAGTTAAAGCAAAATATACTTTGGTGGGATTGACAGCTGAGAAAAAAGACTCGGCCTTTGAAACCCTTAAATCTGTCCGCAAAACTCCCAAAAAAGAAGGCGATGATGCGGATTGTCTGACTGCGCTTTGTTGTTGTTGCTTAATCGGCGCTGCAGCCGGTGCTGCTGTTTCAGCTACAGATCCTCACCACGGCCGACATCGTCATGGCCGTCACCATGCCCCACGTCCTGCTGTTGTCATTGTCAATTCCGGTCCGAGAAGGCACGGGCACTGTCATAGGTAGGAAATAGATTATTCGGTTTCCGGGATTCTCCCCGGAAACCTTTGAATCATAAAACTATGGGAAAAATCAAAGCATGAACTGTCAAATATCGAATGGTGTTGATCACCTTCATTGGAAAGGAATGTCTGTAAGCAAGCCTTGCTTCAATTCAATTCCAACAAAGGCCTTGATTGCACCTTCGCGCAATCTTCTCTCCAAAGAGGCTTTTGCTAATCGAACGCAGACAATTTCTTTAGATGAGAAAGTGCAAAAGATCATGCAAGAACAAGATTTGATTATTCCGAAGACATTTTCGCAAGCAGCTACCTTAAGTAATCATTGCGTAGCAATGTCGCTGCATTTTTTAAAGCGCTTCCGCCAATCTAAGGATATTTTTGCTGCGGCAAAAGTAATGCAAGAAGGCGCTAATGAGGAATGCGCCAAAACGTCTTTAATCTACACCCAGCTTTTTAAGGCCAATGTCGATCGCATTGATGATTGCTGCAGTGACGAAGAGTTTTTATCCGAACTTCGCGAAGTTGCCGCCAAAACATTAGACCTTACTTTTTCTGAAGAGACAACACTGCGCTATCCGTTTGAAGAAATTTTTCCCTATTTGCAAAAGGAATTAGCTAGCGGAGAATATGTCATTCCATTGCCATCCCATGTTGTCGCTTTGGTAAAAGATGATCATGGCAATTTGGTGCTTTTTGATCCCAATCAAGGAACCGTGAATCTTGGCGAGGAAAAAGGCAAAGAGTGGTTTTTACGCCTATTAAAACAGTACAAAGTCCATCTTTCAGAAAAATTGCCCTTGCTTAAAGTGGCAGATTATCAAATGGGCAAAGTTGAAAATCCTAAGAAATTCGAGATCACTCTTTCTGAAGAAAAACCGGAGCTTACCTTTGAAAAAGAAAAGGGACGCTGGGGGAATGCTTTATTTAAATGGCGTGGAAAGACCCATCGCTTGCCATGGGATTCCCAAACCGGTTACATCTATAACAAAGATTCGATGAGGCTTTTGAGAATAAAATGCGCGATGCTTATTCCTAGATTTTTGACTGATACTACCATAAGAACCTGCTATCACGTGGCTTTAGCAGTTTTTCGAACCCTAGCATTGCCTTTTGCCATGGTCCAAGGCAGAAAAAAAGCGGGACAACAACTGAATAAAATTGGGCAATCCGTTGCCGATATCTTCCGCGCCCCTTTTTATGGAATTTTAGGAGCGTCTGCAGCTTTTTATGGGATCTTTAAGCCCTTAGATGGACGCCGATTATATGGCTACTTCGAGCGCTGCTTAAATCGTCAAAATGATGGGGTCAATTTGCGCGACAAGTACTATGTGGCTCCTTGCTTTACACCTTGGAATTTTGAGGCCGGTAACGATCAGCAAGCCACTACGGATGCTTTAAAAAAGATCATTTTGCGCTATGAACATTTCCAAGGAACTCCCGCCGTCGAGCTTTTCTTAGGATGGCGCCGCGCTCTGCCCTGCTTCAAATAAAATCTTCGATAATCCGCATTGACGTTGTTGCGCTTGTCGCTTAACTAAGAAGATCCCTTTTTGGGATCTGATATTGTCACGCATTAAACTG
>JABDEI010000088.1 GCA_013287145.1 Chlamydiota bacterium
ATGATATGCTTTGCTGCCGGAATGACTTTAGATGTAAGAGCTGCCCCTGTAAGGCCTCCCATAGCGCCCACGCGCATAATAACTTTGGTTGCAGTGTCTTTGTGAAACTGCACTGTCATCTCTATTGGAATCTGCAGCTGCTTTTCATTATAGTCGACTTCTCTTTGGATATTTCGCTCTCGATTTAATAATGCCTTCTTAACATTTTCTGGGGTATTGAAAGTAAGTGCATTGGAAACATTTCGGCAAGCTTGTTCTAACTTGGGATGGGATCGGCATACTTTCTTGGTGGCGCCAACAGCACTCTGTATGGCTTGTGAAACAGGATAGACTAAAGCTGTACTCACAAGAACTTCAACGCGTGCTTCAACCATATCTTCCATAGTATGCATGCGATTGAGGTTATTCATTGCCTTATCCCAAGCGTTCATGGGCCTTTTTCTAGACGGTTCACTTGTTGGTAATAAAGTTGAGCGATAATTAGGCGAGCTATTTGCAATGGTGACTTCCATTTGCTCTAGCGCATTGTTCATTTCTCTTTTGTTTTGATAGTATTGTCCTACTTGACAAATAGATGCCTGAGAAGCGGCCTTCAGCAAGTCATGGGAGTGATCAGCAGCCCGACTAACCTCTGATGCCAATTGTCCTAATACAGATACTTGCGTCGCTGCTTCATGAAGCTTAGCTGCAGCTCGTCGTACAGATTGTTTTGGATTAGGTACTAATGATTGCGTTGTTGCCTTTATATATTCATGAGTTTCGAAATCCTTTTCGCTTCTATCTTCAATTTGGAGTTCATTCGTTTCATTTAGAAACTGATATAATGGAGAAGATAAAGAAAATACACCTGACACTGACATATTTTAAATCCTTTGACGCCATCATTCTGTGGGAAATCGGCCTTCTTTAATTCTAAGATTCAATTTATAAACGAGTTTTTTCAATGTCACAAGATCTATATTGGGAGCTTTGAGCATATAGTAATTTGTCAAGACATCTAACATTAACAAATCAGATTCAAGTTTAAGCCATTGCCTGGCAGGTTTTGAGACCTGGCTTTTGTATTCCGAAAAATACCCTCTCTTAAATGCTGTTTTAAGGTGGGCGGCCTCTACATCAGATAATTTATTCAGTATTTTTGCCGTATTAATTTGCGAAAGAAAAGTATAGTAATCTTGCATCAAAAAACTAGAAGGCATTTTTGATGCTGAAAAAGAGTAAGGTACCGTTTCAAAATCGATGAAATTCAAAGATGAATTTTTTTTTGACCATACAAACTGTCCAGGTGAAGCATCTTCTAACCCATAGGTAAGGAGATGTGAGCTCTTTTTAATTTTGTTAATCAACAGAGTCAAGTGCGCAGAATGCTCTAGGTCAGGAAGACCGAGCGCAGCTAGATTACTTCGTATTCCTAAAATTCGATCAGTAACATTAGCTTTAAGATGGCCTTCCAGTTTTTGAGGTAAAGCCCTTGTTAGGTCTGTGATTCCTTTTGAATGCAGCTCGCCAATTGCTTTGCCGGCATGATATGATGCCCTAGCTACATGCTCCAAGAGCACGACTCTTTCCTTTGAATCAAGAACATGATTGCCAGCATCTTTCATCATCTTGGCAATTGACTCGCCAGGGAGATAGGATTTAGCAATAAAATATCGATCTGCATTTCCTAACCGGTACTGGCCAATCGATAATACATCCGCTACCCGGAAGTGTTTTAATTGAAGCGATTTAACGAAATCCAAGCCAAGGAGTTCGCCAACAATAGGAGACGCTTTGTCAAAGTCCTTGATGACAAACGAATGATTGCCTTCTGTTATCTTTAAGACGAATCGATTTCGAAATTCGCCTTGTTTGTAATAAGTCAAAGATGGATTTATAGGTGAAGAGCCTGTGGATTCATGAAGCACATTTCTCCACACGCTTTCACTGCCATGGCGAACTAGATGGTTAACATTAGGAATACAAGCTGCAGTTTCATGAGTATAGGAATGAAGCGCATGGCCAACAGAGCCTCCATAGCGGCAAGGCATTATGGAATGATAAACATTGTTAATCACATGTTGGATCTGTGTTGGATGAGAGTCTGCTTGAATTAAAATGAAATTTTTTTGCGCCTGTAAATTCTTGAGATCTCTTTTAATTCTTTCTGTTTGCTGAGATTGATTTAGAGAGGACTTAGGTTCTATTGGAATGGCGTTTTGAGCGGGAAGACTCTCCTGGATTGCCTTAGGGCTGTCTGCTGTCATTGCAGCGGCATTTTCAAGTTTATTTGTTTTTTGACTTATATTTTTAAGCCCGATGAAGCCTTTCTTTACTCCTTTTATAACACCGAAAGTCGAAGCTACTCCTGCCATCTGCAAACTATGAAGAGCAATGCTACTTGTATCATCCATAAATTGTCTAGTCATCACTTGCGGAATTTGCAACTGCCTTTCATTGTAGATGGCTTCTCTTTGAATGTTCTTTTCCCTATTGTCAAGGGCTTTCTGCACGTGTTTTTTAATTAAAGCCGAAGCCTTTGTTTTGATAGCTCGGCATTCTTGTTCTAACTTAGAATTTGACCGGCACACTTTTTTTGCAGCCCAAAGACCCCCTTCAATCACTTTTGAGACGGGATACGACATCGCCTCTAAAGTCATAACATTCACTCTTGCATCCATCATATCTTCAATCGTATTGATGCGATTCAGGTTATTCATGGCGTTATCCCACGCGGACATAGGCCTTCTTGCAGGTTTATTAAGCGAAGGAGAAGGCCCAAGATCAGATGGGCTATTTTCAAGTAAATTATCCAATTGATCCAATTGCTGATTCATCATCTGACGCTTTTTATGAAAAGCTAAGAGCTGACGTCCATGGCGTTGTGAAGTTGCTTTTAATTGGCTTGATGAATGATGAGCTGTTTGGGTTATTTTTAAGGCAGCGTCTTGCAGCAAAGGAGTCTGAGAGGCCACTTGGTGAAGCTTGGCCGCCGCTCGACGGATTGGCACCTTTCTCTGAGAGCTTTCAGATAGTGGAACTTTTCCATCCCTTGAAATGTCGTGAATCTCTATATCATCATCCTCGTCAGAATCAAAAACATTATTTTGGAAAGGCATTGCTTCAACAGAAGGAAAATTAAATGAATAGTCGCTTGAAATGGACATGATATTTTGACCTAAAATTATTGTGGGAGCGTGAGACTAATTTTTGCCCCATTGCCGGGCAGGATAGCAATCTTCCCCCCTGTAAATAGATTAGAAGCGCCAGCTGTTGCTAAAGTGCAGCCTATCGCCAAAAGAAGTCCTTTTCCAAGGCCTTTTGAGCTGCCTTTCTTTTCAGCCTCTTTGGCTTTTCGGGCATTATCGAGTTGGACACTCAAATGAGCGCAAGCTCTTTCCCCTTGCCTTTCTAATTCTTCAATTTGTTCTTGCCGCTCTGCTATCGCTTGCTGCTGATGGCGAACTTCAGCAATTTGCTGCATTAACGGCCTCATTTCATTTCTCATTTCCGCAACGCCCTCTTCATCATCTTGCACCAAAACAGCATGGGCTTGCTGGTTTCTTTGGCCATTCTCGGCAATGTGGCGCCTGGCTTCAGCAAGTCCTTGTTGAATGCGCTCATCAATTCTTCGTCTTAATTGCCTCGCAGCATCTTCCAAGTGCTGAGCTTCGTCGCGCAGTTCTTCGATTCGAGCCAATATAACTCCGCGGATAGGCTCATTATCTTCAGTAGGAAGAGGCACCTGAGGAATCCGAGGAATTGATCTTGCCTCTGTAAGTTCTCTATACTTTCTTGTAATCTCTTCAGGAATAGAAAGCGCTTCATGGCTCTTTAGCCATGCAGCTGCACCTCGGACAACAGGATGCGGGGATGTGTAAAAAAGAGCGGGATTTTGCGGTTCTTTGGGAGATCGGTAGCGCAACGTAGAAGGCCTTACAGAAGCTAAGTGAATGCCAAAAGTTAGACTATTGTAGGGTCTTAAATCACTTCCCAATAGAGCATTTTCATCAAGCAAGCAGCCCTGAATAGGATCAATTAAACGCTCTTGCAATTTTTCAATGTGTTCTCTCATAAGGGTCTGCATATCATTGCGCCCTCTAAAAGCTGCATCAAATTGATGAAACCATTCTGAAATGGATTGCGTCGTTGCATCGTGCAAGCGATGATTTTCTGTTAAGAGGTCGCGGAGGGTGGCAAGTTCTGCGTTAATTTTTCTTCGAAGTAAAATATCTTCATCTTGAGGAATAACGCCAAGGGGTATTCCTGCACCAGCTAAGGGAACCATCTTTCATTTCCTCGAATGCATTTTGTGAGAAATTACTAAGCAGGCGATCAATCCGCTTTTTACAATAGTTTCTGAGTAAGGATTTTGACTAGGATTTCTTCTAATAGTTTGTATGAGATTTTCCAATGCCAAGCTAAGTTCTTTGATTCGCTTTTGCTGCTCCCAAAATGCCTCTAGTTTTGGATCTAAAGTTTCGATTAGTTCATTGTTATTGGCTTTGAGTTCCTGCAAAGTTTGTTTAAGATGATCTATAAAAGATAGAATGGCGCTTTTATAATCCATAGGTCCTACTCGATTGTTAAGGCTCTCAGCTAGCTGACGAGCCTCTTCCGATTCCCCTAATAAATCTTTGGCTAAAGCCTCAATTCTCTCATTTAAATATTCCATCTCTTCGTTGACTTGCTCTTGAAGAGGAGCATCAAAATCTTGGCCTCTTCTAAAAGCCAACATAAAATTGTTCATCTCTTCCATGGGAGGTAGTCCATGAGGCACTAATGCTGCCATATTCTAAAAACCCTTTGATAAAATGATGACGCCTTTCTGAATGGTCTCTAAACTCTGTTGCTGCTTCTGAAGCTGATTGCCTGCTATTGCAATTTTTTCTACTTGATTCTCTAAATCATTTATCAATGCACTCGTAGATGCTTCGATCGACTCAAGTTCACTAGTGATTTCTTGACAAGCCTCCTTTCGGTTGGCATTGATGTTCTTTAAGGCTACCTTATGATCCCTAAGATTTTTTTCATTGTTAGTTTTCAAATGCAGAGCCTCTTCATCCGCTTGCTTATTTCCTTCGTTAAAGATTTGGGTAACTAGCATAGCATTTTCTTTAAGCAAGCTCTGCTTTGCTACTCCTTTTTCATAGATTGTGAGAAATTGGCTAGCGCTTTCTTTGGTTGGTACAGTGGATTCTAAGATTTTCTTAAGCGATGTTTCGAAGCTATATAAAATCTTGTAGTCTTGTGTTGATATGGGAAAACACAACTGAGGGCGGATCACAGCGTATATAAGATAACAAAGATCTAATGAAGCAAGTTCGCGAGCCTTTTCATTCGAAAGTTGATCCAGGCAATTGAAATTAAATTTTCTTTCCCACTTTGCAATTTCTTCTAAACTTTGCTGAGAAAAGACCTTTGGGTCTTGCATTTCTTTAATGAGTGAAAGAATGCGGTCTTTAATAGAAAGCTGTGGAAGGCCATAGCCAATGCTTTGAATCTGGGGAGCAGTCGTTTGTACAAGAGTGACAGACATGCGCTAAGGTTTCCTATTTGGTTTGCTCAATGAGTTCTTCATCTGAGTCCTCATCTTCAATAAACTCTTGATCTTCGGCAAGCCCGCGGCTCTCAACATCTGCTATTGCCTTTAAAAATGATTTAAACTCTTCTGGATCTTGAGCTTTCTCATTAAGCAAGGCTATTTCTGAAGCCAACTTCTGATCTAGAACTCTATTAAAATCTTGCACGCTTTGTAGACAAACATTGACCTTTGTGATGCAGTCCACAGGATTGCCCGTTTGAGGCCCTAGAACATTAAGATGTTTTGCCATTGAATCAGAATGGCGAAGAAACTCGATAGCAATGCGCGCTGTTTTCACTTGACTTAGAGCTAATTTTCTTTCCAGAACTTTAATATAGTCATAGGCAGCTCCAAGCGATTCCGTTAGAGAAGCTTTTACTTCTATATTTCTAGTGATGGAATCATAATATGAAGTTTGAAGACGCATATTTTCAATCATTAAAATTGATAAATTATCAACAGTCATTTTTTTAAATTCCTCAAAAGCACTCATCGTTTTTTGTAGCTGTTCGCGCGTCCATTCATTTGAATTGCTTTGAATTTGCATCAGACTGCCTAAGACATCGCTCATATCAGGAAGCGGTTTTTGCTCAAGCGCGATAGGCTCAGCTGCTAACTCTTTTATATCTTTATCTTCTGACTCTTTAGCTTTTAAAAGAGCCTCATTTATTATGAGATTAGGGTGATAAGTAGCACCAATTTCAAACGCCATTGCTTTTACCTCTATATAAATATGTATTTTTTTGTCTGACTTTATCTAAACTATTTATACCGAATGTGACTCAAAATTTATCAAAACTACTTATCAAAAAAGACCGAAAAATTTCTTCTTTTTCTTGTGAGGCTGGTTAGCTAAGTTGTAAGCTTCGCGAGCCTTTTGCTCAAAGCGTTGCAAAAGATCTATATATTTTCTATCTTGTTCATCGCATCTGTTTTGCAACCTTTGATTTTGTTGTTGCAGCTGCTCAATCTGTTGCCCTTGGTTCCTAATTTCTGCTCGATCAATAGCTCTTTCTTGCTGACGCAATTGATTTGTTAAAGCTAAATTTCGCTGTAATTCTTGCTGGTCAGCCTCAATCCTTTGAATTTCTTCGTGCCTAACTTGTTCATTCATGGCTTGAAATTCAGCCATCAATAACTCCACACATTGGTTGCCAAATTTCATTTCTTCGGTAGCCTCATCCAACTCTTTGCGCATATAGGCTCCCTGAATGAGGCTTACATACATTTGCAGTTTTGCCTTTGCTATCGCTGGATTCAGAGTATGATCAATCTCGATAAGAGATAATTGTATTGCTTGGTTGTAGATACGATGTGCCATGCCCAATTGCTGATTTTGCCTTGGAACCAGCTCTTGATTTGCAGGTCTTGGGATTAAGGCGACTTGATTGTTCAAAACAAGCGCTTGAGGTGCCTGGGGTATCTTAAGTCTTTGAATTAACTGTGAAATTATCATAGCCGGGTCATGCGTTTTTTCAACAAAGGGATGGCCCGTGAACGGTGAAATCTCTGAATTTAATAACGCTTTGAACTCTTTAAATTTGCGCTTTTCCCAGACCAAACCATCGACAAGAATAGGATCTTGTACAGGAATGCGTTCGAGTTGATCCACAAGAATCTTTTGTCTTAATTCATTAATATAGGACAATGCTTCTTCTTCAAATTGAACTTCTGGAATCTGATTTAATTGGGTGATATCGACAGCTAATAAATTGGCGGTCCATCTAAATATAGGCTGCGAAAATGGATCATCCTTCCAATCGTTTTTAAGCCTATCTACAATTTTTGCTAGATCAATGCGAAAAGAACCCCATTGCGATCGCAAAGAAGGGCGAACCTGTTGAGGCTCTTGTCCATTTGCATTGTACAAGAAGATGACTTCTACTCCATTCATCACAAACATCGATTTATAGTTTTTAAGTTAAGACTATTTTAAATGGCTGTAGAATATACGAGTGGAATTAATTTACAGCAAGAAGGATTCTTTTCAATTGCTTGAAGCTAATAAAGAGGAGCTGCTTTTGGTTAAACTATACCGCACGCGGGCAGAATGTTAACAAAAAAACATAAGATTGCCACGATAGCTGGACTTTGCAAAAGTATTTGAGCTCTTCAGGATCGATTTTGAGTCTGTTCAATTTTGTCTGGTCGACCATTTCTGCTTGAATTCACTATCTATGATAAAGCGGTACGGCAAGATTATCTTGTATAAGTGTGTGTGGTTTGCCCTACGTGCACTCCAAAAAGGGGCAAGCCCCTTAAGCCCCAATGAGAGAGCACATGCAAAGAGCGCTACAAATATTTCTGGTTAGAGATATTTTCTTATACCGCAGTTTGGCCGTATGCAGGACTTTGTCGTCCTTGTTTCATGTCCTGCTGTGCAGATTGATTAAGTAGATCCCTTAGTGAATCTAGAATGCGTTTTTTGACTTCTGCCAAGGATCCATTCCAAATAGCACCTGCAGCATGGCTATGTCCGCCACCACCCAAGGTACGCATGATTTTTTCTATGTCTAGATCGGAACGCGATCGCAGCGATACCCTCACTTGATTATTATTAAGCTCACGCAACAACACTACACACTCTACATCTTCAATGAGCTTATTGAAATCATGAATATATTCAAGATCGGCATTTTCGATATCGAGGAGATCTCCGCCTATCTTTTCGTAGTCTTCACGCCGGATCTCTTCTACGATAACTTTATTATCAAGATAAGTTTCCATATGCTGTAGAGTTTGGGCAAACATTCGAATTTGCGCTAAGGAGACGTGTTGAAATAGGCGTGAATGCATGAGGTCGGGGTCAACGCCCGCTTTAATGCATTCATCGGCAATCTTATGGGCTTTGCATGTGGTACAAGAATAGGAAAAACGACCCGTGTCACAAATAACGCTGGCATAGATGCCAGAAGCAGCTCTGAGGTTCAAAGTGAACCCCCATTCTTTGTAGAGAGTATAGATCATAGCACCTACGCAGCAGGCCTGTGAGTCGATCACGGTGTAAGGCGTGAACGTCTCGCAAGGCTTATGATGATCGATGCAAACCGTTATCATCTTAGGTTTGTCGATGAGATCGCTTAATCTGCCAACGCGTTCTTTTTTGTGGGTATCTAAGATGATGACAACTTCAACTAAATGATAATCGCCTTCTGGATGATAGAGCTCATGAGTATGATGATAATCTAAGAAAGCAAATTTTTGAGGGATTGGGCTGTCGCAAACAAAGCGCACCTTTTTTCCAAGCCGCAGAAGGAGCTCTGTTAAAGCACAAGCGGCTCCAATGCCATCTCCATCCGGATTTGCATGCGTTGTCAGCAAAAAGCTAGAATGATGTTGAATAATCTTTTTGATTTCTCGCCACATGATATCTCAATGCTCATATTTCCGCTGGCATGTTCTCGTGCGATTTCGAATCTCTAGAATCAGGATTATAAAACTAATCCGGATGCTAAAGCTCAAAATACGGCAACTTAAATGCCCTTAGCTATTCAAAGCTAATTGATAGTGCTTGCAACTTCGGCAGCTTTCTCATGGGAGTACCTTTTCTCTAAGAACTGCACTCTTTCTGCAGCGACACGCAGTTTGCAACGCTTCTCACCATCTTTAGCATACCAGACATCAAGCTGAAGTCTTCCCTCAATCAACACCGGTGATGAACATTCTAAACTATCAACACAGCTTTCTGCCTGTTTGCCCCAAACGACGACATCGACAAAGCAAACTTCTTGCTGTTTATCTCCGCCAAGAGTCATGAATTCCCGATTTAAGGCAACTAACAGATCTGTCACTGAAACACCATTCGGCGTTTTGCGAAGCTCCGGCTTACGCGTCAAACGTCCTGCTATCAATACCTTATTTAGTGCTACCATCGCACTGCCCTCCTCCTCAAAATTTATGCTAAAACTTACCATAACATAAAGTTATTTTTTGACAAGTGCGAAGATTTTTTGAATGAAAAAAGAGGAATAAATGGGCAAACAAA
>JABDEI010000089.1 GCA_013287145.1 Chlamydiota bacterium
AGCAAGCCTTTCTAAAGCTCCTCGCCATACAAATGACCACGGGATATCTCCATAAGCTAGCGTTACTAAAGAGCAGATGACAAGAAGAGCGGCAAAGACAAGATATAATTTTTTGAGGCTATTATCTGGGATGTATTTTTTTAAGTTCATGGGATGGCGCAGGTCAAGGCTTGAAAAATGTCATAGTAGGCTAAGACGATATACTGAGAAGGGGATTGCTGCACGACTTCATCGACATAAAATATGCAGTCGTTTTTCTTTGCTGTCAAAGAATGAAATATCGATTCGCTATTAATCTGTTTTTTTGTGGCTTCGACGTTTTGTGTTGAGACGATAATCCAGTCAGGATTCAGATGCATTAACATCTCTTGTGGAATCGGAATCATCCAATCGCTCTGATAAGCAGGCTTAATAACTTTGCCGATAAGATCGGGAACATGAGTTCTTTGGAGAAGCTGGCTTGTGATTGTCTTATGGGTTGGGGCATAAAATTGCGCGTAGTGGTTGAGAAATAAGATGCGCGGTTCTGCCTTCAACTCTTGGAAACAAAGATTTAGAGAAAGCATGCGGTTATCGATGGCTATCATGGCAGCTTCCATAAACAATTTTAACAATTCAGCCTCGAGCGGTTTGTTAATCACATGGCCAATGCGAATCAGGGCATCCATGATCTCTGAGATGCTATTGATGTTTTTGAGCGTAAAAAGAGGGACACCTTGATTTTGCAAGGCTTGAAGAGTAGAGGGATGCGAGTAGTGAGCGACAAAGGCGACATCAGGGCGTGCCATATAAAGTTTTTCTGAATTATGGCGGTCCACATCTAAGGGAATCTGTTTGGTCAGATGCGTAGGAAAAAGCTGAGTTTGCTCGCGAAGGCCTTGAGGAATAGCCACAATTTGTTTTGGATCGGCAAGGGCAAGTAAAAAACTTGCTGAGACATATGTTTCAGGAAGAAACCGATGAAAAGGTTTGTTTAGGTTTAGAGTTGCATTTGTATCGTCGACGATGATTTTGTATCTGGCGCTATTGTTAAGAGAGATAAGCTGGTCATCGGATGTTTTTTCTAGTTGGCGTGCTAAAAGAAGAGCTTTTGTGTAAGAGTTCCGCGACAATCTTTTAGCCGAAATGATCCCATGAGCTTCCATGATATGCGCATCGACATCCCATTCGATGATCATTTTACGCATTAGGCGCCTATCGCCGGCGAGCGCTTTGTGAAGGGTATCTCGCCGCAAAGGCGACAGCAACTGAACAAGATTTGAATAAGATGAGTCTTTTGAAGTTTTTCTTAGCGAGATGTCTGATTGAGCATCAGATTGTGGCGAAGAGGTTTGACTGAAGGCAAGATACCACCACCCCAGAATGGCCAGGACTGTGATGCCATAAAGGCAGGCTGATGTTGCTTTTTTGACCATATGGATTGCACAAAAACTCCCAGGTGATAGCCTGGGAGTAATTTATTTGGTTATTCTTCATTGTCTTCAGGTGCATCGCCGATTAAAGCCTCTGATATTAAAACAATGCCGCCGACGGAAGCTGCATATGTCAAACAGTTTTTTACGACTTTAGCAGGATCGATGACTCCGGCAGCAACAAGATCTTCTATTTGCCCTGTAAGAGCATTAAAGCCAAAGTTTGGTTTTGCCTTCTGAACTTCTATGAGGAATACAGAGCCGTCTAAGCCTGCGTTGGTAACAATTTGCTTAAGGGGTGTTGAGCATGCCTGCATGACGATTTTTGCCCCGATGGCTTCATCGCCCTCAAGCTTCAGTTTGTCAACAACTTTACTTGCTCTTAGTAAAGCCACGCCGCCGCCGGGAACAATTCCTTCTTCCATAGCAGCTTTTGTGGAGTTCAAGCTATCTTCAAACATCTGCTTCTTTTGCTTCAACTCAGGCTCAGTAGCTGCGCCTACGCGAATGACAGCCACGCCGCCGCTAAGCTTTGCTTTGCGCTCTTCTAATTTTTCTTTTTCGTAAGAATTCTTAGTCGCTTCGATTTCATTTTCAATTTGTTTGACGCGGGCTTCAATCGCTTGCTGCGATCCGCTTCCGTTGACTATGATTGTATGATCTTTTGTGATCGTGATCTTTTCTGCAGATCCAAGAGCTGAAGCTGGAAATTCTTTTAGAGACATTCCAGTGTCTTCAGATACAACTGTTGCGCCTGTTAACACTGCAATATCTTCGAGCATGGCCTTGCGGCGATCGCCAAATCCAGGAGATTTAACAGCGGCAACTTTTAGAGTGCCTCTTAGTTTATTGACAACGAGAGTGGAGAGAACATCGCCCTCAACGTCTTCTGCGATGATTAAAAGTTCCTTTGAAGCTGTAGCAGTGGCTTGCAGCACCGGCAAAAGCTCATGGATATTTGCTATTTTGCGATCGATGAGCAAGATTTGAGCATTGCTCATTTCTACGATGCGCTTGTCTGCATTGGTGCAGAAATAGGCGCTGATGTAACCACGGTCAAATTGCATCCCTTCAACGATCTCGATCTTGGTATCGGTTGTTTTGGATTCTTCGATGGTGATGACGCCTGCTTTGCCTACTTTTTCCATGGCTTGGGCGATGAGTTCCCCGATTTCTTCGTTGCCGGAAGCCGATACTGTCGCGACATTGCGCACTTCTTTAGTGCCTTTGACGGGAATTGCCAGTTTTTCGACTTCTTTTACGATAGCTTCAACGGCTTTATCAATTCCGCGTTTAATTCCGATGGGGCTAGCTCCGGAGGCAATGTGTTTAATACCGTTTTCAACTAAGGCTCTTAGCAATAAGGTTCCTGTCGTTGTACCATCGCCGCATTTTTCTTTAAGCTTTTGTACAACTTCTTTGGCCATAGCTACGCCCATATTTTCGTATTGATTTTTGAGCGTGATATCTTTGACAATGCTGCTGCCGTCATTAGTGATAATGGGGGCTCCCCAGCTTTTTTCCAATCCCACATTGCGCCCTTTTGGTCCTAGTGTAAAGGCGACAACATCGGCTAGTTGTTTGATCCCTGACAATAACAGTTCGCGCGCTTCTTCCTCGAAGATGATCTCTTTTGGTGTTGAAGACATGTTGTTTCTCCTTGGTGTCAAAGTAAGTGAAAAGAGGAAAGTGAACAAAGACAAAATGTGTCCTGCATTTGTTCACTTACCGCTGAGCACTTATTCTAAGAAGGCGTCCTGAAAAAATCCTTTAGCTTAGGTAAAAAATTGTAGTGAAAAGCTAGCAAATCTGCAAGAGTTTTTGACTTTCGTTAGCAAACAGTTTGTTTAACTGCCAGGTTGTCTTTGAAAAGTCGCTTTGATCAGATCGAATTCAGAGATAAGAGTTCCTGGTTTTTGCACCTGCTTTTCCGGAGACTTTAACGTCTCAGGACAGCTGACATGCAACATGAGGAGAGAATAATTGAGTAAATCTTTATTGATTTCATTGCCTTCCTTCAAAACAAAAATGTAGGGATGCAGAAGTAGTCTTAGGTCTTTGCTATTTTTAGATGCCATTTTATGCTGATCTCCTGAATTAGGTCATAAGCATATCCTCAGTTTTTTTTGTTGTAAATCAATTTCGCTAATCGAACCATATACAAATAATTAATCGTGCCCGTGCCCGTGTGCGTGCCCGAATAATCAAATGTTGCCTTGTTAAAACTTAAGTGAAGAGGAAAATCGGGCACGGGCACGGGCACGCACACGGGCACGAAGAGAGAGAGCGTACGGACGGATAAGAGCGATAAAACAGACTAACACGACAAATAATGAAGTTGTTTTATAAAAGAAAAACCGGACAAAACGCTTTAGGGCGTTTTGTCCGATGAGATTTGACTATAGGGCAAAATTAGAATGTTTGTCCCCAAGAGAGGCCGACTACATCAAGATGCTGTCTTAGATCTGCTTCGCCGCCGCCAAAAGGAATGCCGTTGACAGATTCAGGTATAGAGTGATGTCCTCTGACCTTATGATTAAATCCATGTGCATACATGAAGGAAACTTCACTGCAGGCATTTAAGCACCAAGTGGCTCCCAAAGTCAGTACGCTCTGAACAGTTTCTAAGGAAAGCTGGTTAACGACTGTTTGAGAAGATCTCACTGGCGTTCTAGCATAGCGATATCCACCGCGAACTGTCAAGCTCTCGCAGATGTCATAATCGACACCGACGCGATAAAATGTTTGACTCTTCCAACCAAAGCCGGGTCCATTTTGGGAACCTAATAGCTCGAGGGTACCCGAGTGAAGCAAGTTGTTGTTCAATGCTTTGATTTTATTCCAGCCAACATGCTCAACGTCAAAAGCGAGGGTTGCGCAGTGCATGAATCTCCATGCGATGCCCCCTAAAATTCTGTGAGGGATATTGAATTTACCTCTATCGGCTAAGAATCCGCGATACTTCTTGAAACGGCTCATGTGTGTTTCAGGATGGTATGCAAGACCTACGCTAAGGACTGGGCTGATTTGAACGCGTCCGCCAATAGTTACACCGACACCGTACGAGTAGGCATAGCGTCGATTGGTGACGTGGTTAGGATGAGCTGAGAAGATGACATTGTCAAAATTTTGCACCCCGCTTACTTTTAAACGTTGAACTAAGAAGTCAAGAGATACCCCGAAGGCGTATTTGTCGCAAAATTTCACTGTCCAAATAGGGGAAATTTGCTCATTGACGTACTCTAACTTCAATTTAGATGTCCCTAACAATACGAAAGAGTCATGATAACGCGTTTTAATGTAGTTACGGTTGTAGCCGATAACACCAAATGTCATGTTCCAATCGTCGCAGAGGCAGAATTCCTTGTTCACGCCAACATCGGGTGAAAACTGCCATTCACCACCAAAGGTGCGGAAGCCGTTGAAAGTTCCATTGACGCCGGGTATTGTATTGCCTGTGACCTTAGATTGGCCATTATAACGAACTGCAAATATGCCTAAGTCCCATCGATTTCCTACGTCAGCCAATCCTGCAGGGTTAAAAGCGCCAGATAATGTGTCTTGAGGATACGCAACTGCGGTCCCTGCCATTCCTGTTGCTTTGACGCTAGCTAGAACTGCATCGGCTGTGCCCGAAAGAAAGCACAAAGACGCGAAGGCTCCTAGACATGCGTTAAATTTAGTGCGAAAAAACTTCATTTTTCCAAACTCCTTTTACGTTGAAAAACATGGTTTCCTTACATAAACAAAATCGTCGTATTTTGCAAATAAAAAATTATTATCGCATCGAACTTTGCAACAATTTTTTAAAAATTTGCTGCACTTTAACGATATGACGTTCATTTATGGATTTTGTTATAAATATCTCTTTTAGGGACTTGACGCATTTGAGCTACCATTTTAATAGCATCTTGCTTGGATAAAGAATAGGTCTTTTGCATCATAGCCACGTGTTCTTCTGGAGTAAGGCTTTCCCAATCCATGCTTGCTTGTGGAGGTCTTCCTGAAATCAAAAGAACAATTTCTCCTTTTAGAGGCTGATCGAGGCGCGTAAGAAGTTCACCCGCAGTGCCGCGCATAAACTCCTCAAATTTTTTTGTGAGTTCGCGAGCTACTACCACACTTCTGGCGGGATCACTTTCAGCAATTAATGCTAAAATATCTTTTAGCCGATTTGGTGATTCGTAACAAATCGTCGTTCCCGGATAAGTCAAAATTTCCTGCATGATGCGTTTGCGTTCACCTGCGCGTCGAGGCAGGAATCCGCAAAATTGAAAACGGCTTGTATCAAGGCCTGAGCTTGATAAGGCTGCTATGGCTGCACAGGCTCCCGGTATTGGAATGACCGTAATATTTTCATTAACACACTCTTTGACCAACCGTTCGCCTGGATCGGAGATGGCAGGTGTGCCTGCATCGGAAATAAGAGCAACTTTTTGTCCCTGCTGCAGATCCGAGATAATGTGGGAGAGCTGAGAAGCTTCATTAAATTTGTGCAAGCTTTTAAGAGGCCGGGTGATCTCATAGTGTTTGAGCAAAACCACGCTGTGGCGTGTATCTTCGCAAAGAATGTAATCGCATGTTTTTAAAATTTCTACAGCACGATAGGTGATGTCGCTTAAATTGCCGATAGGTGTAGCTACGACATAAAGCATATGATACACCCCATGTGGTACAACTAATGAAATAAATTAAGGTGGCACCCAGATTCGAACTGGGGATGGAAGCTTTGCAGGCTTCTGCCTTACCACTTGGCCATGCCACCTTAGAGGTGAAAAGGGAGAGTTATATTCAAGAAGGTCATATCCCGTCAAGCAATTTTTGGGGATTATCTCTATTTATGAAGATTTTTTCACGAAAATGTTTGGCAAAAATGAAGAAAGGGGTGAAAATTTGTGGCATGCAAGCTTTTGATTACGTTATAGCTAAAGGTGGATTTTATGCTTCAGCGCTGTTTTCGGATATTTTTGATTATCTTACTAGGATATACCGCATGGGCTTTTACAGCTTCAGCCGAAGAGAACCTCGTTGTTTTCCGTGAAAACCTAAAAAAAGCAGTTCCTGGCGATTATCTTGTGACTGCACAAAACAAAAGCTATACCTTCTTGCATATCTATTCAAAAGGCAACGATGTTTTGACTTTGGAAGAGATCACAGTTCCTGCCCGCAAAGCTCCTCATAAAAATTATTCATGGAAAAAGTGGGCAGAAGATGGCGCCCCTTTCCATACGTCATGGAATATGTATGATATTCAACTTTCTACAGGTGAAGTGTTGAGAGCGTTTTCTCTGACGAAAAATACCTGGTATGAAGTCCCTCAATCCGATCATTTTTTTTCTACGCTTCTCAACCTGCGCTTTGTGCGCATTCCCTCCAACGAAAGAAAGAGAGTGGGTCTGCCTTCTTTAGAAATCTATGACCGCCGTCCTTTTTGGCAGCCAAAAGTCATTGTCGATGGAAAATCTATTGAAGGAGTCAACTTTGGCGCTTGGCGCGCGCATTGGCCAAAAGACAACTCTGATCTTTCTGGAAAAACTATTGAAGTGTTTGTTCCGGAGGATAACCAGCAATATCCCGCTTATTTTCCTTATTGGCTGCAGATTAATGGTATGGTGGGAAGCGCTAAAATCCGCATTGTCGACTCCGGGCGCAATTTCGTTTCTCCCATCACATTTGAAAGATAAGTTATCGACAGAATTTTCATACAAACAACCTTGCAATCTATGGAGGGGACTATGATGAGGTTTTCTTTTCTGCAATTTATTTTAACATTCTGATATTCAATTGCTTGAGTATGTATGACCAGCAATTATTAAATAAAATCCTTGATGATTCTGCCTTAAGCACTTTTGATATAAACTCTTTATTTAAAGGTCTTACGAACAATCTTTCCACACAAAAAAGCTTTAATTGCCAGATTGTTACTGTTTTTAGCAAACAAAAGGTGAAACAAACATGTTTTTCGGTAAAGGCGTGGCTCATTTTTGGGCAATTCATGTTGCATTTTCTACGTTGATGTTTTACGATTTCATGATTCACTAGCTGTTTTTTTACAAAACATCTTAACCTTAACATGGCACTTTTTATGTTTATGCGATCTTCATCTTATAGTTTGCGAAAATCACGTCACGTTATGCGTTGGGGTTACTCCTGGTACAAAAAAAAAGGGAAGATTCTCTCCTCATCAGAACTCTCCCAAATGGAATCTCTTCTGGCATCCTTAGATGAGGCTTTATTGCAAAAAGATCACATGCAAGCTAATGCTTTAGCCCATAAGGTCGAAGAATTTTGCAATGCACGCTTTAAGAAATCCTATTTCGATTACGCTAGCGAACTCTTCATCGCTATCGTTTTAGCTTTAGCTATCGCCACACTAGTTCGACAAGTATGGTTTGAGCTCTATGAGATTCCTACAGGATCTATGCGCCCCACTTTTAAAGAACAAGATCATCTGACGGTAACTAAAACTGCTTTTGGAATTAATTTTCCTTTGCAAACAAAGCATCTTTACTTCGATCCAGATCTTATCCAGCGCACCAGCATTGTGATCTTCTCCGGCGATGGCCTCCCTTTACTCGATACCGATTCGACCTATTTCTGGCTTCTACCCTATACCAAGCGCTATGTCAAACGCCTGATCGCTAAACCCGGCGACAGCTTATATTTTTATGGAGGAAAAATTTATGGGGTTGATAAAAACGGCGATCCTATTCCTGAGCTTCTAAATAGCCCTTGGTTGGAAAAAATTGAACACATTCCCTTTATCTCCTTTGATGGTACTGTTTCTTCTCCAAATCAAAATCAAATTGTCTTCCATATGATGCAACAACCTATCGGCAGGCTTACTTTTTCAAATTACGGCAACGCCGTAGGCGAGATCCATGTCGGTGATAAATGGGTCCAAGAAAAACCCTTCGAAGAGTCTTCCACACAGATCAACAACTACAGCGACTTCTTAGGCATCCGCAATTACGCTATGGCACGCCTTCTCACAAAACAACAGGTGCGCGACCTCACTTCACTCGATCCTGCAAATCTAGATGAGGGTGTCCTCTACTTGGAGTTGCGCCACAGCCCTAATCTGACAAATCCTAAACCCACCCTCCTCCAGGAAGGCTCCCGCGTAAGCATTATGCTCACCCCCTTTTCCACTGTCATCCCTCTGCAACAAAAGCATCTCGATGCCTTAATGGACAATATGTATACCGCCCGCTTCATCGTTTCCGATGGCAGAGCTAAACGCTACAGCGTTACAGACATCCCTTTTGGAATGGGAAGCCCAAGCTTCCCGGCAGTTCCAAATGGATCCTACGAATTTTATTACGGAAAGGCTCATAAAGTAGGCTGGGGTGGCATCACCTCTCTTCTCCCTAAGTCCTCACCTCTCTATCGCACCGACCCGGCAAATGTTCAGAAGCTCTTTAACCTAGGCATCGATGTCGACCGCGCTTATGAACCTTATTCCAAAAATCAACCCTACTACCCACATCGCTACGCCTACTTCCGCAATGGCGATCTCTACATTCTCGGCGCTCCCATCATGACTAAGGACGACCCAATCCTGGCTTCTTTTCTCAAGAATGAACAAAAACGACAAAATAACTCAAACACCTCAAATCCTTATATCGCCTTCAAAGACTACGGACCTCCTCTCAAAGATGGTCATCTCAACGCCGACTTCATCCGAACTTTTGGCATCACCGTCCCCGACGGCAAATACCTAGCATTAGGCGACAACCACGCCATGAGCGCAGATAGCCGTATCTTCGGCTTCGTCCCCGCAGCCAACCTACAAGGTGCCCCCTCCCTCATCATCTGGCCTCCCGGAGATCGATGGGGCCCTCCAGCTCAAAAAACTTATCCCATCTTTGTGCTGCCACGCCTCATCATCTGGAGCATCGCCGCCGCCATCGTCCT
>JABDEI010000090.1 GCA_013287145.1 Chlamydiota bacterium
CTCCTTGCTCCACTGGATCCCATACTAGCATGTGAGTGAGATAGACTTTTTTAATGCTCTTTAATCCCGCTTCCTCACGCAGATAATCAATGGAGTTTGCCATAAGAGCAATGACAGGACCTCCCACATGCCATGCATCTGCTTGAATTACATCAACTGACTTATCTCCCTTTTTTCCGGAGTATGTGCTGACAAATAATGCAGCAGCTGAAGCCATATATAAATTTCGATCGTATGAAGGTGAGAATTCAAATGATGCATAAAGTTCTTTATCCTTGGCTACATCGAAGATTTTATTAAAGCGTGGGTCGGGCTGAATCAAATACTCACCTGTAGCCTTATCTTTGTACACAGAGCTTTTAACCATTTGATTATGGAATTGATGAGTTATTATTCCTTTAAATTTGGCGTCAAAACGCATTTTATCATGAGTATAAAAAGGATGGATCCCTCTCACCTTCTCCAATCCTAATTTGTTATGTGCTGCGGCCGAAGCTTTTAATACAGCCCCAATACCCCCTACTTGATTGCGTATGTTTTCTAAAGCCATCTTGATAACCTTTAAGGGCCTTTTGGATAAAGGAGCCTGTTCGGAGTTTTCACGCTTTTGGATTTTAATATCTGCCAAAGAACGTAAGGCTGTATTTTGCGTTCGAGGAATTAAGTGATGGAAAATGGGATTAAATGACTTATCTTCTTGAGGCAAAAGCTCTTTTATCTCTTTAATAAGAGATTTTAGACTCTCATCTTCTTGCGAAACAAGGGCTTTTAATACCAGACTTCCTTTTTCAGGTTCTTCTAAACAAAGGCGAAATATATGATCGCGCATATCAAATACATGTGCATGATGAAGAGAATCTTCCGGTTTGATTTCGCGGGAGGCTGCGTGAAAAGAAGATAAAATTCTGAATAAAACAGCCAAATCCTCAGGGGATAATTGCATAAATTGAAAGGGATCGCTAAAAGAAATTATCCCTCTACTATTTTTAAAGGCTTCACCAGCATGAACTATTTGCCATTTAACCGCTTCAGGTAATTGATTTTTTTGATTGGGATTATTTTTCAAATTGAAATGCTTATCAACGAATTCAACTAAGGGATTTTGTTTCGAACGAAGATCTTGAAGTTTTGTTTCCAATATTTGGGTTGATTCCCTTTGTGAATGATAAACTTGTCCACTACTAGAATATGAATCAATAGTATTTGACATAATCAACTTATAAATTAACATAAAACTAATCAAGCTATAATATAATATTAACATTTTTATTAATTTCATACAATTACAGTAATATTTGTAAATGTTTGTAAGGTTTTTACAGAAGTTGATTTTTTAAATAATTTTTTATTATAATTTTGTATTAAATATGCCACAGCGTTCTTCCCTCTATTCAAAAAACCCACAAATGCCTATCGTCAAATGCATTATTTTTAACCTTGCTTTTCCCAATGTTTTCCAAAAGAAAGAAAAAAGAGTTTCCAGCAGGGACATTTATCCCTACCAAAGCTAGAGTACTAGCGATTTTGCAGTTATGCTTGGCTTTTACCGCTATCGTCTGGAGTGCAGGTTTGCCCTTTATGGGCGAACTTTTCGACCTGAAGTCGCAAGGATTTCTCTATCAAACAGTTATGGGTAATGAGGAGCTTGCTAAGCAAATCGGCAAAAGTCAGGATGCTGTCTATCTTGCTCATCTACAACGAAATAAGAATAGATTTGCAGAATTGCCTCTAACTGTCCAAGAAGAGCTTGTTCAGCGCTATAACGCCCTGCAACATAAGGCCAATGCTCTTTTTACAGAGAAACTTTACCGTTCCGTGCAAATTCTAGTCGTCGAAACGCCGCCTTTTGAACAAGCCTGGATAGCTTTTGCGATTGTTATTTCCTTGATGTTGCTGCTGCGCATTGAAGGGGCCTTGCCCGCTCTTTGGCTTTTGCCGCTGATTGTGGTGTGCTATGGAGTCGATAATCGCCTACAGGGCAAGGAATCGCCTAAAAACCTAGATTTGCAGCTCTTCCCTAAAGAAGAGGTCATCGTCAAGGACTACCTAAAAGAGCCTCTTAGCCAAAATATCTTGCAACAACAGCAGCAATTGATGCATGGCTGGCAAATGTATTTAGTCCAAGAATGGGCCCATGAGACCCCCTCGCAAGATCCTAAGCTCTTTGAACAGCAGGCCGAGCAAGGCGAGTTTTTCTTTAACGTCGCGCGCCTAAAGATACAAACAGAAAATCTTTCTTCACAGCCCTTGCACCAAAAAAAACCTCTTTTGCTGATTCTTATCTACTTCCTCTGGAATCTCTTTTTTGCCTGGTCCATTCACAAAACGATGCGAAAAGAAGAGCTAAAAGTATAACAATAAATCCTGCTTATCCCATACGCATCAGGCTAAGAGAGAATCGGGCACGGGCACGCACACGGGCACGGGCACGAAAAATTTATGGATCTTCTTTCCATCGGTCGTACGTCTTTCTTTCATACCCGAAATCTATACAAACACCTATTTTTTCTCTTTCGTGCCCGTGTGCGTGCCCGTGCCCGTGCCCGATTCTCTCTTAGCCTGATGCGTATGGGATAAACAGGATGTTAAAATGGTGAATTAAATGATGGAATAGATCAATAAGTAGGTAAAGATGCCGGCAAAATAGCCCACTAAGGCTTTAGGGGCGATCTGCTTAGTGTACCACATGAAATCGACCTTCTCTAAAGCCATAAAGGCGACTCCCGCCGCCGATCCGATAATTAAAATGCTTCCACCGGTTCCGGCACAATAGGCTATCAGCTGCCAAAACTGTGAATCGGGGCCAAAAGGATGCAAGCCATACATGGCTATGCAGGCCGCCACAAGCGAAACATTGTCCAGAATTGACGATACAAGACCAATGGATACGGCAATGAGGGTGGGATTAGGGATATGGCTGTTAAGCCAACTGGCTGTTTCCTTCAAAAGACCGGCGCTTTCTAAGGCGTTAATGGAGAGTAAAATCCCCAAATAAAATAAAATCACGGTCATATCGACTTTTGGCAAGACATTAGGGACGCGTAGATGCTCTCTATCGCGATATTTAAAATGCACAAGATCGGTAAAGAGCCAAAGAAAGCCCAACCCCAACATCATGCCCACAAATGCCGGAAGGTCGGTTAATATCTTGAAAAAAGGCACAAAAATCAAAGAACCGATGCCTAAGAATAAAATGACTTCACCAAGAGGTTCAACTTTAGATTCTTCAGGATCCCTTGGTTTAGGTGTAATTTTTCCTTGGAAGCTCAAGCTGGACCAAAGAAGAGGAACTAATAAACAGATTAAACTTGGAATGAACAAATCGCGTATAACAGCAAGCGTTGTCACCTGTCCATTGATCCATAAAAGCGTCGTCGCCACATCGCCGATAGGAGTCCAGGCGCCGCCTGCATTAGCAGCTATGACGATCATGCCTCCCAAAATTAGCCTATCTTCCCGCTCATCAATCATCTTTTGCACTAACGAGACCATCACAATGGTTGTCGTCAGGTTGTCTAAGACCGAAGACATAAAAAACGTTACCAATCCTATTGACCAAAGCAGTTTCTTCTTCGAGGTCAGCAGCAGATATTCTGTAACGATGCGAAAGCCTTTATGAACGCTGATGATCTCAATTATCGTCAAAGCGCCCATCAAAAAGAAGAGCACTTGGCTGACTTTAAACATCTGAACGCCAAGAGTGGCTAAATGCTTGTCCGCAGATTCATTAGGCTCAGCAAAAAGAATCGTCCAGCAGGCAACGGCCATTAGCAAAGCTGTCGAGGTTTTATTAATTTTGACATATTGCTCTATGACAATAGCAAGATAGCCTATCACAAAGACAGCTAATACCCAAGAAGCGTGGTGGGTTAAAGTTTCCATGGCATTATTCTAATTTAAATGTTTTCCTGTCCCGTCCTTGAATTTTTATCGTGCCCGTGTGCGTGCCCGTGCCCGTGCCCGAATGCTTTCAAAGCATTTTATATGCTGACATTAGTTATTGCTGCCAGGAATTATTCTCACTCAATTCAAAATCGGGCACGGGCACGCACACGGGCACGGGCACGAATTTTGAAGATCAAGCATCTTTACTGAAGAAGATACACTCCCATGCCCACAAGATAGCCGATGAGGGCAGAGAAGCTGATTTTCCTTAAGTACCAGAAAAAATCGACTTTTTCCATTCCCATGAAGACGACGCCGGCGGCCGATCCGATGATAAGGATGCTGCCGCCTGTGCCTGCGCAAAAAGCGATGAGCTGCCAAAAAGGAGCATCGACGGGATATTGTTCTAGGCCATACATCCCCATTGTGGCTGCTACTAGCGGCACGTTGTCAACAATGGCCGATGCAATGCCTATCGATCCTGCTATCACTGTAACATTTCCAACGGTAGCATCAAGCCAAGCTGCCAGGCTTGCTAAGATTCCTGCTGAATCTAAGGCTCCAACGGCAAGCAAAATTCCTAAAAAAAATAGCGTGCTTGATAGATCGATGCGCGTAAAGACGTAAGGTACGCGTAGATGTTCTCTGCCATCATAACGGCTATGGACTAAATCGGTTACAATCCACATGATACTAAGCCCTAAAAAGACTCCGACGAAAGGGGGCAGCCCTGTGAGTAGTTTGAAAACAGGCACAAAAATCAACGATCCTATGCCTAAGAAAAAGATGAATACCCCCCAAGGCTCAGGCGTTTCATCGGATTTAGTCTCAGAGCTTGGCTCTACGGTATCTTGGAGCATAAACGTCAAGGGCACTAACGAAGCCAACATGCAGGCTATGCTCGGTAGAAATAAACCTTTCAAAATGGCAACGGAACTGATTTGTCCTCCAATCCAAAGCATCGTCGTTGTTACGTCGCCTATTGGCGTCCAGGCGCCTCCGGCGTTTGCCGCAATAACAATGCCTCCACCAATGATCCAACGGTCTTCGCTTGGTTTCACTAGCTTGCATAATAAAGAAACCATTACAATCGTTGTTGTCAAATTATCCAAGACCGCCGAAAGAAAAAACGTAATAAAACCCATCGTCCAAAGTAATTTGCGCTTCGATGAGACACTCACGAATTTGGAAATGATGCTGAAGCCTTTATGGACATTAATAATTTCAACGATGCTCAAGGCTCCTAAAAGAAAGAAGACGACTTGGCTAATATTAGCAAGATGCTCGGCAAGTAAACTCGGATTGCTTTCATGCTTGTCAGCGAATTTCAACACCCAGCAAATGATCGCTATCATTAAAGCAACGGTTGCTTTATTAATATGCGTAATGCTTTCAATGGTGATGAAGAAATATCCGATGACAAATACAGCAATCATTGCTAAGGCGTAAGGATCAAATCCATGCATAATGAAACCCACACGTCAATTATTATTTTTAGCTTATACAAAAAAGCATAGAATCGATACAGGAATATTTTTATGGGTGAAGATTTAATAAAACTGCGCAGCAGTATCAACAGCTCTCTAAAACGCTATGTCTTGCTTCGCGGAACTTTTCTTGCATTCCTTGGAATGGCTCTTATTGCCTATTGCGGCGCTTTTCTTGCTCCGGAAACTCTGCACATATGGGGTCTGCCCGCCTTCTTGATCGGTTTGGCTCTCATCACAGTAGGTTTGCTGCCTTATCGGCGTCTAACTCAACTGGAATTAAAACCCCATGAAATTATCCTCGATGATACTTCTTCGCTCAAATTCTTTTCCAAGGGCAGGCCGCTTTTTTCCCTTCCTTTTGCAGACATAGCCAAAATGGAATATATCGACGAAAAATATCGCTATGGCATCGGCCTCTGGCTCAAAAAACCCTTTCCTGAAAAAATCCTCATCCACGATTCCCATTTTGATATGAAGGCATTTCAGACGCGCTCCCAGAAAAAAGCTGGATGCGACATCTTTTTGCCCTATTTCACCAAAAGATCATTTGAGGCAGTAGTAAGTAGTCGGTAGTCAGTAGAACGGCAGGAATTCAGAATCCAGAATGAGTCAGTAGCCAGTAGTCGGTAGTCAGGTGAACAGCAGGAATTCAGAAGCCAGAATCCAGAATGGCGTTGTTGCATAAATCTGTGAAAGAAGATGCCGTTCTTTCAGAACTCAGCTTTTGCTTATCCTTTTTCCCAGGCCTCTCGCTTTCGCTTCGGCCTGGGCTATGTTATTATGGTCCTTCAGACCATTGAAAACACAATCTTTTTAAAAATGTACTGATTTCATGGCCTGAAAGGCCTTCATGTCATAGCCCAGGCCGAAGCGCAGCGAGAGGCCTGGGTATCCAAGAGGGAGGATTGAGTTCTGAAAGAACGGCATTAGATTTATGCAACAACGCCATCCAGAATTCAGAATGGCGTTATTACATAAATGTTTCTTACCTTTAAGTCGCCCTCCGGGCTCTATCCTTGGCGGTCATTTCACACAAAAGCGCAGTTAAAGAACAGTTCCTTCGCTAATCGCTCAGTCACTGTGGATTTTGATCGGTCGCCCTAGATGGACTGTAGAGCATAATAAATGTCTTTTTGTCCTAAGTCCGGAGTGAAAACGTAGGACGGTTGGAACATAGCCCAGTATGACTTAAGCGCATTAACGCGATGGAACACTGGGTTTGCAAACCCAAAAATTAGAGCCCAGAACACAGTGACGGGCGATTGAATCACGGTCATTTATACGACGTTCTCTGGTATTTCTGCCGCTGATTCTGGATTCTGGATTCTGAATTCCTGCCCTTCTACTGACTACTGGCTACCGACTACCCGCCCTTTAGCGTTTCTCTCAAATTCCTGCTTGAACGATGTCGTGCATTTTGATGAGGCCGATGATTTTTTTGTCTTCGTCGGTGACCGGAAGGACGGTGATGGCATGCTTTTGATCCGATTCCATCAGTTGCATCGCCTTCCAGGCCAGCTCATCGGCGCTAATCAGGCGTGGATTTGAGTTCATAAGCTGATCCATTAATGTCTCCAAAACGTTCGCCCCATAGCTTTGCAGAGCCCTGCGCAAGTCGCCATCAGTAAATATTCCAAGGAGATGCTTGGCTTCATCGACGATCAAGACGCAGCCGCAGCGCTTATTGGATAACTCCACTAAAGTGCTGCGCAGGGTGTCTTTGGGCTTACAAAGTGGCAGATTCGATCCTACAAGCATGAGATCTTTGACTTTAACGGAGGTGCGCTTGCCGATTCTGCCGGCAGGGTGATTCAACGCAAAGGTATCCATGCTGAAATTCTTCAATCCCATCAGGGCGACGGCAATGATATCGCCAAAAATCATTTGGATCGTTGTCGAGGTCGTTGGCACAAGATCGAAAGGGCACAATTCCCTCTCCAATGGCAGATTCATCACAAAATCACAAGACTTTGCCAAGCGGCTGGCGGCATTGGATACCAACGCGATCAATTTCACGCCGCGATTTCTTAAAAAAGGGATGATATTTAAAAGCTCTTCACTTTCTCCGCTTTTGCTGACCAACACAAAGATGTCTTTATCAGAGACCATGGCGATATCGCCATGCAAAGCATTGAGTGGAGAAAGGTACAGGGCCTTAGAACCCGTCGATGTAAGCGTCACCGCAATTTTTTTGGCAACGAGTTCGCTTTTGCCCACCCCGGAGAAAAAGAAAACTCCTTTGCAGTTGAATAGAAGCTGCAACATCTCTTCCGCTTTTTTAACATCTAAATGCTCAAAGAAAAAGTTAAGATACTCCCTTTCTTTTTCGAGCAATTTTTGAATTGTCATTATCTCTCCAGCTTTTGCCAATTATGATAGATTTTAAATTAATTAAATATTAGCCTCAAGGATAGAATTTTGTTCAAAAATGACTAGAGGACTTTATGGCACAACAAAAAACTCCGGTTACCGTGGCTGAAGGCGATGGCATTGGACCTGAAATCACCACTGCTACCTTGCACATCTTAGAAGCTGCCGGTGCAGATTTAGACATTCATAAAATCGAAATCGGGGAAAAGGTTTATTTGCGCGGCCAGCCTACCGGCATCGATCCCGGCACTTGGGACATCATCCGCGGCTCAAAAGGGTTTTTAAAAGGCCCCATCACCACCCCACAAGGCGGCGGCTTCAAAAGCCTCAATGTCACCATCCGCACAACCTTAGGGCTCTACGCCAACGTGCGCCCTTGCGTCTCCTACGCTCCTTTTGTGGAGACAAAACATCCTAACATGGATGTCGTCATCGTTAGGGAAAATGAAGAAGACCTTTACACCGGCATCGAATACCGCCAAACTCCTGAAACCTATCACGCCCTCAAAATCATCACCCGCGAAGGCTCAGAAAAAATCATTCGCTATGCCTTTGAATACGCTCTGGCTAATAAACGCAAAAAAGTCACCTGCTTCACCAAAGACAACATCTTAAAGCTATCGGATGGATTATTCCACAAAGTCTTCGATGAAATTGCTAAAGAATATCCTACAATTACCAATGAACATTGGATCGTCGACATCGGCGCTGCTAAACTTGCCGACACTCCTAACGTTTTTGATGTCCTGGTCATGCCAAACCTATATGGAGATATCCTCTCCGATGTGGCTGCACAGATCGCAGGGTCGGTAGGCTTAGCAGGATCGGCTAACATCGGCCAGCATGGCGCCATGTTCGAGGCCATCCACGGCTCAGCGCCAAGGCGCGCCGGCCAAAATTTAGCCAACCCCTCAGGTCTTATCTTAGCGGCTGTTTTAATGCTTGCCCATATCGGCAAACCCGATGTCGCTGAACATATCCACAATGCTTGGCTTAAAACCCTGGAAGATGGCATTCACACCTATGACATCTTCAAACCAAATACTAGCAAGCAAAAAGTTGGCACCAAAGAGTTTGCTCAAGCTGTTGTCGATAGGCTTGGACAGCTTCCAACCACATTGAAGGCGGTACACTACTCTCAACCAAATCTTAGCCGGCACTACTCGGCTTCAAGAGAATCGCAATCTTCAAAAAAAGAAACCGTCGGTGTCGATATCTTCGTCCAATTCAATGGAAATGTCGATAAACTTAGCGCAAGTATTGCTAATGTCAATTCTTCCGACTTGAAATTGACGATGATAGCCAACCGCGGCGTCAGAGTCTGGCCCGTGAAAATGCCGGAAACTGCCTGCAGCGACACCTGGCGCTGCCGCTTCATGGCCAAAGAAAAAGGCAAAGCCATCACCCACAAACAAATTGCCGCCTTTCTGCAAAAACTTGCCGAGGCTAACATCGACTTCGTCCACACCGAACATCTATGCACCTTCGACGGCATAGCAGGCTATACGTTAGCTCAAGATGAACAGTGAAAAAAGAAACGCTAAATGATA
>JABDEI010000091.1 GCA_013287145.1 Chlamydiota bacterium
AATGGAACTTTAGCAAGCTGAAAAAGAGAGGCTTCGATACTGATTAGCTCGCAAGCAATTTTGGCGTGGTCGGCGCCACTAAGCTCGGTTGCAACTTTAATATTAAGGCATTCGTTGCTATAGCTTGCATCGCTTTCAACAAAGAAAACGCGGCAAGGAAACTTCTCGATAAGAGGGTGGATCATCTCCTGCAAATAACTCGACCTTCTCGACTCATTATTATAAACGATGAGATTGAAAAGGCAAGCGCGCGCCTGGCCAGCTTCTGCTTGTGCGCCCCAAAGCTTCTTTAGCTCAGCTTCGATGTTGACAATAGGTTTAGTTGAGTTCATTGCCTGCCTAAGTTCTTATAGAATTCGCCATTTTCGATCATCGGACGCTAGCAATTTCTGCGCCTGTGTAGGGCCCCAACTTCCCGACATATAGTTTGGAAAAGAGGCTATCTTCGTTGTCCAGTACTCAATAAGAGGGGTTAAGAAACGCCAAGAGGCCAACACTTCATCAACGCGGGCAAAGAGAGTGCTGTCACCTGTTATGCAATCGCAAATGAGTCTTTCATAAGCTTCCGGTGGTGTAGAGCCGAAATAGGCGCTATAGCGAAAATCCATCTTAACCGGTTGAATAAAGTTATCCAGCCCTGGAATTTTGCAATTCATTTTAAAAGAAATGCCTTCGTCGGGTTGTATGCGGATGACTAAAACATTGCGTTCGATTTTTTTATTAGCCGAACTAAAAAGAAATCCCGGAGCATCCTTAAAGGTGATAGCAATTTCTGTGCAGCGCTTAGGAAGGCGTTTGCCCGCCCTTAAATAAAAAGGAACTCCTGTCCAGCGCCAATTGTCGATGTAAAGCTTGATAGCAGCATAGGTTTCAACATTGGATTGAGGAGAGACATTCTCTTCTTGACGATAGCCTTTAACAGGTTCTGCGTTGATAAAGCCGGGGCCATATTGTCCTCTTACGGCGTACTCGTCGAATTGGTTAAGAGGAAAAGGACGCAGTGACTCCATCACTTTGACTTTCTCATTGTGGATGGCATTGGCTTTAAGGCTAGTCGGCGGTTCCATGGCAACGAGGGACAAAAGTTGCATCACATGATTTTGGACAATATCCCGCAGCATGCCGGCTTCCTCCCAGAAGCGGCCGCGTGTGCCAATACCGATCTCTTCGGCGACGGTAATTTGAATGTGGTCGATATGGTGATGATTCCACACGGCTTCAAAAAGGGGGTTGCTAAAGCGGAAGACAAGGAGATTTTGAACCGTTTCTTTTCCGAGGTAGTGATCGATGCGATAGATTTGGTTTTCATCTAGATGATTAGTGATTTCTTGCTGAAGTTTGATAGCAGAATCAAGATCATGTCCAAACGGTTTTTCAATGATGACACGCGACCATTTGTCATGAGTTTGATCTTCGTAGATAAGATTATGCTGCTTCAATTTTTCAATGATTAAAGGGAAGAAGCTTGGTTGAGTAGAGAGGTAAAAGATGCGATTGCCTTTAGTACCGAGCTTTGCATCGAGATCTTCTAAAAAGCGCCTTAAGGCTTCATAGCCTTCATCGTGATCAAACTCAGATTGATGGTAGAATAGTTGCTCATTAAAGCTTTGCCAAAGTTCTTGATCGACAGGTTTGACACGCGAAAAGTTGTTAATAGCGTCAAGCATCTCTTTGCGAAAGTCATCGTGAGTTTTTTCTCGGCGAGCGAAGCCGACACAGGCAAAATGCGCTGGCAGCTGTCCGTCGCGAGCAAGATTATACAAGGCCGGCAACAGCTTGCGCGCAGTTAAATCGCCGGTGGCTCCAAAGATCACCATGATACAGGGGTCGGTAACCCTGCCGATAGGAGTGGCCTCTTCTAAGGGATTTTTAAAAGATGTTGGCGTTGTCAATGTCATAAAAAATCCAGGTTCACAGAGTCATTATTGTCGTTTTGTGTACTATAAGGAACTGAATGTTCATTGAATCAGCATGCCTCTTTTTTGAATCACGTTCGGTATACCCAAAGTTCCTTGGGTATATCCTTCACTTTATCGAGTCCTTCATATTTTAAGCATTATCAATTTTGGAAAATCGAAGACTTTTGACAAAAGCAAGGCACAGGTTTACCGGGTACCGGGTAAACATGGACAAAAAAAAACTCTGGCTTAAGTTTTCTTAGCCAGAGACTTCTATTACTTTAAGGTAGGATTTAAGGCTCCCACTCATCATCATCAGATGAATCATCGATGTAGGGATTTTTTTTGGCAGGATTTTCTATAATGCGTATGGAATCTTTCAAATTAGCAAGAGGATTAAACACCACCTTGGGATTGATCACTACTTTTTTGTCATTAGTGGTATCATCAATATGTTTTAAATTGAAGTTGCCTTTATTAATCTCACTAAGCAAATCTTGCACCATCGGCGGCTTGGCAGCTTCCGGCGGTTGCACATTAGCTGACATAGGCGCTTGATTATGTGCTTGTGGAGGCAGTCTATTTGCCTCATCTTCATCTTTTAGCCCTGCGCGTCTCTTCTTAAATGCATCGGTTAAAATGTTTGTTTCTTGCTTTTTTAATTCTAGGAAAGCTTTTTTGTCTTTTGACAAGTTAGGGGCATCACCTGAAAGGAGACACACAGGAGGAGGTGGAGGAGGAGATGGTAGTGCGGGGGAAGCTTGATCATTGAGTTGTTGTTGGGAGGGTAGCACATCGGTGTGTTTCTCAATTGATTGGCTTGAGGGTGCCTTTGCTGCAGGTTTTGTGCTCGATGAAGCCGGTGTTTGAGGAACTTGATTGCTAAATTGTTGTTGAGGTGACTTTAACGCATGATTATTTTTACTTTCTACTAGAGCACGTCTTTTATTGAGTACATTAAATAATTCATTTGGCGGTTGCTGCTCCACAGGTTTTGTTTTGACTGGAGAAGGCGAAGGAGGTGCGATGTCGTTGTTAGGCTTACCTTCTATTTTAGAACGTCTTCTATTGAGTGCATTAAGTAATTCATTTGATGATTGATTCGCTACAGATTTACCGTTAGATAAAGAGGAAGCCGATGAAATTGGCGTTTGATTATCAATAACTTGCTTGAGTTTTTGCTGATGTAGTTTTAGAACAGCGGGAGGAAGTTCAGGTATAGCCTTTTTTGGATCGGACACTCTACTTTTTGAGGCTTCATCAACTCCTGGTTCTTCAATAATTTGTGCTACTGCGACTTGATTAACTGTATTTTGAAGTTTAAGATTAGAATTTTTAATAGAAAGCTGCTTGTTAGAAGATTTTTTATAAATTAAATTATCAAAAAATTGACCTACTCTTTTAAAAAACCAGTTAATTTGCCTTCCAGTTTTTTTCAGCCAAGTAACGATTTTTCCTGAAAAAAAACCTTGATAATTAACACCTTTTTCATTTTGCGAAAGGTGGAAAGTTAGATTTTGCGTCTGGTTAATGCGTGGCACAATTAAATCCTTGCAATTTTTTTATAAAATAAAATTAATTAAATTGAGTCTTTACGAAAAGTTCGTTGAATGAGGTTATGTTTTTTTTAATTGTAAACGTTTTACTTATTAAAATCAAGGAAATTTTGAGGAATAATTAGCTAAAAATTATCTCAACGACTTCTATCTTTGCACGCAAAAAACATTTTCGCGAATGCCATCTTTGATTTAAAGTGAGAGTGTAAATCTTGATCTAAAATTAGAGCTTATTATTTGATTTTATGGCGTCCAATCATCAGGATCATTATCTTCTTCGCCCACTTTGGGCTTTATATCATTATTTTGATTTATTTTTTTCTGCTGTTCCGCAATTTTTTTGAGGCTTTCTTCTAAAGAGTTGTTAGGTGGTTTGTTATCTTTAACAGGTGGTTCAACGTGTCTAAGTGTTGCTTGTCCTTTTGCAAGATCAGCCAGCAATTTTTTACGAGCTTCGTCTACTGGTGGTGGCGCTGGTAGATCATTCATATCGATTGCTTGTTCTGGTTCCGCCACTTGCTCATCGGATTGAGTCTTAGCAGCATTTACGTCGTCGTCCTCTTCATTTTTTTCATCCTTTATTCCCTCACGTCTGAGGTTAAGTGCTGCTACTAAATCCTCTTGTAGTTTTGGCTTTTCCTCTTTCTCATCCAAAGAAACTGTTTTTTCGCTATCGTCTTCTTTAACAGCAGGCGCCGAAGGAGGAGGTGGCGCAATAGGAGGTAAAGAAATTTCATCTTCATCTTTTCGCAGTTTTCTAATGTCCTCAAGGAAACTTCCGGACTTTGGCTCAAATGTTGGCTTTGAGCTTGGGAAAGAAGGCGCCTTAGGGGCCGGAGGAACTCGATCATCTGGATTTACTATTGGGTCAAATATTGGTTCATTTTTATCGTTCGTTGCGGGCTGAGTTGAGGTTTGCTTTGGTGGCACAAACATAGGAGGCTGCGGTTGTATCGCAGTTTTTGGAACAACACCTGTTAGATTTGTTATTGGTGGATTTGGTGTTGGAGATTTAGGAGGTAGATTTGGTGCGGGAGATTTAGGAGGTAGTTTAGGAGGTAGGTTCGAGGATTTAGGAGTAAGATCGGGAGCTACTAGAGGCCTGTTTGTTAATTCTTTAAAAAATTGTGGTTTTGCCGTTAAATAAACTTTATTTTGAATATTAGGATCAGTATCTTTAATTGTGAGTTGTTTATCAGATTTTTTATGAATTAAGTGATCAAAGTATTGACCAACACGCTTAAAAAATGAATTAATTTGTTTTCCGGCTTCTTTCAACCGGGAAACAATTTTTCCCATGAGATTTCCAGATTTATTAATACTGTCTTCGTCTTTATTAACTGGATGCTGTGGGGTTGATTTGGGTTGAATAATTGGCATAATAATACCTTATTCATCTTATCTATTTTATCTTTGTTCTAAAAATAATTATACTATTATTGTTGTGATTTCTCAATTAAAAAAAACATTAAAAACAAACGAATCTGGTAAAGTAATACGAGAATGATAGAGATAAACTGAGCTAAATTTTGAGAAAAAGCCCGGTTAATCAGGGCTTTGTGAAGTAGGAATTATTCATTTCCATTCATCATCATTGGGGTCAATGTCATTATTTATTTCAGGTTCATTGGAAATATGAATCTTTATATTATTAAGAAAAGTGTTATTTTCAGTTGGGATTTTGTCATTTTGGGGCAAAGGTTTGGCATTAATCCCTTGTTGAATTTGACTTATGAGGGCCGGGTTAAGTTCCGGCTTTGGACTAGGTTCTGGCTTTGGCTCCGATTGAGGAACCGGCTGAGGATTAATCTTTGGCGATGGTTCAGGTAGAGGTAGAGGAAGAGGAAGAGGCTCTTTTACAACATCGTCCTCACCGTTTACATTATCCTCACTATCGTCTACATTATCCTCACCACCGTTTACGTTAAGGCGTCTTTTGAGAATTGCAGCGATCAATTCATTTGGCTGCTCTGGCTTTTTATGGCTCGGTTTTTGTGGAGAGTGAGAGTGATCCGGATTAGTTTGCTCTGATTGCGGTTTGGGCTGATGAACAGGAATGGGGTGAGTAGGTTGAGGATCAACTGTCTCAGCTTTAGGAGCAGGAATAGGTTGAAGCTTAGGATTTGGCAGAATATCTGTAGAAGGCTCTGAGTGAGTGAGAGAAGGCTTTGTTGAATAAGTTAATTCTGCAAGTTTGCCGGGAGCTTCTTCAACAGGCTTTGGACTTTCAGTGAGCTGGGCAGCTGCAGTTTGATTAACTTTACTTTGAATATCGGTGTTGGTATCTTTAATTGAAAGTTTTTTGTTAGAAGATTTTGGATGAATTAATTTATCAAATAATTGTGCAATGCGTTTAAAAAAAGAGTTGATTTTATCTCTAGCTTTATTAAACCAAGTAAAGATTCTTCCTGAGGTTTTCCCGGTTTTATTAACTTTAAATTCATTTTGATAAATAGGGGATTTTACGCCTGAACTATCAATGCGCGGTATAATTACGTCCTTGTAATTAATTTTAAAACAGAATTATATCATAAAAGTGGAATATACTTAAATTAAAATTTCAAATAAAAATAGCTTTTGTTGTTTAATTCTTAAGAGATGAAAAAGCTCGATTCTATCGCATGGCCAAACGATCTGCTACAGAATGTGCAGGGGTTTTAGATGGAATAGAACCGATACATGACGGGGCCGGTAATCGGGCACGGGCACGGGCACGGGCATGGGCAAGGGCAAGGGCATGGGCATGGGCAAGGAAATGAATTATGCAAGAGGTCTAATTATCTGGAATCGAGAAAACTTTGCAGAATAATTACTGCGGCGATTGTATCGACGACTTTAGCGCGTTTTTTGCGACTCATGCTGCTTTCGCGCAGCGACCGTTCAGCTTGAACGGTCGTTAAGCGTTCATCCCAAAAAACGATGGGAATAGGAGTCAATTTGCGCAATTCTTCAACAAAATGCTTCACTTCGTCGGCAAGTAAGCCGACTTTGCCATTCATCATCAAGGGCAAACCGATGACAATTTGTTCGATGGAATAATGATGTTCGCTTTGATGCTTTTGAAGAAATTCAAGCAATTTAACAGCGGTATTTTCCGATTTTTTTTCTGCAGCAAAGATCATTAAAGGGGAAGCTAGGATTTTGCTTTCATCCGAAAGTGAAATGCCAATGCGCGCCAGTCCATAATCAATGCCGAGGATGCGAGTTGGCATAATTTTCATCATTTACCTTTATGTTTTTTTTTATGGTCAATCATCGCCTTGATGAATTCCCGAAAAAGAGGATGTGGATCGGTGGGCTTTGATTTAAATTCCGGATGAAACTGCACGCCAACCATCCAAGGGTGGCCTTGAATTTCAGCGATTTCACACAATGTTCCGCTCTCTAAGGTGCCGGAAAAAATGAATCCGGCTTGTTCCATCGCACCTTGGTATTTATTATTGAATTCGTAGCGATGGCGATGTCTTTCGTTAATCAGATTTTTGCCATAGGCAGAATGAGCCTTTGATCCCTCTTTAATCTGGCAGGGATAGTTGCCGAGCCGCATGGTGCCACCCATCTCTTGAACATCGCGCTGCTCACTCAAGAGAGAGATGACGGGATTTTTTGTGTAAGGATCGATTTCGGTGGAGTTGGCGTCTTCAAAGCCGGCAGCATGTCGTGCAAATTCCACGGCCATGACTTGCATTCCAAGGCATATGCCGAAATAGGGGATTTTGTTTTCACGGCAAAACTTAGCAGCCATAATTTTCCCCATCCAGCCTCTTTCACCGAAGCCGCCTGGAATGAGATATCCATCGCAGCCTTGCAAAGTCTCAATGTTTTGGTCGACTTTATCGGCTTCGAATCGCTTAATCTCAAGCTTATATCCTGCGGCAATGGCTCCATGCTGGAGAGCTTCAAAAACAGATTTGTAAGCATCTTGATGTTGGACATATTTGCCGACGATGCCTACCGTGATAGTGCCTTTGGGGTTGCGAATCGTTTCTACAATATGTTCCCACTCTTTCAACTCAATAGGATGGCTGGGAAGATGAAGCATTTGGCAGATCATCTCATCGATATCTTGTTCATGAAGTTTAATCGGCACTTCATAGATAGTTAAATCGACATCAACCTCTTCGATGACAGCTTTACGGGGTACATTGCAATACAAACTCAGCTTATCCTTCACTTCATCGGAAAGGGATTTTTCACATCGGCAAATGATGATGTCAGGGAAGATGCCGATTTCGCGTAAGACTTGGACAGAGTGCTGAGAGGGTTTTGTCTTTACCTCGCCGGCAGCTTTAATGTAAGGGACATAAGTAAGGTGGATGTTGAGGCAGTCGCCGGTATGTTCATAACGGAATTGACGGATGGCTTCTAAAAAGGGCAGTGATTCGATATCTCCTACTGTCCCTCCGATCTCGACGATGACAACATCGATATGTTCAGCTTGTTTTGCACAATTGACAATCCGCAGCTTGATTTCATCGGTGATGTGAGGGATGACCTGAACAGTTTTACCTAAATAATCACCATGTCTTTCTTTTTTGATGACGGTATTATAAATTTGTCCGGAGGTGGCATTTGATGCTTTCGAAAGAGGAGAGTCGGTGTAACGGAAATAATGGCCAAGATCCAGGTCAGTTTCAGCTCCATCGTCGGTGACGTAGACTTCGCCATGCTGGAAAGGGCTCATGGTACCCGGATCGACATTGAGATAGGGATCTAGTTTCAACAGAGCAATTTTGAGTCCTTTTTTTTCTAAAAGAAGACCAATAGACGCCGAAGTAAGCCCTTTACCGAGGGAAGAGCACACTCCACCTGTTACAAAGAGGTATTTGGTTTGCATAAAAGCTGCTCAACTTTTTTAATATCTTCAGGGACATCCACGCCGATGCTTATGCTATCGACGATGACTGTCTTAATTTTATAGCCGTGTTCTAAAACTTTCAGTTGCTCTAAGTCTTCAGCAAGCTGCAAAGGCGTAGGAGGTAATTCCGCATATTTTAAGAGAAAAGATCTGCGATAAGCATAGATGCCGACGTGACGATAATAGGTGTTTGAGGGAATAAAGCATAGGGTTCGCCCTGCGGGGATTAATGCGCGGCTGAAGTAAAGGGCGTATCCGTTAAGATCAATAACGCATTTATTTATGGAGGATTGAATAGCTTCTTCTTCGGAACGCAAAGGAACGACAGCGGTAGACATAACCGCTGCAGCGTCGCCTAATAGCGCTTCAATCATTTTTGTGGTGATCACAGGATCTAAGCAAGGTTCATCGCCTTGGATGTTAACGATGATATCGGCTTGGTCAAATTGGGGATTGTGCCTAATGACTTCAGCCAGACGATCTGTTCCGGTTGCGCATTCGGATGAAGTCATGACGACTTTGCCGCCAAAGTCTAGCACATGATCGAAGATGCGCTGGTCATCGGTAGCGACGACTAAGTCATCCAGCAGAGGGCATCGTTGTGCGTTTTCATAGGTGCGTTGAATCAAAGTTTTTCCGAGGATGGGGACGAGAGGTTTGCCAGGAAAGCGTGTACTGGCATATCGAGCTGGAACGATAGCGATGATTTTTCGACTTTTATTCATAACAGCATCTAGTATAGCGATAGGCAAAATTCTTCTCCATATTTTTATCGACAGAAAAGAAGATCGGCAATACATTTGATAATAAGTGCTATCTTCGGTATAAAAGTAAGGAAAAAATAAATGCGAACAAAATTATTAAAATATCATCAGTTTATCATTTATCATTTAGCATTTAGCGTTTTTTTTAGTATTTCCTGTTTTGCCGAGCAGGAGATCAAAAACAGCATGCTTGAAAGTTTAGATGTC
>JABDEI010000092.1 GCA_013287145.1 Chlamydiota bacterium
TGGGGGCCCTTATTTTCTAGGCTGGATAGAGCGATGGGGGCTACAGAAGAGAGGCCTGCTCCTATCAAAATCAGTGCAGGGGGAATCAATATCGCGATAATGACCCATTGCATCTCACATTTTTCAATCTTTTTACCCAAATATTCCGGAGTTCTTCCAACCATCAATCCTGATAGAAAAACTGTCATTAAAACGAACATGATCATACTGCAAAGTCCGACTCCTATCCCTCCAAAAATGACTTCTCCCACCATGATGTTTAACATGCAGATACCTCCAGCAAGAGGAGAGAGGCTGGAAATCATCGAGTTGACTGAACCATTAGCTGTCGCAGTTGTCGATACGGACCATAAGATGCTGTTGGTTGTTCCGAAACGGGTTTCCTTGCCTTCGAGAACGGGATACGCTTCCAATACAGGATTATGCAGATGCTCCGAGTACATAGACACCGCTAATCCCGCTGACCAAAGCACAAACATCGCCCCAAAGAGCAGCCAAGCATGTTTTTTAGATCCGATCATGATGCCATAAGTGTATACCGTTGCGGCCGGAATAAGCAAAATCGCAAGGAGTTCGATTAGATTGGAAAAAGCTGACGGATTTTCAAAAGGATGGGCGCTATTGACATTAAAAAAGCCGCCGCCATTGGTGCCAAGCTGTTTAATCGCAATTTGAGAAGCCACAGGACCAAAAGGAATCGTCTGTTTCGCATTTTCCAATGTGGTCACTTCGACATAGTTTGAGAACGTTTGAATTACCCCCTCTCCCACCAAGATAATGGCGAGGACAATAGAAAACGGAATAAAAACGTAGACAAGCGAGCGCACAAGGTCCGCCCAGAAGTTTCCTATTGTTTCAACGGTCTTTCTTGTGAACCCGCGAATTAAAGCTAGCAAGACACTCATTCCCGTTGCAGCGCTCAAAAAATTCTGCACGGTAAGCCCTAGCATCTGAGTTAGATAGCTTAATGTCGTTTCGCCTGCATAGGATTGCCAATTTGTATTTGTCACGAAGCTAGCAGTAGTGTTGAAAGCTAGATCCCAAGATGTGCCTGGCAAACTTTGAGGATTAAGGAAAAGATAACCCTGAAGAATATGCAGCAAAAAGAGAAAGATAAATCCTAAGAGATTGAAGAAAATCAGAGTCTTTGCATAAGTGTCCCAGGTCATCTCCTCATTTGGATTTACACCACAGATGCTGTAAGTTGAACTTTCTAACCACCCAAAAATGGAAAGGGCAAAAGTTTTTTTTCCCGTAAAGACATTGGCCATATATTTGCCAATGACGAGAGTCAAAAAAGAAAAGAGTATGGCGAAAAAAATAATTTGAACCCAGTCGAAGCTGTTCATTTGGGTCCTCCCATTAAAATTTCTCTGGATAGAGAAGGGTATAGAAGAGATAAACAAGCACGCCTAATGACAAGAGTCCTGTAAGGAGAAATTGTGTTTCCATTTGCCGCCAAACATGATAACTAGCCTTATTCACAAAAGCATGACATTAGTCATTATAAATATTTTAATGCAATAGATATAACATCGCTTTTTATTAACCTTTAATAGATGATGCCTTCGACATCTTGACAGGTTGTTTATGAAAGATTATCTTGATATTTTGAGGATATATGCAAATACCTGATTCTTTTTCTGAACTTACCCAAGCTGCTTTTTACACCGCCAAAAAAGCTGGCGATTTCCTTAAAAAAGGCTATAGCAGCGATTTTCAAATCTCCCCGAAAGCGATGAAAAATGATGTGGTGACAGACTGTGACTATGCCGCCGAAAAACTTATCGTTGATATGCTTAGTAAACAGTTTCCCACACACTCATTTCTTTGCGAAGAGGGCGGGCAATCTCCTCACACCGAAGGCTCTATCCGTTGGATAATCGATCCCTTGGATGGCACTGTAAATTTTGCACATGGTATTCCCCTCTTCTGCGTCAGCATCGCCGCGTGCTTGGGCGAAGAGATTTTAGCCGGCGCAATTTATGCTCCGATGACGGAGGAGATGTTCTTTGCTGAAGTGAACGGCGGCGCATATCTCAATGGCCAACGTTTAAAGGTTAGCTCCCAGGAATCTCTATTTTCAGCTTACGTGGGGACAAGCTTGTCCTTCAATCTGCATAAAGACCCCACTCAATCCATTGCCCTTTTTAGCCGCTTAGCTCACTTCGGATTTCCAATCCGAGCTTTGGGTTCTACAGCTCTTAACCTAGGATATATTGCAGCCGGCAAACTCGATGCCTATTGGAGCCAAAGCGGTTCAGTGAATTCTTGGGATGCAGCCGCTGGAAAACTTCTCGTGGAAGAAGCCGGCGGAAAAGTTTCTCAATGCAATGGAAGTATTTATTCGTTGGAGCAGGAATCGACAATCTTAGCTTCTAATGGCAAACTGCATGATGAATTGATCCAATATTTAACATCTTAAACGCATTTTTAAATTATTTCTACAATGCGATTACCCCGGTGCAAACTTAATTTTTCTTGAAAGTTCTTGTTAGTTTGTTTAACCCTGAAAATTTAGAAAATATCCCTCTAGAATATTTTCTGAATGGCTTGCAATGGCTAAAAAGACATCCTGAAGTTCAAAAAGGCAATATCCATCTCTATGGTCCATCACGCGGTGGTGAATTAGCCTTGCTGCTTGCTTGCCACTATCCGAAGGAAATTGCTTCAGTTGTAGCTGTTGTACCCAGTTGTGTCGCTTACGGCGGCATCCCCAATGAAAAAACCGCCGCCTGGACTTTTCAGGGTAATCCAATTTTTTTTGCGCCTACCCCGGGAAGAACAGAAGTTTATCAACAGCTTGAAAAGCAAAAGAGTGTTGTCTTAACCGATCTCTTCTTAGACAAAATGGAAGATAAGGCTGCTTTTGAAAAAGCCTTCATTATAGCGGAAAAATATGCTAACACCAGCAGAATTTTATAACATACTGTCCGATGAAACGCGCTTACGTTGTCTGCTGCTGTTGTATAATCATGGGAAATTATGCGTTTGCGAGCTTATGCAGGCTTTAGGCAGCAGCCAGCCAAAAGTATCAAGACATCTATCTATGCTTCGAAATTCAGGTATTGTCATCGACGAACGAAGAGGACAATGGGTATATTATAGTTTAAGCCTGTCTTTACCAAAATGGTCTAATAAAATTATCGCATCGAATTTTGATTGCCTAGTGAAATTAGAACCCTATTGCTCTGATATTAAAAGAATTCATTCTCTAAAAAAAGACAACATCTGCACCACATGACATGAGGGGGAAAAGTAAAGATAACACGCTTGAACTCTTCTTTCACTTGCCAAGTTTGGCTAAAAGTTCAAGCGTGATGTATGAGACAAGCTGAATTTTAAGCATCTTCCATATCGAATTCGAGCTCTGCATCTTCCTCTTCAAAATCACCTTCATCTTCATCGGCCATAGATTCCATGATTTCATAAAGCAAGCTTAAGTGCGCTACGATGGAAATTTCTTTACGCATCGGAATCGTCTTTGCTTGTTTTACACTATCAATCTCTTCGCGAATGACCCCGATAATTTCCCTAAGATAATTAGCAAACGTTGCTAATTCAGGCTCTTTTTCTATAGAGCTCTCAAGGATATTTTGAAAAGTTTCCAATTCCTGGCGAATTTTCTCTAAATCTTTGACATTGAGCTGTGGAGGGAGTTTCATTTGACACATCCTTTTTCATTGTTTTCTTAAGTTTTTAGCATAAGCGATTTGTAAAAGAGGCGACTCTTCTCCTCATTAAAACAAATTCACATGCAGTAGCGACATTATAGCAACGATAAGATTAAAAGTTGACCGAAATCTATAGATAAATGAGGTTTAATCTAGTTTGGATAGAAGGAAAGCTGTGCGCTCCACAATAAACGATAAACCCCTCTTGTTATCTATTTGAGTACTTCTTGAATGAGCTGTTGCAGATCAGCCTTTATTTGTGGATTCTTCAGCCGGCCTTCTTCGTCAAAGGCATTGTTAGCATCAGGCACTGAAACTTGCTGTGTGATTATAATAGCGCGTTGGTCCGCTAAGATATCGCGTAGATGAATGAGAGCATTAGCTCCTCCGGTTTTCCCAGGAGATGCGCTCATGATCGCAATTTTTTTTCCTTGAAAAGCTTCGCGAGACCTACCCGCTTGTTCACTGCGTGAAACCCAATCAAGAGCGTTCTTAAGCACTGCCGGTATGGAGTGATTGTACACAGGAGTTGCAATCAAGATCACTTGGCTCTGAATCATCAGCTGACGCAGTTTTTTCGCATTCTCGGGCATTCCTTCGGCAGCTTCAAGGTCGCCATCATAAAAAGGCATTGGGAAGTCTCTTAAGTCGATAACGGTCACATTAGCACCCAGTTCGCGTGCAATATTTCCAGCTTCCTTTATTAACTTTTTGTTGAGGGAATCTTCTCTTGTGCTTCCCGCAAAGGCCAAAACATTTGTTTCTGCATTTATTTGTATTGCCGAAGCAATGCACAAAATTCCTAACCATTTCCACATAGTATTATCACTTTTTAAAAGTTGAGCAAATCATAATTCCTAAAAGCAATTTAGAATAAACCATTTAATATAAATTATTCAATGCCAATTAATTATAGGCGAGCATCTATTTTTCGAATTATTATTTTTTTAATAGTTCGATTGGAGCTTTTTCTCGTTAACCTTGAACATGTACCCATTTTTCAGCACTTGGGCTAGTGCGAAAGCTCCCGCGGCTTTGGCACCGCCCAAATGCCAATTTTTGAATCACGTTCGATAAAGTTTTGTAAAAAAGCAGTTAATTTATAGATTTTCACACAAAAAAATAGATTAGATGCAACAACATCTGTTTTTTTATAAATCTTAGTATAACTTTCTAAACTTTATTAATAAAAAAAATGCGACAATGAAAGCGGCAGTCGAATTCTCCTGCTTGCTTTTTATTCCTGGCTACCTTAATTAAAGAATAAACTTTACAGCGAGGAGCGATCTATGGACCTGCAACCTTTCACAGTCGGCGGAGCCATCAAAGAGGGCTGGAGGCTTACAAAAGAGAATTTGGGATTTCTTCTAGCCTATGAGATCATCTTGTTTCTTGTATGCGTGCTTCTCGGCGCCATTCATGATGGTTTTATCTTAGCTATAGTGCATTTCATAGGTTGGCTGGTTTGCCTATTAATAAAACTGGGTCTTTATAACTCTTCACTATTGATCACTGCTGGCATCAAGCCCGGTTTTGATCAAATGTATAAAAACTACCCCTTATTATTATCTTGGATAATCGCAAGCATCCTCTTCGGAATCATGTTTGTCATTGGATTGGTTTTGCTTATCGTTCCAGGTCTCTATGTATGGGCAAAATATGGCTTTTTTCCCTTCTTCATCTTAGATAAAAAAGCAGGCCCCATTGAAGCTCTCAAGCTCTCTGGAAAGGCAACGGAAGGAATTCGCTGGCACATTTTCCTGCTATTTTTAGCTTGTTTAGGTTTGAATTTGCTGGGGATTATTCTCTTGGGTGTGGGTCTTCTTTTCACTATTCCCACAACGCTGCTGGCTTTGGCGATAGTGTATCGCCGCATCTCCTCGCGCATTCAATCTTTTAATGAGACATGGAGATCTGCTAACTTAGATAATCGCTGAACCTCTTCAAATTAATGAGTGGATGTGCGGCAGAAGCCGCACATCCATTTTTTGCGCTGTTCCTTAAAAACTACTCACTAAAGAATAAGTATCCACGTTTTGTGATATATTATGAATTTTTGCATTCAGGCCAACCGGCGCTGAAAATGGAAAAATGACCGTAGGTGCCGTGAAAAAGACCACCGTTGGATTTGAAGGTAAGGAAACCTTATCGAAAAATACCAGATGCGCACCAGGAGTGGCACTTGCTCTTGTAATGGAAATTTCTCCACTAAAAGGAGTAAAAGAAGCTGGTGTCGTATTTAAAAAATCATATGGGCCTTCGGCAAGACCAAAAACGAACCAACTTGGAAGCACAAAGTTGGCTACATTAAATCCACGAATAATATACCCTGGATTAAATTCGACAGGATCGCACACTTCAGCTCGATAAAAATCAATGCTGTTAGGTGCTAATCCATTCTGAACTCTAAAAACTTTGTTAACAGCATAGTTTGCTAATGTTTCCAAAATTTCATGGCTGAATACATTACTAAATATTGTCTCAAATGTAGGCGGCAGATCTGGACTACCTAATAATGATGCTGGCACAACGCCATAATCCGTCGAAGGAGTTCCCATCGGGATAATTATATAAGGGGTGCCTTCTGGAAGGCTAGGAGGATTTGTTATCCAAATTGAAATAGGGTCTCCATTAGTGCCAGTAAAATCTTGCACATCATGAAAGCCGATTGCTGCAATGTCTGTAAGCAGAAGATCAGTAATGATTAATGGCACGAATTTTTCCCAATTTATTGTCGACTCATCTCTAAAAAAATGAAATTTGACAAGGATTCCGTAGTAAGGAGCAAAATCTTTCTTCACTTGTTTGTTGACGACATCGATCACTTTTCCGAGCAATTTATCAGTTATTAAACTCGTCCTATTGAGGACGGCAACTTGCAGGACAGGTTTGCCTTGTTTGGATCTAATGTACTCTGGAGCATCTATGATTTTAGCATTTAAAAGTTCGGGAAGAGAAAAATCACGATCTGTCCTCTCAACATTGTTTAATCCCTGCTTAAAAATCAGCTGAGCTGCTTTTTCAAGTGTCAATGGGCCTGAAATTGTATCATCAGCATGGGCGCTTGTTGAAAATAAGGATGCAGCACTCATTACTACAGCTGCAAATAGCTTTAAAATACGTTGTCTGAACATCATCAAACTCCTTGTTATGTTGATGTGGTTTCTAGAAAGACAGCGTAATAAAAAAGAGTCTTTACATCAAATGTTTATTTCAAATAAGAATGAAGGCGGAAGAGCGAAGGATGAATGAAAAACAAATTCGATTTTATTTATACCGAACGTGACTCAAAAATTGAGTTTGGACAACGCGAAAGTTCTTGGGCCCGAGCTTTCGCACTAGCCCAAATGCCAATTTTTGAATGTATTTCGAAGGAAAAACTCGCTGCCGCATGATGTCGGTTAGTTTGCACGACAGAATTGGCGGAACCCCGGCAATGGTACAGGCAAAAGACAAATTCATCCAATATGCCCAACAGCATCCGGGAGTAGCTTTTATGCCAAAAGCATAAATATTCAAATATAGTGAAGAGGCTTGCTATTTGTCAGATAGCAGCCTCTTCACTGGTTATTCTTTGGCTAAGCTTAAAATGGTGGAGGCTTGGCGGCATCCCATCCAGTAAGCAAAGCTTGCTAAAAGCATGGCAAAGGCTCCGCCCCATGCTGTCAACTCAGGATAGACTCCTACTGCTGAGCCTGCTAACAACGGACTTAAGCCCATGGCGCTGGCAATGACAGATTGATAAACACCTAGCACTTCTCCTTGGTTTTCGCTCGTTGCATGATTCGACACGATAGCGATCGTAGTCGGATATGTAACTGCTAGCCAATACATGAAGGGAGGTAATATCCACCAGATATATTGAGCGTCATGAATGACAATGAACACGAGCATGCAAGCTGCACACCCTATTAACGCCTTCACAACGATCTTTTCCGGCGCAAAGTATTTCAAAAGAGGCGCTGTAGCAATGCCTGCGCTAAGAGCATACCACGCTCCGCCATAGGCATAGTAGTTGCCGATATCGCCCGGACTAAACCCAAAGCGCTCGCGCAGCAATACAGGAATAAACTCATTGAAAAAAGACCAGCCGAAAGAAAACGCAAAAGTTGCGAAAAACAGCCAGCGCAGCTTATTCCATAAAAAGACTTTAGCGATGTTCCTAAACCCATCCACAAGATTGAATGCGCTATTTTCCCGCACTTTATGCGTTTCGGGAAATTTACACAAAATCATCAAAAAGTTGATCAAGCACATGCAATTGGCTGCTATAAATGGCATAGCATAGCCGCACCAACTTGCTACTGTAGGATCGGCTAGTTTTCCTCCTAAGAACGGACCTACCGTAAAGCCGAAGCCTAAGCTGGCGCTATAAAGAGCAAATCGCCTGGCTTTGTTCTTCTCTGTGCTGATGTCTGCTATCATCGCTTGGGCGACAGCCACGGTGCCTTCAGAGATGCCGACCAAGATCCGATACACAAAAAGCAGGCTCAGGGAATGCAACCAGACGCCCATCACCGCCAAAAAATAACCTAAGCAGCCAACGGCTGTGCCATAAAGCAAAGTTTTTCTACGTCCTTTCAAATCAGAAAACACCCCTAAAATCGGGGAACAGAAAAATTGCGTGATCGGCGTTAAGCCGATTAATATTCCCAGCATAGCTCCTCGGTAAGCCGAAGAATAGCCTTCTGGAATGATCGGATCATTAAGATCAAAAAGCAGGGCGGCAAAAACAGGATAAACAAGCCCGATGCCTAAATAATCGACAAATCCAATAAATAGGATCGTAATAAAATTTAATCTGGACATCATAAATATGTCTCCGTAACTCAAAATAGAGATCTCGATAGAATGACCTTTGCCCTGCCAATATGTCTTTGCAGTGAGCAAAAATGGCTCTGCAAAGAAGATAGAGATTTAAGGGCATGGTGTAGTGCACGAACGACAAGAATGGCGATACGTTGAGGACATGAAGAAAGCCTCAAAAGCTCGCGTTCTTTTGCGGAGAGTGGTCACTGCCTCCGAACGCAGTTGGCGTGACCTAACTTATTGTGATGATTGGATGATCCATAGGAACATCATTTTATCGTAGATGTCAAATATCCTTCAACTGTCAAATTTAAATTTAGGGTCGATTGCTCCTTAAATTTTTTGACTCAAGGTTTCATTTATCATATCTTACAATTGACCAAAAATATTTTTTTATTCAATGTTGCTTGCTTTATTAACACGAGAGTAGCGTGCCCACAAACAATACCGATTCACAACAGCCTGAAAGATTTCTTTTTTTAGATGCTCTGAGAGGATTATCTGCATTAGGTGTGATTATCTGTCACGTCTGGCTTTCATTGCGCCTATCACTTCTTAATCAAATCCCTGAATACATCGATATTGCTCTGAGAGCCTTTGCCTATTGTGTCATGCCCTTTTTTGTCCTTAGCGGCTTCGTTATCGCTTATAGTTTACGCAATGCTTTTGTCAATTTACAATATGTAGGAAGTTTTGCTCTGCGCCGTTCAGTTCGTCTTGACCCCCCTTATTGGATCATGATCGCTTTACAATTATTAAGAATTTTTCTCGCTCAATGGGTGTTTCCTCAAAC
>JABDEI010000093.1:0-8180 GCA_013287145.1 Chlamydiota bacterium
ATACGCATAAGTTCAGAGACCCAACTTTCGCTTTTATCACGAAGATTCCAGATCATTCCTAAGCTGCCCCCTGGCTTAAGAACACGCCATATTTCTTTCAGGGCAGCGATTCCATCAAAAAGATGAAAAGCTCCGCCAATGATCACACTATCTGCGCTTGCATCTTCCAAGGGAATTTCTTCGGCAAACCCATCGCGTAAATCTATTTGAGGATATTTTTCAGAATAAAATTTTCTCATTTCCCGCAAAGGTTCAATCGCAATGATATGCGCTTTTGTTCTCAATAGATGTTCGGTAGCTTTTCCGGTTCCTGCCGCTAGATCTACAACAGTTGCATGATCAAAGACTTGCAAGGACTCCAAAAGAAAATCAAAGGCTTCCTTAGGATAAGAAGGCCTCCCCTTTTGATAAGCAGCGATATCATAAAGGTAAGGTTGAACAATCTTGGCAAATGTTGTGCCTGCCATGAAACTATTTCTCCTTTTTCTCGATTTGCTCCAATCTTCCAGAACCGGAAATAGTTTCTTGAACTTTTGGTTTGCCAATATAGAAAATCGATCCCGCCCCTGAAATGCGAACGATGAGGTTATCCTCTGCATTGACAACAACTTTGCCAAGGCCGCTCACATCAACACGAGCTATTTTGCAAATGAGGCCGGCGCCATTATAATTGCCGGTTCCGCTGATATTGATCTCTTGGCTATCGGCCTGTCCTTTTATGGTAAATTCGGCACTTCCGGAAAGATCGGTGGTTACGCGATGCGCATTGACCTCAACATTGCCTGTGACGGCACCGTTGATTGTTATGGAAATATCTTTGACGTTTAATGGCCCTTGAGTAGCGACATTGCCAGAACCCAATAAGCTTATTTCTTTTAAATCTTTTACCGTGATGTAGTAATTGATTGGTTTACTTGTTTTGACAAGGCGCATATTGCTAGACATCTTTTGATCGATATGGAGTGTATCCCCACCGACTTCAGAAGAGATGTAATTAATGATGTTATCATCAGCTACAATGGTTAATGACTCCTCATCTGTTTGAGAAAGATAAACATTGGCAGTTCCGCTAACAACAACCTTGTTAAAGCCTCTAACGCTTCTCTTTTCGTTAACAATTTTTCCTGACCCGATGATTTCTTGGGAGGTGGAGCAGCATGTCAATGTGAATAGCATCAAAATCGCGGCACTGTATTTAAGCATGTTTTCTTTCCTTTGGGATGTTTTGACTAGTAAAGAAGGAAAAAGCTTTTTTGTCAAATAAGCGTTATCATCATTTTTGTTCGCGATCCCGCATCTCCTCTGCAAGATGGAATTTATGGAAAATGCGATGAACAACTGGTGCTAAAATCACACCAACAATAAAGATGAAGGCAAGGCCGCTGAATAGGGCATAAATGCCGGCAAATAATTTACCTCCATAAGTTTGCAACGGGGTTAGGGGTCCCATACCGGAAAGAATCATGGAGGCATTAGCAAAGGCATCGATCCAAGTCATTTTTTCATAATGGTGATAACCCACCATGCCGATAGCTAAAGCAATCAAAATCAAGATAATGCCGATGCAGACGCTAAATATCAGACGATAAATAAACCTAACTTTAGGAAGCAATGGGGCTTTTTTATGCTCAAGCATTGTTCTTTCTCCCGGATAATGAGTTGAAAATAGAGAAAGAGAATATTTTAGTGAAGCAGATAGTCGCTGGATATATTAATTCATAAACGTCTATCGAGTTGAGATAAAGACGTTACCCTTCTCATCGACAAGGATAGAATTTTCAGCCTGAGCTACGATGCCATGGGTTTTTTCAATCAGGGGAGCATAACCTACGATGATGCCTGCTTTAAGAAGCTCATTTAGCGCAGGCTTAATCGTTTGAAAAGGCAATTCATCACTTAGAAGATCATGGATAGCAAAAGGCAAAGCCTTAAAAGATTTGATTTTGCTTAAAAGTGTGCGTGCTGCCTCGGAGTGAACTGGTCGCACAGCAGCTAAAGAAAAGATTGATGGGATTCCCGATTCATAAACAAAACCTTTACCTGTTGTTGCAAAAGGTTCTATAGCAAACGTCATCCCCGCTTTGATGACTCCTTTGCTATTATCGTTATAATTAGGAATGAGTGGAGAGGTATGGATCTGATACAATCCAAGTCCATGGCCTGAGAGATTCTTTATGGATGCCAAACCGAACGATGCGATCGCGCTTTCGATAATTTGTCCAATTTCGCTGATGGGTTGACCAACTTTGATACTTTGTTCCGCAGCTTTTAACGCAGCCTCTGCAGCATCGATGAGCGTCTGATGTTTCCCCGATAGGTCAATTGTCACAGCGCAATCCCCAATTGCTCCCTGATAACATACTCCGATATCAAGTTTGACGACTTGATTTGTCAAAATAATATCTTCGTTTGGCTGGGGCAAAAAATGTGCTGCCACCTCGTCAAGGGCAATTTGTGGGGGAAAGGCGGCTAGGGCACCAAGTTCGCCAATCTTTTGATTGATTTTTGCGATGATCTCGTTGTATGACGCATCTTTTTTTATCAGAGATTTTCCAAAATCGCGCACTTGCTTAGCAAGGTTGCCTGCGCGAAGAAAATTTTGTTTATATTTTTTATTCATAATAAACCGTCAAAAAGACTAAGTTATAGTAATTTTGCCTTAAAATCCACGATTTTTGGTAGAAACCCAGAGCGATGGACATTAAAACAAATTTTACACCACAGAGAGCACGGAGAGCTACAGAGAGAAATAATAAAAAAGGAAAAATGAATAAATTAAATCGAATTTGTTTTTCATTCATCCTTCATCCTTTCTTCTTCTCCCTGTCGCTCTCTGTGGTGTAAAATTTGTTTTAATGTCCTGTGGCCAAGGCAAAAAAAATCATGCCATTGAGTGCTGCTAGACAACTGTTCTTCCAATAGTTGAGCAACTTCAACGAGAACCGCGTTCTTATCTAGTCTTTTCTTTTTCCAAGGATTACATAATTAGTTTTTGAATATAATCCCATTTTTGTATATCCATGAAATTTTAAATAACAGGAGGGTTTATGGAAAATCGGCTTAGTACATCTTTTGGCAGAATTGATGAAGTTAGAAAAAATTGGGGATGGTTTTTAGCTCTCGGATTGCTGCTTGTCATTTTAGGAGCTGCAATCATCGGCTCATCTTATTATGCCACAGTGTTTTCAATCATTATCTTTGGTATTTTTCTACTGTGCGCAGGCGTGATTCAAATCGTCCAATCTTTTCTGGCCAGAAAATGGAGCGGTTTATTCCTTTCACTACTCCTTGGAATCCTCTACCTCGTCACAGGGTTTTTATGTGTGGCCAAGCCTACCCTTACTGCAATTAGCTTGACTTTGTGGATTGCAGCATTTTGCTTTATTGCGGGTTTATTTCGAATGATTGCCGCTTTGTTGATCCGCTTCGAAAATTGGGGATGGTTTTTTTTCAACGGATTGATCACTTTTCTTTTGGGAGCATTGATTTACTCTGATTGGCCATTATCCGGTCTATGGGTAATTGGTCTTTTCATTGGAATCGACCTTATCTTGTCCGGTTGGTCGTGGATCGTTTTATCATTAGCGGCACGCTCAGAATATCCCACATGCGGCTAGGTTCTGTGTTATTGCTTTTTATATGGCTGAATTGATAAATTTTGTAGCTCTTACACAAGATAATATAAGAAGGTGTCTGAAAAGACACCTTCTAAAGACAGATGCAATGATTATTGATGGCAAAGCCATAGCAGACCAAATTCAGGCCGAGATGAGAGCGGAGATAGCTAAGATTCAAGGACGGCCGCCCTGCCTCGCTGTTCTTCTCGTTGGGGATCATCCTCCATCGCAAATCTATGTCAATCGCAAGGCTCAAGCATGTGCCGATGTAGGTATCCGCTCAATTGTCCGAACGTTATCTCCAACAACTACAGAAAGCGAACTCTTGCAAGAAATTGAAGCATTGAACAAAGACACTTCTATTGATGGGATCCTTATACAACTCCCCTTGCCAAATCATATCAATCCCTTCAAGATCACCGAGCATATCGATCCGAACAAAGATGTCGATGGATTTCATCCGACTAATGTCGGCAAGATGCTGACTGGTGAAACAGACGTTTTTTTTCCCTGTACACCCTTAGGAGTGAAAGTCTTGCTCGAGCGCTACTCCATCGAAGTGACCGGAAAGCATGTTTTAATCATTGGACGCAGTAATATCGTTGGAAAACCCATGGCGGCAATGCTTATGCAAAGCTCGCCTAGCGGCAACGCAACCGTTACAATCGCTCATCGACAATCGACTAACATTAAAGAATTTGCCAAGTTAGCAGATATTATCATTGTAGCGATAGGACAGCCTAATTTCATCACGGCAGACATGGTAAAAGAAGGCGCAGTTGTCATCGATGTAGGCATCAACCGAGTGAAAAATCCATCACGCAATAATGGCTATCAAATTGTCGGCGATGTTGACTTTGAAAACGTTAAAAGCAAATGTTCTTATATCACGCCGGTTCCTGGAGGAGTGGGTCCTATGACAATTGCTATGTTGCTAAGCAATACCCTTCTTAGTTATAAAAAACGTTTGGAGGCAAAGCAAATATGAAAGCCATCATTGCCATCTTGATGATCCTGCTTGTAGGATGCCAACAAAAAAAAGAGAATGTCACAACTTTTGGTGGCACGGCTATGACGATTGAATATAAAATCATCATAGGTCATCCTCTGACAAAAGAGAGCCAAATTAGGATTGAGAAAATTATCGCCGGCGCCTTTCAAGAAATCGATGCGGTGTTTAACAAATGGAATCCCGATTCAGAAATATCGCGTATCAATCGCCTTAAAGCAAATGTTCCTGCAACGATTTCTTCCGAACTTCAGAATTTTCTTACATTCACACAACAAATCGTTGAGCTAAGTGAAGGACGCTTCGATCCAACAATTGAACCCGCGCAGAAGCTTTGGAAAAATGCCCTGGAACAGGGACATACGCCAAGCGATAAAGAAGTTGCAGATGTTTCTGACGTTATCGGATGGAACAAAATCCACTTTGCAGAAGGTTTGTTTGTTAAGGATCATGATCAAACAAGCTTGGATCTTGGAGGCATAGCTAAAGGCTATTGCGTCGACCTTCTGGTCGAGAGATTGAACGATGCCGGATACTCTGATGTATATGTCGAATGGGGAGGAGAAATCCGCGCTAATGGTCAGCATCCAGATCAACGTCCTTGGACTATCTTCATAAGCCGCTTAGGCGATACAAATCCTGAACATGCCGTAGCTACGCTTGGGTTAAAAGATCAAGCCATAGCCACTAGCGGAGACTATTTGCAGAATTGGACCATACCGCATGCTAAAAAAAATCAAGATGAGGGTTTAATCACCTATTTTCATATCGTGGATCCAAAAACGGCCCGTCCTTTGGTTGCCGATCAGAAAACTATAGCTAGTGTTAGCGTCATTGCCGGTAACTGTGCCCTGGCTGATGGTTTAGCTACTGCTGCCATGTTATTCCCCTCTGTTGAAGAAGCTCAGAGTTGGGCAGACAAAGTCAAGAACAAACACCCGGAAATTGCATTTTGGCTGATTTCTCGCGACAATATGAGCGATCCCTAATGGAAGTCATGTTCTTTGATATCGGCAATGTCATTCTTTTCTTTAGCTTTGATAAAATGTATCAGCAGATCGCTGACGTCTGCGGCATAAGCAAAGAAGAAGTGTATAAAGAACTCATTGAAAATGGCCTTGGAGTTCGGTACGAGCAAGGAGATGTCTCAACTGAAGATGTTTATCAGCACTTTGTTTCTTTAAGTAAAAAGACCTTTACTAGAGATCAATTTTATCAGGCTGTTGCTGATATTTTCGAACCGAATGTGCAGATATTTCCCATTATTGAAGACTTAGTCGACGCCGGAATCCACCTCATCGCGATTTCAAACACTTGTGAAATTCACTATAATTACTTCCGGCACCACTACAGCATCTTCAACTATTTTGATGATTTCATATTATCGTATAAAATCGGCATTCGAAAACCTGCCCGCGGCTTCTATGAAATCGCTCTTAACGCGGCAAACTGCCTTCCTAACGAATGCTTTTATGTCGACGATATCGAAGAATATATCGAAGCTGCGCAAACTCTTGGCATCGATGCCAAACTCTATGTTGACGTCCCAACCTTGCGCACGGAAATTGAAGCGCGCGGCGTCATTTTATCCCCCCGCCTCTAAAGACGTTGAATCACGTCGCTGTTATATCCTATCATCCCCTTATCACTCATGGCTTTTCCCGCTTTCTCCTTAAAATTTAATTTTATATATAAAAAGTCTAAATTTATACTTTTCACAAAACATTTCATACATTTAATTGAATTAAATTACAAATTTGTTTATACTTTATATTAATAATAACACAAGAGTGTCAAGATGAGTATTTCAGGAAATTATTTGGAAAAAAAACAGCTTTGGGAAGAAAAGATAAAGAGCCAACAAGAGAAAAAATTCGGCAATAACTCTAATCAAATAGTTTCTAATGAGAACGTTTCGGCAGTATCAATAAAGCAGATATCATCTAGGTTTAGTGTAACAAATGATGTACCTAACAGTGCTTTAACAAAAGAATTAAACAGGCATGATAGTTTTGAAAAAAAAGATAAGGTAGAAACTGATATCTCTGTAGAATCAGCGCCAAAAACAAATCACAAATTATTAAAAAAAACAATCTTAATCGCTGAACCCTTAACAAAAAATTCCAATAATTCTGATATTGGAAAATCAATGAATGTTGATAAAAATATAAAAATCACCTCTAACATTCAGCACTTGTATAACATTAGTGAATTAAAATTCTCTAAAATCCCTTCTTTTTTAGTAAAAAAGCTTGAGGGATATCAAACCCAAAAAGACTTTATTGATGGTTTAGAGCGAGGAGATTTTTCTCTTGCTGAGGTAGAAACTCTTTTTCTTGATATTGCGTGGAAATATAGACTGGAAGATAACATCAATGTCTTAACTAAATTCATTGAAATTTTAGAAAAAGCTGCTTTTAGTGGAGAAATATCGCTATTGAAGATAAGAGAACTTTGTAAAAGAGGAAAAAATTGCTTAAGTAAAATTTCCTTCAAAAGTGATTCCAACGAATTAATTTCCACACATAAAATCTTAATCGCCGCTCAAAGTCCTTTTTTTCATAAGATGTTTACTGGTCCCTTTAAAGAATCAAATCAAAATATTGTTAATTTTCCGACAGTTTCTTTCAAAATGCTTGAAATAATTATGAGCATCATCGAGGGAAACTCTTCTTTTCAAAAAGAGTTAACATCGGAAATAGGAAGTGAAATATTAGAAAAATTTTGTGAATGGCGGATGAATGCCGGGGCAATTGCAACATTGTTTGGTAAAGTAGAGATCGAGGATGAGGATTTACTCAATTTGTTAGAACTCGCAATAAAGAATGATTATAAAGACTTATATCAAGAGCTTTTGAAAAAAATATATAAGTGCGACCCTGAAGATTATTCCCGAAGGCTTAGCATTTCTTCGGAAGGGTTTAAGGATCTTAATATTAAAATCTCGTCGGATTTTGTTCTTGATGGATTGATAAAAGTCGGACGAATATTTAACCAATTGAAAATTCCAATTAACAATCTCTATTTACAATTTAGTTATGGCTATGAAACCGATGTAAAAACATTTAAACAACGCCCTTTAATTCTAAAAACTATGATGGAAGGATTTCCAAACCTACAACAATTCAACATTGAGGGAAATTCACTATCAGACAAAGAAATAGCAGCTCTTTTAAATAATTGCATTCAACTTAAAGAGCTTAACTTAAAAGATGTGGAAAATTTAGACAAAGGCGGTTTCGCATCTATTTTGGATAAATGCCCTAATCTAAAATCATTAACTCTTAAAGCTCATTATTGCAACTCACCACTTGGCAATTCAAAATATTTAGACAATGTTAAAGCCGGATCCATTGAAGTCTTTAATATTTGCGGATATCAAATTCATCAAAATTTAATATCTATTATAGAAAAATTCCCACAACTTAAGTCGATAAAAATTTCTGATAATGAAATTGTAAAAGTAGATTTCCTTTACGAGCTTACAAAAAAATGTAATCAAATAAGGGAGATCGGCCAATCACAATAATTATACAAATTATTTAAGATATAAG
>JABDEI010000093.1:8209-9150 GCA_013287145.1 Chlamydiota bacterium
ATCGAAAGAAGATATTGAAAAATTCTTATCTGAGAAAAAAATTTATACGTCAAAGTCCCATGGGTCGTCGGTGTCGTTATCTCTTATATCTTAAATAATTTGTATAATTATTGTGATTGGCCGATCTCCCTCCGGGGGCTCTCTCGGCTCCCGACAGGGCAGTTCGCCCTTCAGGCATTTGAAAAATGGTTACGGGCTCTAGGGCATTATTAACGTCTTTTTGTCCTAAGTCCGGAGTGAAAACGAAGGACGACGCGATCACAGCCCAGCGTGACTGAGCGCTTTGCGCGATGGAACGCTGGGTTTAAAACAAAGGGATAGAGCCCAGAGCGGATGCGAAGGGCGACTGAAGGCTAGATAAGCTGTATATTTTTTTAAAGTTGACGACATTGACCGAAGCGAAAGCGAGAGGCCCGGGAAAAGACAGGTGGAAATGGAGTGCTATAGAGGTTTTAGGGTTTTTGCAGAAGGTTTTTAGCTTTTTGGGAGTGCTGCTTCAACCAACCATAATCTTCTATGTCGGCGCAGCCTGCTATGGCGAGATCTAAAGCTGTGAGAGCATTCGCATTTTCTCCAAGGGCTTTATAGCAAAAAGCTGAGTGATAATGAGGCAATGGGTTTTTAACATCGGTAAGGATGGACATTCCATAGGATAATAACGCGCAACGATAATCTTCTTCAAGCTGCTGGGACATTCCTAAGCCTAACCAATAGGTTGAGACAAATGGATTGAGGGTGCTTAAGAAAATGAAGGCATCCGTAGCGGCAAGGTATTCTTGCTTTTGAAAAAGCTGCCTTGCTGCCATGTAAAACTTATTCATTGTCTCGTGATTGTATCCGAGAATCTCTTGAAATGTTTTTCCCTCTTCGACTTGTTTGCGCAGATAAGCTGGATCTTTGAGTTTCTCTAAGGCCTCTTTCGGGATTTGAAATTCCTCTAG
>JABDEI010000094.1 GCA_013287145.1 Chlamydiota bacterium
TGTGGCTATATGCTGTCGCCGCATTCGCGGCTAAAATTCTCGATTGCATATTTGACCACAGGCTCACGCCTGTGGCTATATGCTGTCGCCGCATTCGCGGCTAAAATTCTCGATTGCATATTTGACCACAGGCTCACGCCTGTGGCTATATGCTGTCGCCGCATTCGCGGCTAAAATTCTCGATTGCAATTTGACCACAGGCTCACGCCTGTGGCTATATGCTGTCGCCGCATTCGCGGCTAAATTCTCGATTGCATATTTGACCACAGGCTCTCGCCTGTGGCTACATGCTGTCGCCGCATTCGCGGCTAAAATTCTCGATTGCAATTTGACCACAGGCTCACGCCTGTGGCTATATGCTGCCGCCGCATTCGCGGCTAAAATTCTCGATTGCATATTTGACCACAGGCTCACGCCTGTGGCTATATGCTGCCGCCGCATTCGCGGCTAAAATTCTCGATTGCAATTTGACCACAGGCTCACGCCTGTGGCTATATGCTGCCGCCGCATTCGCGGCTCTAACAAACTCGTTCAAAAAGTTTGTTAGGATGGTAGACTGAATTGATTTTATCAATTTTTCATCTGGGATTCTCCTGCTTGTTCTTCTGGCAGTTGCCAATAGAAATTTTCTGCATCCCAAAATATTGCTAAATCAACAATTTAGCCGCGAATGCGGCGACAGCATGTAGCCACAGGCGTGAGCCTGTGGTCAAAATTCAATCAAACAAGAGCCGCGTCTGCGGCGACAGAAAGGAATCTATGAGTGGACATTCACCAAACTAGCATATCACGTGGTGTTTAGCACACAATTTATGGTCCCAAGAATATTTGAGAGTGCGAAAGTTCCCTTTGGCTTGCACTAAGCTAATTTTGTAAACAAAGCTGACGTGTTGCTATTTTTTAAGAAATTAGTTGGCTAAAAAGCTAACTTTAGTTAGTTTTTGAGCTTCAAAAATTATTCTCACGGGCTTTTTTGATTTGGAAAATTTATGCTAAAGATGTTTTATTTTGCAATTTCTTGCTTATTGCCTATTGTGATCCATTGCAGTGCATGGGAAATTCAGCCCGATAAAATTCAAGCATTCCTACTTCAAGAAGAAACTGAAACGAGATTGCAAGATGTCACCTGCCGCTATCTCGATTTCATCAATAGCATCGGCGGAGGAGAATTTTTTTCTCATGCAGAAGTAGCAGCAACTCTGTTAAATCAAGATTGCAAAAAAATCTTCAACGGAAATCTTTACACTGAAAATCGGGATGATTTTGTTGCAGATCTGCTTTCAGTTAATGTAAATCAAGGCTGCTGGAGCGTTCATGCAGTCGATATCATTATTTCTGCGCAAAAAAGAGCTTCGATTTTGCGTCTAATTATCAAAATGGAAACATCAGAAATTTTTACGGCAATTGTTATTCTTCGCTTCAATGAGAGCGATTTGATTACAGAAATTAATGAAGTTTTTAATAAAATAGGAAATCCTTACGATTTTGAAGGTGAGAGGACATGAAATTAAGACAATTAGGTAAAAAAGGCCCCAAGGTATCCGCCCTAGGATTAGGCTGCATGGGGATGTCGGTGTTTTATGGTCCCACGAATGAAGACTTAGCCATTCAAGTCATTCATCAAGCTCATAAAGATGGAGTTAACTTCTTTGATACATCTGACATGTACGGTAACGGAGCTAATGAAGTCCTTTTAGGAAAAGCGATTAAAAACATTCGAAATAACATAATCATTTCCTCAAAATGCGGTATTGAATGGAATGGAAACGAGCTCAAAATACAAAACACACCGGAATATATTCTAAAATCCTGCGACGCCAGCTTAAAACGACTTGGAATAGAGACGATAGACGTATATTTTTTACACCGCTACAACCCTACAGTACCTATCGAAGAGTCTATGCAAGCAATGCGCAAACTTATCGATGCAGGAAAAATTCAATATGTTGGTTTGTCAGAAGTGGATGGAGAAATTCTCGAAAGGGCCCATCTCGTATTAGGCGACAAGCTTGTTGCTCTACAATCAGAGTATTCGATTGTCAATCACACAGAAGCTGAGGCTGTATTGCCTACTTGCAGAAGACTGGGAATAGCTTTTGTTGCCTATTCTCCAATTTTAAGGGGACTTCTTTCCGGAAAACTAAAAAACCCTGATATGTTTAAAAGTGAAACATTTGATGTTCGTAGCATTGCTCCCCAGTTCCAACCAGATGTTTTTGAAAATAATTTACGCCTTGTTAATGTACTTGGAGCCATTGCTAAAGAGAAGCATTGCACTACAGCACAACTCTCTCTAGCATGGCTCATAGCCCAAGGAGAGGACATCATTCCAATCCCAGGGACCAAGCGCCTTGAGTACCTTAAAGAAAATTTGGATGCTCTAAATATCAGCCTTTCGCAAAAAGATCTTTTGGCTGTAAAACAAGCAGTTAAAGAAAATCCAATTAAGGGCCTTCGTCTGGCCTAAGGCCTCAATTTAAACCTCCTCACTAGGTCGGAAAAATTTTTTATATGCGGCATTATCATTATTTAAGCTATAGAAGTTAGGTATCTTGATACTTAACGTTAAAGGAATGTTGTATGAAAAAATTAAAATTATTTTTGATTATGGGCGTATGCTGCCTAAGTTTTACAGCACAGAAGACGCCTATTCCTAAAATCTCAGATATGCATAACACAGCTTTGCAACAAGAAATTAATAGTGTCGAGCAGGTAGATTTCGATGCAGCACTTCAAATGGCTCAAAAAATATGGCAACAAAAACAGGCAGTATCTTATCAGAGTACATTACCTTACGCCGAAAGCTGGCAAGGCAAGCGCGTCTATGATCTGATTAACTTAGCTCTTTCACGCGAGAATCAACGCTTAACATCAAGCGCTAACCAGTCTGACTCTATCATCATACCTCTTACACAGATGTTAGTCTTGTTGCAAAATACGACAAATGCCGACCAAGATATCCGAGAAGCTCGGCTATTATTCAGCCAAGCTTTGATGCTTGAAGAAATTCGCTTGTATCGAGCTAATTTAGCAAAATAATGGCTGTGCCACTATCAAATGTATGATAGTGGCAATATTACATTCCAAGGCCTCGCCTTAGACGTGTCTCGGCAATGAGATGACACGCTTCTTCTTTGAGTTGAGTTCCTGAAAGCTTTAAGCGCAAGCTCTCGGTAATTAGAAACATCAATTTTTCTGCGGCTATCGCATAAGACAATCCTTCTGGAGGGTGCACGTTGGAAATGCAATTCCTATTGGCATCGCTATTGCCCGGCTTGGGATTATAGGTCAGATAAATTCCAAGACTATTGATCGAGCTTAATCCTGGTCTCTCTCCAACTAATATCACACTTAATTTAGCACCTAAGGCTTTGCCAACACCGTCACTTAAGGCTACGCGTCCATAAGGAGCCAAAACTAGCGCAATTTTCAACTTCTCAAAACTGGATTGTAAAAGGGGTTTCAGCGTTTTCCAAAAAGGGATCGCATGCATATTAATCGCGGGCACTGAAAGTCCATCGGTGATGATAAAAACAATATCCACTTGATGACGTTTACTGTATTTAATTAATTTATCGCGACTACTGGTCGTTAAGACGCGTCCTAAAGTTGGGAATTTAAGATATTGTTCGCGTATGCTGATAGCAGTCTCAACCCTAATAGGTTTCTCACCTAAGGCCTTCATTTTCTTTTCAAAGTCAGCCACATTCCAAGTTTCTTGAACTGCATCGCGTGCTAAGGCATGTGCTATTTGAAAATCCAATAAATCTTCGGTAGATAACGAATGGCCAATGCGATGTAAGCCAATGCGCGCTTGTGTATGCTCTTTAAGCTGTTCCCATAAGTTCATAATCATTCCTTATAAGAAGAAATCTGTGTTAACATCTTTGTCGTTGAACACCCTCTGATATGAGCATTAGTATTCAATTGAATTTTTTTTGAATTCCACAATCCCACATTGTCCAGCCACGCTTCAAATTCTGGCGCCGGCCTCAATCCCAAGATCTTGCGTACATATAAAGCATCGTGAAATGAAGTGCTTTGATAGCTCAACATAATATCATCGGCTCCTGGAACCCCCATCACATAGGAACACCCTGCTGCTGCAAGAAGAGTGAGAAGCGTGTCCATATCATCTTGATCGGCATCGGCGTGATTTGTATAGCAGGCATCGCATCCCATGGGCAGTCCCATGATCTTGGCGCAAAAATGATCTTCAAGCCCAGCTCTGATAATTTGTTTTCCATTGTAGAGATATTCGGGACCAATAAACCCTACGACGCTATTGATGAGAAATGGATCAAAGTGACGCGCCACAGCGTACGCGCGCGCTTCATTGGATCGATTCCAAAATCGATGCTTTTAATAGAAACCAGCTATCATTTACTGGCAAACATCTTGAAATATCAATGAATTACGTCATTAAAGATGAAAATGTGACGATCGCCGGGATCAAAAGTTGTTTTTATCTTGAAGAAGTTTTGTCTATTGGGGTGCTTTTTGTTGAGGAAGGTTATCGGTACAAAGGCTTAGGCAGCATGTTACTGAATAAAGTTGAACAAAAGGCAAAAGCAAAGGGCGCCAAGCTGGCTCACTTGTATACTTTTGATTTCCAAGCAAAAGATTTTTACCTTAAGCAGGGTTACGATATCTTTGGTGTTTTAGAAAATTGCCCAAAGACAGGCCATAAGTGTTATTATCTAAAGAAATCTCTATAATTTCTGTGCTCTTCTACTACATTAATGTCTTGGTTCTACTCTTAAGCGTCTTTCCAAATAAATTTTTAGCAAACCCATTGAGATGATTGTAAATCCTATGATCACATAAGGGAAAACGTTTTCTTCGGTGCATTTTTTGACGACAATCCACTCCTTAGAGCATAGATCATGAGCGTCTTGTAGGTTTAGATAATTATCAGGGTCTGAAAAGACTTCTAAGGCAGCAGAATAACATTTTTCATAAGCTTTGTCATATTGCTTTACGCAGTTAATTTTTTGGATCCAGGTCATAGCACAAGACCATCCAGCACCTGCTATCAACACATAGTTAACCATATAAATCTTTTTTTCGTGTTTATTAAGGACCAGGCTTGCACCTCATCGACAAGCGAAAATATCACTCGATCTTCCAGCTACCTAACGTCTTATTTGCAATAAACTGCTTTAGCATTTCAAAACCTTCTTCTTTAAATACAACCCCTCCTTGAACGTCAAACCCACCAGCCAAGGAGCTATCGTTAATCATGATAGGCTTTAATCCCTGTTTTAGCCCTGTGACCCATGTTCCGTGCCGTCCTTCACCCCTTGCAAAAAATGCGATGCAGGTAAGCTCTCCATTTTCGCTATTTTTCGCTCTAATTAGGAAAAACTCTCTATCAAAACAATCCTTACCTCGCATGATAGGAGCTGTCATTTCCCCAGGTTCAATGAAATCAATATAGCCAGTTTTCCCTTTTCGATCTCCGATATTCAAAATAGGAAGTTTTTCAAATTCTTTTTCCCCGCCAAAAAGCGTGGTGATTGCTTGATGGGCTGCGATATCTTTTTGCGCCGGAGTCGTTTTTTTTTGTTGTTGCTTAATCAGGACAAGTTTAATTGCTTCTACATACTCATCGCTTTGTTTAAACATACCCGAAGTCTTACAATTAAAGTGTCTTGTCAACCAATTATCAAGGCTTCTTTTATTGAGATGAAGAATTTTCCCATTACTACCCTTAATATTGATCAATTTATCTTGGAATCCAAAAATTTTAATAAAAAATGAGGTGATAACGCTATAACATCGCACTCCTTCTTTGCCTTTTGCATTTTTATCTGTTTCTTTGCTAAAGGGCTCGAATACACATCTATTGCTAAAAACTCCAGAATAAATTTTATTTTTTATTTCCATAAAAAAGCCTTAACGTAAAATGGCGTTTAATCTATTCCCCATCGGGGAAGACGCACATAGCCCCGAGTTTTAACTAGGGGTGATGTTGAATAAAATCAGGCGTCTCGTTAGAGTCGCAAGATATGCTCTGAGTAAAAAACATTCGTTTCGACTCATTTTCTTGTGACCCTACGGGGCACAATACCTTTTTGCATATACTACCCGCGTTTTCCCCGATGGGGAATCGATTTATGCAACACCTGGTAAATTGTGATGTTTTCCCCCACACACATATTATTACTATACATCCTCACATAATATTTTCTCAACCTTACTCGACTTTGACAAACGCAATGACTTTATCCTTTCTAATTTTGAATATTTTTGGCAACCTGGTCATCTAAAGGCATTAAGGGCTATTAAAACTTTCAATACACTCTCATAGATATGGTCAAACGAAATGACAATTTTCGGAAACTAAGCTCACGCTATCTTTTTCCCGAAATTAATTTGCGCAAACAGCAGTTCTTAACCAAGCATCCCGACGCAAAGTTAATTAGCTTAGGCATCGGAGACACAACTGAGCCTATTGCTGCATCAATTGCTTTGGCCCTCACTGATGCATCAAAGAGCCTTGGAACAATCCAAGGATATTCAGGATATGGTCCAGAGCAAGGCCTGGCAGAGCTTAGACAAAAAATTGCTGAGAAAATTTACCATAATCGCGTCAAAGCTGAAGAAATCTACATTTCAGATGGGGCCAAATGCGACATTGGACGCTTGCAAGCTTTATTTGGCCCGCAAGTTACTATCGCCGTACAAGATCCAGCCTATCCCGTTTATGTCGATGGAAGTGTCCTTCATGGGCTGACAAAGATTAACTATCTGCCCTGCACCCCTGAGAATCACTTTTTCCCTGATTTACGCCAAGCCCCAAGAACTGATCTCATCTACTTCTGTTCTCCAAATAATCCAACAGGGGCTGTAGCAACGCGAGAACAACTTGAAGCCCTTGTAGCATTTGCTAAGGCCAATCATTCAGTCATTATCTTCGATTCGGCGTATGCAAGTTACATTCAAGATAAAAACTTGCCTAAGTCCATTTTTGAAATTCCCGGCGCAAAAGAAGTCGCCTTAGAAACGGGCTCCTTCTCTAAACTGGCGGGCTTTACCGGTATCCGGCTCGGTTGGACCGTTGTCTCCGAAGCATTGACATACGAAGATGGATCTTCCATAAAAGCAGATTGGCATCGTCTAGTCTCAACAATATTCAATGGAGCTTCCAATATTGCGCAAAAAGGCGGCATCGCTGTTTTGGAGGATAAGGGGCTTGAAGAGATTGCTTACCTGCAACATTACTATTTGGAAAATGCCAAAATTGTCAAGGAAGGGCTTTCAGCCTTAAATTGCGAAATCTATGCAGGCGATAATGTACCATATCTTTGGGTGCGTTTTAAAGGCAAGAAATCCTGGGATATCTTTCAGGAATTTCTTGAGAGGGCGCATATCGTCACGACGCCAGGGTCTGGTTTTGGCTCTACTGGAGAGGGATTTATTCGGATAAGTGCCTTTGGCCATCGCGAAAACATCCTTGAAGCTAAGCGACGCATAACTCAACTACGCCTCAACATATGAATCCAACTGAGCATAAATCACCTCTTTATGATGATTTGTGGATTCAGACTTTTTCATTTCTAGATCTCAAAGCCATTCCCACTCTTTCTACAGTGTGCAAAAAATGGAAAATTCTTAGTGAAGCTCCACTATTATGGAAGTATTTCGTACAGCGTGATTGGGGAAACACCACTTGTGTTGATATTAAAAATAAAACGTGGAAAAAAGTTTATGCTTCTTTAGTCGAAGAGGAAAAAAATTGGTTTCAACGTAAATATCATTTTTTTGAAGTAACCAAAGGCTTTTCATACTCTGATGTATCGAAAATTGAATTCTGCAATGATCTCATTTGCATCCATCAAGATTCTTCTCCACCTCGAGTTTGGAATTATCGTCTCAATGCCCCTCAAAAGATTACACCACCACCTTCTAAAATGGCCTTTCATAAAAATGGATATCTCGTTTTAGACAGTGAGAACCTTCATCGAATTGCTTTTTGCAACCATAAAGGAGAAGAGATAACAAACATTAGATCTCAAGAAGGTTATTTTTTTGACCGACGATTTCCAATGGCATTTCTAAATGATGATAAGATTCTAGCGATCGAAAAAAAAATTCCTTGCAATGAGCAAAAACAAGCAAATTCTTTGTCGACCCCTCCTGATTTTAGCATCAATGTCTATGACTTGCGCGGAAGTGATAAACCGTTGATCCTGACTGTAAACAAAATTGATATAAAAAAATATAATCGAAAGCATCATCATCACCTAATTACGGTTTCTTGGGATGAAGAGAAAATCGCTGCTTTGGATAGCCTAAATCAAATTTATGTTTGGAACTGGAGAACAAAAAAACTGCTATTTTGCCTCTCGTCTAAAAATGGTGAGTTCAATGAGTTAATATTGCATCGCGATCGACTCATTTTAAGGAACGTTCAAGGAATTTTGATTTTGAACGCTACCACAAAAGAGCTGATTGGAAAAATCTCTTTTATCTACCAAGGGGCATGTGTGCGAGCTTATGGAAAGAAGCTTTTTATCACCACTACTGCAAAACATCTACATATTTACGATATTATCACTGGGCGATTAAACAAGGTATTTACTTTCGAAGAATGTCTTGACGGAAGAAATGATAAGATCAGTGCCATATTCTATAAAAAAGGGACACTTTTTGTAGGGTTCAAAAATTCCACTTTCATTTCCCTTTTAAATCTTAAAACCAATCAAGAAACCTTTGCACAAGGGTCAACAGATAATACAGGAGGCACTAAGGATGTTATCTTTTGTGATAAAAAACTTATTGCTGTCTCTAATGACACCTCATTTCGCATTTGGGACTACAGCGTAAAGGCTAAAAGCTAAAGGATAAATGTTCATGAGTTCAGTCGTCCTTACAATACCAAAATACGGATAAATTGATTAAAAAAGAAAAACTGCGTAGCACATACGCGTTAAGCTAACACAAGTGTTTATTTATAAACGATTTGAAATCACAAAAATTATGCCGTTCTTACAGAACTCTTTTTTTATTTATCATTTTCCCAGGCC
>JABDEI010000095.1:0-3178 GCA_013287145.1 Chlamydiota bacterium
TATTCACACCTGAAATTTGATTATTCACATCGGCCAGCTGACTATTTACGTTAGCTATTTGGCTATTAACCGCATTCAGTTGACTTGTGTCGCTGGCGATTTGGCTATCGACATTATTAAGTTGACCCGTGATATTATCTAATTGTGAGTTTAAATTGTTAATTTGTGAGTTCACATTGGCAATCTGAGAATCAAAATTATTGATTTGTAAGGGAAGATTTTCAAAACCATTAATCATATTAAGGACGGAGCTATTAGAAAGGTGATATTTGGCGGCTAAAATCTTAACAAAATTCATTTCGATTAAGCCTTCGCTTTTTTCAAGTAACTTCAACAATTCTGGATGATCTTTAAGTACTACTTCTAGTTTTTGAATCCGCGCGAAAGCACCCTGAAGTTGATTTTCAGCTTGCTGCAATCTGTTTGCATTCATATCTGGTTTGATTTCCGGCATTTCGGGCACACCGCCTATTCCTTGAAGATCTAAATCACTCATAAATGACTCCTCATTAAAATATTATGATCAAAATATATATTTATCTCCCTCCTTTGCAAAACTATCTTCATATATTATTATCCTCCTTTTTTTAATTATTTTTAATAAAAAACATAAAAATAATTAGAAAATCTTCTTTTTTTTAATTGACTTAAAAAATAATCATAAAATGATGGCTGGGCGATCTATACCGAACGTGACTCAAAAATTGGCATTTTCTTGAGGATCGTTACAAAACAGAGGCAAAGCGCTTACCCTGAGAGTGAGAAAAATAAAAATAAGTTGTAAATAAAAATATTGAGGCGCTATGTTAGAAAATCCGTGCCATATTCACTGGCCTTAATCTAAATCGGAAAAATAATGAAAATGAATAAGTTCACCCATTTATTAGCTTGCTTTCTTTTGATGGTTGGCATGGGATGGTGCCCTGCAATCTCAGCCGACAATCAAACGCCTACAATCAGCGAAATTCAGTCCGATCACTCCTTGCCATTTCGCATCATACTTAAAAAAGCTGACTTTAAGCTGCCGATGGGTGTCCAATCTTATATTCATGCAACACATCATGATAAATGGCTGCTTATCACCGGAAGAGTAGATGGTCTGCATGGCTTTGTAGAGAACAGCACAGATAACTTTCCTACCAACTTGCAGAATACCACCGTTTTTGTCATCGATCCTGCTAGGAAAAAAACTTTCACGCGTTCGTTACTGGATCCAGAATCAGGGCTAACCCAAGAACAAGTCGACCTGCTATCAGTAACTGCTGCTCAAGGTTATCAGTCCGGCAAAACGCTATATATCACCGGCGGCTACGGAGTTGACTCAGCCACAGGTGAACTTAATACAAAAAATGCTCTTACAGCAATTGATATCCCAGGATTGATGCATTGGGTGACAAATCCATCCGATGGCGAAACTGCTGCTGAACATATTCGCCAAATCTTTGATGACACCTTCAAAGTTACTGGTGGATACATGAATCAAACAGGCAAAAATCACCCTACATTGTTGATTATGGGACACGAGTTCAATGGATTCTATAATGACCCCATACAGCAACCTCCGGTATTTCAACAGTATACCGAACAAATTCGACGTTTTTATATCCATGATGATGGCGATACTCTTTCATTTACTCCGGTAGATGCATTGCCCTCAATACCCGATCCTGATTTTCGTCGAAGAGATTTGAACGTCGTGCCTATCGTAAGCAAGGTGAATAAAAAACTTATCGGCAGCTTTGCAGTTCTTTCCGGTGTTTTTACGCTTACAGGTGGGGTTTGGACGGTGCCCGTCGAAGTGACTGCTAAAGGACACCCTTCAATGGCAGATCCAGCTCTTCCTTCAACTTTTAAGCAAGGGATGAATAACTATGACTGCGCTACTTTTGGAATGTTTTCTAAAAAAACCGGGGATATGTACACCATATTGCTGGGAGGAATGAGTTTCGGCTTTTTTGAAGAAACAGGAAATGGCTTAACATTCAGCACGGATGATAGAATTCCCTTTATTAGTCAAACGACAACAATTCAGATTGATAAACATGGAAACTATACCCAGTACTTTATGAAAAACGGAGGATTCCCTCTTATTCGTTCTAAAACCGTCAATGCAGGCAATCCTCTTCTTTTTGGTTCTGAGGCCGAAGTGATCTTGCTTAAACATGTTCCTAAGTATAGCAATGATGTCCTTAAGCTGGATTCTATCAAAAAACCGACAGTCATTGGATTTGTAGTAGGAGGAATTAAGAGCACGGTGCCTAATACAACCGCAAAAACCGATTCTTCGCCATCACCATATCTCTTTAAGGTCATTGTAGAACCGATCCGTAAGCGGTAGGGGTCAGGCTTGCAAGTTTGCAAGTTGAAGAGTTTTTTCTTTCAGTCGTTCAAACTGTTCTTTCATATCATCACATTGATGACATTTTGAGAGAAATCGGCTACCCAAACGACTTATTGTACTTTCATCGCGTTTGAAAGCTATCGCTAGATCCTTCAACGTCATTCCATTTTCGAGAGCCTGAGCAACAATAGCTCCTCTTGCAAGAGAAAGCCTTCTTGATTGGCTAAGAGATGATAGCATCGTATTTTCTATAGCAAAAACTAAGCATGTTGCTTCTATGATTACCTGTAGTGGCAGTAAGGATTCTATCTTCTGACCATAAGTTTCTCTTATATTCTCTGCAAAATTATCATTACCCAAAACTTGACCATCTTTAAAACCTCGCCTAAATTCCTCTAGCTCTTCTTGGGATGCTCTTTTCAAAATATAATCATTATAAAGTTTTCTTGCTCTCCCCAGAACCGGATCAAATTTGGCAAGAGCGGGTTCATGAGTCAGCCATGCAATTTCATCTTCCCCTAAATAGGTTTTATGGCCACTCCAATGATAATCTAAGGGCTCTTTTACCATGTTCGCTCGCACTGGATTCATATGTATGTAGCGTATCAATTTCAAGAAATAATCTTTTTCGTCTAAAAGAATGGCCTTGTATCTTCCTTGGAAAAGATGTCCTATTTTACCATAGCGTTTATTGAAGTCTTGACTATAGCGAAAGGCTAGATTATGTACGATTTTGGAAAGAGGTGTCTGGCTTGTTTGTGCTAAGAGATGGATATGATTGCTCATGAAGCAAAAAGCATGAATGCGGTGGCCATATCGTTCTATACCTTGTTGAAT
>JABDEI010000095.1:3278-8823 GCA_013287145.1 Chlamydiota bacterium
GGTGTCTGGCTTGTTTGTGCTAAGAGATGGATATGATTGCTCATGAAGCAAAAAGCATGAATGCGGTGGCCATATCGTTCTATACCTTGTTGAATCAGTAAGCACAAGCGGCAGCGGTCTGCATCATTCAAAAAGATGCTTTGGCCATTATTTCCTCTTAACATGACATGATAGTAGGCTCCTGGGATATGATAGCGAGGCTTGCGAACCATTTTTCACCTTTAAAAAATTTACTATCACATTACACTGGTATATAAAATTTTTCAAATCAAACTTGCAAACTTGCAAGCCTGACCCCTACCGTGCTAATGACCCCTACCGAAGTAGGGGTCAGGCTTGCAAGTTTGCAAGTTGGAACGTTTTTCCTTTCAGCCGTTCAAACAAATCATCGTGTTATCACTTCTTCTATATAAATCAAACTTGCAAGCCTGCCCCCTATTTAATTATTGATAAAAAATAAATGTTCAATTAAACTAATTATTATATTTAAGGAATTTATGAAAAAGATATTAATTGCATTATTTTTTGTTCTAAGTTTTTCAGTGACACTGATGGCAGATGTTTCCTATACAGTCGATCTCACAAAATCACGCATTAGATCAACCGAAAATGTCGACACGGTTAAGCAACATTCTTGTTATCATTGGTGTTATAGTATGTGGTATCCAACCTGTAGAATGATCCAAAACGGGTTTATCCAGATAAATTTTACAAAAAGCTCTGAAGTTACCGGAATACCTTTTCTTTTTTTAACTCATTTAGGCAACCCAAAACCTAATGTAAAAATTATTGTAAATGGTGGCACTCTTTTGGAGAGTACTGAAAATCTGTCAATGAATCCCTTTTGCCTTGATCTGACTGGTTATTTAATTGAAGGGGAAAATACTATCATCATAGAAAGTCTTCAACCTGTTAAATATCAAGAAGCTAACTATATAAATAGATTAAATATTACGTTTATAGAATCAGATACTCCTTCAGAAGAGATACAGCAAGAAGATCTATCCAAAAGCCATCCCCAAAGTGATGAATTCGAAAACTATTATTCGAGATTGATATCAATGCTTAAGGGTTGGTAACAGGAAGTATATAGGGATCAGACGGTGTCTGGCTTGTTTGTGCTAAGAGATGGATATGATTGCTCATGAAGCAAAAAGCATGAATGCGGTGGCCATATCGTTCTATACCTTGTTGAATCAGCAAGCACAAGCGGCAGCGGTCTGCATCGTTCAAAAAGATGCTTTGGCCATTATTTCCTCTCAACATGACATGATAGTAGGCTCCTGGGATATGATAGCGAGGCTTGCGAACCATATTTTGCCTTTAAAAAACTTTCTATCACATTACACTGGTATATAAAATTTTTCAAATCAAACTTGCAAACTTGCAAGCCTGACCCCTATGGGTTGTGAAATCTTATTCATTTCCTTTTAAAATCTTTATATTGTCTTAATCTTCTAAATTTACAATTGCGATTCTCTTTAATTAATTTAATTGAAAGAACGATTAACAAACTTAAAATTTCATGAGGCAATATGAATAGATTCTCTTTACCTTTGCTTAGCTGTTTTTGTGCCCTACAGCTTTTTTTAGCAGGCGCGCAAGCATCAACAGAGACGGAAAATAAAAACGAACGCGTTTCTAGCGGCGATCGCACTGTCGAATTAGCTCAATACCAAGAAGCTCAAGTCAAGAAGCTCGCTTCCCAAAGTCAAATCCAATCAGCCCCTATTGCAAAACTAGATTCTGCCACTTTGCAAGCGCGCAGCCTTCACTTCACGACTCACCCTGCTGCTTTTCAATCCATCGCGACAATTTCATTTTTCAACGACTCTATTGAGATCCAAGATGGCTCCATCTGGTCAGTCCCCTTCGCTGATCGATATATTGTCTCGCATTGGTTTCCTGGAGATGTCATCGTCGTTACCCCTAATCATAACCTTTTTTCACCTTATCGCTTTCGCATGACTAACCAAAACACCTATGAAGGCATCGACGTCGATCTCAACCTTGGGCCTTTTTATATGGGCGCTTATACTTATCAGATCTCGGCATTAAATGATTACACTCATCAGATCATTTTAAATGATGGATCCCTTTGGAACATTTCTGCACTCGATGCTTCTATCATGGCTCACTGGCATGGCGGCGATGTTGTTATCATTGGCGTCAACGATGGCTTATTCTCGGCTTCCTTGCCTAATATTCTCATCAATGTCCACACTCTCGAATATGTAGAAGCAGTAAATAACTAAATTCTAATAATAAGGAAAATAAAATGCATACACCTCCCATATCCCAAAAAGAGATGCCCCTAGCATCGTCTTGTTCCAATGAACGAAATTCTAATGAAATTTCAACTCAAGATAAAGTTATCGGCAGCATTGCAGCAGCCTGCTTAGGTGTCTTTGCCGCCGCACTCATCTTAGGAGGAGTTTTAACACTGTCTCCTTTCATGATTGCCTTTGGCGCTCTTGTCGGTTTTGGTGCAATCGTCACTATTTCCATCACACATAGTTCTGGAGTCAGATTTAACTTTCACTACAGAACTAGGCCCTCTTGGCTGAGTTGGAGACCGTGGAGACCATCAAGACCAAGTTATGTAGTCACCACTCATCGTCCAACTCCTACTATCGTTGTCAATTCCTCGCCTTCAAGACATGCGAGGCCTCCTGTTATATTCAATTCTACTCCATCAAGACACCCTCAGACTCCCGTATTTGTTTCACCGGACCACAGGCAAGGAGCACGTGTTGTCCCAGGCACTCGTAGTGGAGTGCAGCAAGCAAACGGCAGTAACTTTTGGCGCAGGTAAAAAGCTGTTTATTGAAAAAAGGGCAAGTCTTGCTGACTTGCCCTAATTTTTTTTGAATTGACGTTCCCTTAAGCTGCGGGAGCGGCGTTTGCTTTGGGTACGCTGTTTTTCTTGATGTGAGGGATGATCTCTTGATCGATGAAAACAAGCTGGTCGCCTTCAACGGTAACAAGGCAGCGCCTGCCTTCATCGGGATGCATTAGCACTTTCTCTGCTAGCGGATCTTCCAGATACTGTTCGATTGTGCGGCGCAAAGGGCGTGCGCCCATTTCGGGCTGAAAGCCTTTGTCGACGAGAAAACCTTTGGCTTTATCATCCAACGTAATGTGGAGGTCTCTGCGCAAAAGGCGTCCCTGCACCTTGGCAATTTCAAGCTCGATCACTTTAAGCAAAGCGTCGCGATTGAGCGGTCTAAAGATCACCATATCATTGAGGCGATTGAGGAACTCCGGCTTGAAGTGTTTTTTTACTGAGACTTCAATCTTTTCTTTAATGTGTGCATAATCCAAAGATCCTTCAAAGGCGCCAAATCCGATCTCGGTGCTCTTTTTAATTAAGTCAGCCCCAAGGTTTGAGGTCATGATGATAATGGTGTTGCGGAAGTCGATTTTGCGGCCAAATGAATCCGTGAGGCGCCCTTCTTCCAGGATTTGGAGAAGAAGATCCATCACATCCGGATGCGCTTTCTCAATCTCGTCAAATAGAACAACAGAATAGGGGCGTTGACGCACCTGTTCCGTAAGCTGGCCGCCCTCTTCGTGGCCGACATATCCCGGAGGCGATCCTGTCATGCGGCTGACAGCAAACTTCTCCATGTATTCCGACATATCCACCTGGATGAGAGCATCTTCTCCTCCGAACAAGTTAATCGCCAGCAGACGGGCAAGGAGCGTTTTTCCAACGCCGGTTGGCCCTAGGAATAAGAAAGCTCCGATCGGTCGATTAGGATCTTTGATATCAGCACGGCTGCGGCGGATAGCGCGGGAAACTGTTTTTAGAGCTTCTTCTTGTCCGATGATGCTACCGTGTAAAAGCTCCTCCATTTTGAGCACTTTCTGAGTCTCGCCTTCAGTTAAGCGATTTAAAGGAATTCCTGTTTGTCTTGCAACAACGTTAGCAACATCTTCATCTTCAACGATGACTTCATGTTCCTCTTTGTTAATTTCCCACTCGGATCGAATTTGCTGCAGCTGCTCCCTCGAGGTTTTTTCCTTATCGCGCAATTTTGCAGCTTTTTCGTACTCTTGTTTGCCGATGGCCTCTTCTTTGGCTAAGCGTATCTCCTCGATTTCAGATTCATATTTGCTGATATCCTGCGGCTGATTCATCATAGCGATACGCATCTTGGCGCCAGCTTCATCGATTAAATCGATGGCTTTATCAGGTAGAAAGCGTCCATGCACATAGCGATCTGAAAGAACTGCTGCTGCACGCAATGAATGCGCAGTGTAAATGCACTTATGATGCTCTTCATATTTGGTCTTTAAGCCATTGAGGATCTCGATAGTCTCCTCAACGCTTGGTGGTTGAATCATGATTTTCTGAAAACGGCGCTCTAAGGCAGCATCTTTTTCAATATGCTTGCGATATTCATCGATAGTCGTTGCGCCAATACATTGAATCTCTCCGCGTGAAAGCGCAGGCTTTAGGATATTGGAGGCATCGATAGCCCCTTCTGCTGCACCTGCGCCGACAATGGTATGCAGCTCGTCGATGAAAAGCAACACGTTGCCGTTTTTCTTGATCTCATCCATGACAGCTTTAATGCGCTCTTCAAATTGGCCGCGATACTTCGTTCCCGCAATCATTAAAGCTAAGTCAAGAGTGATCAATTTCTTCTTGCGTAAGTTATCAGGGACTTCCCCTTTGACGATGGCTTGGGCAAGGCCTTCTACGATGGCGGTTTTACCAACGCCGGCTTCACCGACTAAAACAGGGTTATTTTTGCGGCGGCGGCAGAGGATCAGAATGAGCCTTTCGACCTCCTCTTTACGGCCAATGACGGGATCCATCTTGCCTTCGCGGCACATCTCTGTTAAGTCGTGTCCATAAGCCTTTAGGGCCGGCATCTTATCTGTTCCGGTGCTATTGCCCTTCTCAAAAGGTTTTTGCTGACCTCCGGCTGATCCTGCGCCAGCTCCTGCACCTGCAGGCCCTCCGGCACCTTGCGGAGTGCTAGGGCCGCCGATAGGAGGAAGCTGCAAGTTGAAGGTTTCGAGTTCTTTTAAGACTTCTTTGCGGACTTCCTTGAGATTGACATTGAGATTTTCAAGGACTTGAGCTGCAACACCATCTGTTTGGCGCAAAAGTCCTAAAAGCAGGTGTTCTGTACCCACATAATTATGGTTGAGGTTGGCAGCTTCTTCATTAGCATACTCAAAAACTTTTTTTACTTTTCCGGTCAGAGCCGGATCGCCATAAACTTGTATCTCTGGACCATACCCAACAAGTTTTTCAACTTCATTGCGCACAGTTTCAAAGTCGATATTTAGATTGCGCAATACGTTGACAGCGACGCCTTGTCCCAGCTTTAGAAGGCCGAGTAGCACATGCTCTGTGCCTAAATAATTGTGATTTAAGCGCTGAGCTTCTTTTTTAGCTAACTTGATCACTTGCTTGGCACGATTGGTAAACTTATCAAACATCTTGATCACTCACTTGTTGGCGGTTCTATAATTTTAGTGTAAGAGCACCGAGATCGGATTTGGCGCCTTTGAAGGATCTTTGGAT
>JABDEI010000095.1:8833-8992 GCA_013287145.1 Chlamydiota bacterium
TAAAAGAACAGAAATTTTTATAATCAAAAAATTACTTATTTATTTTAATTATCAAAAGCGCATTTTTTATTTACAAAACTATAAAAAATTTGAGATTAAATAAATTAAATGATATAATCATCTTTTTTTTAATAAATAACAGAGCTTTAATATAACATG
>JABDEI010000096.1 GCA_013287145.1 Chlamydiota bacterium
CCTGCTCATCCTGCCGCTCCGCGATCCTGCTTATCCTGTAACAAAATAATAACCTGTGCAGATGCAGACGTTCATTACTGTTTTTACAGGATAAGCAGGATCGCGGGGCGGCAGGATGGGCAGGATGAAGAAGCAATTCTCAAAATAAGGTTAAATACTGCGTCTTATGGACGTATGCATGAGGGATCGTATTTACGTGCGGATTTAAGCGAATCATTAAAAGGATAGGGACGATCCCGGCCCATTGCCATCCCAAAGATAGAAATGAAGCAAAAGGGAGGAAGATTCGAAAATAAAGTCGTGAAGACAGCCGCAGTTGAACTTTGAATGCCATGTCTGACATGGGCAAAACTGTATCGCGATCTCAACAAAGCTTGGGTATTTTTGCGGTTTACTTGATATTGCAATCGAAAAAAAGTACCGGTGACAGCGCCAGCAATAGATTGAGTTGTTCCTGCTACAACACGTGTTGGCCCAACAATAAGAGAGAAAACAGGAATCCAATTATACATTCCCCATTCTTCAAACGAATTTAATTTCGGTTCGACTTTATCTAAAAAACTTTCATAAGACATACAAAACCTCATAAATTAAATAAATTAAAACAGATAAAACAATAAAAATCAAATAAAAAAAACATGCATATTAAAACTAAATGGAAATAAGGCTATTCCTAGCATCCTGCTCATCCTGCCGCCCCGCGATCCTGCTTATCCTGTAAAAAAATCATAGCTTGTGCGACCCAGACGTTCCTTCATGTTTTTCAGGTTTTGTAAGATCTCAAGCGACAGGACAGGCAAGATTAATGAAAGCAATCGTAGGTTAACAAAGCACGAGCAGTATATAGATATATTTAGCGGGATGGGTAATCTTGACATAAAGAGGACTCCCTGATTTACTTCATTAACTTTACTAAGGATGGGCTATGAAAATGAGGTTATTACAGGTTTTTGCGATTATCAACTGCTTCTTAATGTCAGGATGTCAATTTTCCAATGAAAAGCCCTCATCCCATCACAACTCTCATACAGTGCGACTCAGTATTCCTGATGATCCGCAATCCTTTGACCCTCGTTTTGTGCGCGATCTAGTATCAGTGTCATCTATACATATGCTCTATGAAGGATTGATGCGCTATAATGCTCACGGCAAAGCAACCTTTGCTTTAGCTGAAAGCGTTGATATTTCACCGGACTATAAAACTTACACTTTTCATCTTCGTCCCAGCATATGGTCAGATGGCGAACCCGTTTCTGCCTATGACTTTGAATTTGCATGGAAGAGCACTTTAGATCCTAAGATTGTAGCGCCTAATGCCAATCAACTCTATGTCATTAAAGGAGCCAAAGCCGCCAAAGAGGGCAAAATATCGCTCGATGGAATCGGTATCCACGCTCTGTCGCCTAAGGATTTGACTGTAGAACTTGAATCCCCGGTTCCCTATTTTCTCGATCTTGCTGCCAGCCATTTTTATCTGCCAGTAAATAAAAAGTGGGTTGAAGCTGGCTCTCAAACCAAAGATCTCGTCAGCAACGGACCTTTTAAAATGCAGAGTTTTAAACATCACAATGAATTTGTCGCGATCAAAAATCCCCTTTACTGGAATGCCCACGCTGTAAAGCTTGATAAAATTATGATGCAAGTTGTGGATGAAACGACCGGCTTGCAGCTCTTTCAAACAGGACAACTGGATTGGCATGGCTCCCCTACTTCAACGCTCCCTGCCGATGCGCTTCAAACTTTGAAGGCGCAAGGTCAACTTGAAATCTTGCCGGGTGCTGGAACGCATTGGATTCGTTTTAACACCGCCCTTTCCCCTCTGCAAAATGTCAAGTTGCGACGCGCTTTAACTTTTGCAATAGACCGCAAAAGTCTGGTGGGACATGTATTGCAGGGCAATCAGGTTCCGGCATTAGCTATTGTCCCTCCTTCATTAAGATTGCAGGATAAACCTTATTTTGAGGATCACGATATCCCTAAAGCATGGGCTCTTTTTCAAGATGCTCTTGAAGAACTCAAAATCTCTAAAGATGAATTTCCTACAATTGCTTTGTGTTATTCCCAAAACGAGCGCAACTCTAGGATAGCACAGACTCTGCAGCAGCAATGGAAAAAAGCCTTTGGCATCGAAGTCAAACTAGAAAATTGCGAGGTAAAGGTTTTCTACGATAAGTTAGCGCGGCAGGATTATCAAATGAGTTTAGGATCATGGTTTGCTGACATCGAAGATCCGATGAATTTCTTGCAATTATTTCAATATCGAAGCAATAGCACGAACAACACCCAATGGGAAAATGCAAAATATGTGGAGCTATTAAATAAATCAACTCAAGAAATCCAGCGCGACAAGCGCTTTAGTACACTTAGACAAGCTGAACAACTTCTGATCGTTGAGATGCCAGTAGCGCCGCTCTTTTATGCTAGCTTTAATTATGTGAAAAAACACCAGCTTAAAGGCGTCTACTTTTCTCCGCTTGGCTTTCTCGATTTTAAGGAAGCTTATTTTGATATGGAAAATGAGCTTTAAGGAAAATTTGAGATGCTTTCATATTTTTGTCGCAAACTAAGCTTCAATGTAGCCACTTTATTCGTTATCGTTACGCTGACGTTTTTTTTGATGAAAGCAATCCCTGGCGATCCCTTTACACAGGAAAAGGCTCTTCCAAAAGAAATTCACGAGGCCTTAAGACAACATTATGGCCTTGAAGATCCTTTGGCATTGCAATATGTCCGCTATCTCAGCTCTCTCATTCAATGGAATTTGGGCCCTTCTTTTACTCATTCCGGACGCACTGTCAATGAGATCATCAATAGCGGTTTTCCAATATCAGCATTGCTTGGCCTTGAAGCTCTAGCCATTGCTATTTGTTTAGGGATCCCCTTGGGAATATTAGCTGCAGCCAAGCACAATCGATGGCAAGATTTTTCTATCTTGACAGCAACTGCCATCGGCAGCGCGGCTCCCAACTTTATTTTAGCCACTTTTTTGCAATACTTATTAGCATTCAAACTAGGTTGGTTCCCCATTGCGCGCTGGGGATCTTTTATGCATACGGTGCTTCCAGCTCTTTCGCTGGCAATATTTCCTGCCGCCTTCATTGCACGGCTCATCCGTTCAAATATGATTGAAGTCTTAAAGCAAGGGTATATTAAAACCGCAAAAGCAAAGGGTGTTGCGCCTCTCATTGTCTTCTTCCATCACGGCTTGCGCAATGCGATCTTACCCGTTTTCACCTATCTCGGACAATTAACCGCAAGCATTCTCATGGGAAGCTTTGTAGTAGAAAAAATTTTCAGCATCCCGGGACTTGGCTACTGGTTTGTTTCCAGTATCACCAATCGCGATTATACAGTCATCATGGGCATAACAGTATTTTATAGCATCATCATGCTATCTGCTCTAACCCTTGTTGAGATTGCCTATGGCGTGATCGACCCGCGGATTCGCACGTACAATGCGGCTATAGCATGAAAATGGACGATGTAGAAACACCGCAGAGCTGGCAGAAAGCAGCTTATCAACGCTTCAAGCAAAACCGCTTGGCTATTGTAGGAATGACAATACTGGGCATCTTGGTTTTCATGGCACTCATAGGTCCCTTGATCAGCGGCTATACTTACTATGATCTTCAGCTGGAAATGAAAAATCAGCCTCCTTCGCTGCAATTTTGGTTCGGCACCGATGAACTTGGCCGGGACCTTTTTACACGAGTCTGGTATGGGGCGCGCATCTCCCTCTTTGTCGGAATCACAGCTGCCATCATCGACGTCGCCATAGGCATCCTTTGGGGAAGTATTGCCGCTTATGCAGGCGGAATCATTGACGAAGTTATGATGCGCATTGCAGATATTCTCTACGCACTCCCCTATCTTCTTGTGGTGACCCTGCTCATGGTCGTCATGGGATCGGGCTTAATTCCCATTATTGCAGCAATGACAGTCATTGGTTGGATTACCATGGCACGTATTGTAAGAGGGCAAATCCTACAGCTTAAAGAATATGAATTTGTGTTAGCAGCAAAGGCTTTGGGTTTGGGCAAACGCAGGATTTTATTCCGGCATCTTCTTCCCAACGCCTTAGGACCCATCATCGTGACGCTTACTCTGACGATACCCTCAGCAATTTTTGTTGAAGCTTTTTTAAGTTTTTTGGGTTTGGGCATTCAAGCACCGGTAGCAAGCTGGGGAACGATGGTGAGCGAAGGGTTGGCAGCTCTGCACTATTATCCGTGGCGTCTTTTTTTTCCGGCATTTTTTGTCTGCATCACAATTTTATCCTTTAATTTAATTGGCGAAGGCTTGCGCGACGCTTTAGATATAAAAAGCTAAGAAGGAAAAGGATGAAGAAGAGAAGTTCTGTAAAAATCATTTCAAGCAAAAGTCATTAAAAAAACTTTCACCACAGAGCCACGGAGGCACAGAGGAGAAAATTCCTTATTCTGTGGTAAAAAATGTCTTTCATGTCCAATGTCTATCCTAAGCAATCGCTTGCCTGTATTGACTTCAAATCCATCCTTTTGTAAATATATTTTTATATACTTTAAAACTTGTTAGCCGAATAAAACCCAAAAAGGAGGAACAACCATGCAAGCACTATCTTCTTGTTATTCAATGGTCACTCAGATGCCCGCCTGTTGGGGAGCTATAAAACAAAAAGCAAAGGCCATTCCTCAAGTTTTAGAAGGCCCTGCAGGCCGCATAAAGGCATATATACAGACCCCTGTGGGCCGCATGCAGGTGTATAATGGATTAGTTGCTACTGCTGTTTTAGGAAATTATATTCTCACGAAAGATCCAGTTTCAAGTGCGGAACATCTCTTTGATGTGGGCGTCCATGTCTATCATGTTTGGCTCTCTGAGGATTCTTCAAAGTTAGCGTTAGGAAGCGGAGCGTTGCTCAATGCGACCCGCATTGGAGTGATTTACATGAAAGCTGTCAATGGAACGTCGACCATTCCAGAGATCTTAAATCTTGTTGATGCCACTGTTAATCATACCCTAAATTTCATAACAATTGGGTATTTATACAAAAAAAGAGTCACAGCGCAAATAAAGCAAGATTAAAAAATGATTTCTAACACTAATTTAAACTCCACAAAGATCACTATCGATATGGTTGAAAATTTTCAGATCCATGAGGACTTTAGGAGCCGCTATCCTTGTTCTCATGGTTGCAAGATTACATTAAAGGATGGCCGCAAAGTCAAAAAAGGCATTATAGGACCCCAAATTTATGTGCTTATTCAAGCTATAGCTAAAGAAAAAATCACCTTTGAACGCGATCAGGACCATCTATCTTGGGGACCTCAAAATATTGATCATTTCAGCAAATATGAGGATTACTGGAAATACCTGAGTCCAAAATCACTCCCTCCATTGCCTGAAGAAATTCTGTCGGCCGCCTTCCAGTTAGCGCCCTAGCCATCATTCCAAAGACGTTGGTAGTCAGTAGTCAGTAGGAAGTCAGAATCCAGAATCCAGAATTCAGAATGACGTTGCATAAATCTATTCCCCATTCGGGGAATGCGTTGGTTAGCCTCGGATTTCAACCCAATGTCGTCAAAATAAGAAAGCTTTTATACCGATTGGCTAGCATTCAGTCGCCCTTCGTTCCACTCCGGGCTCTCCCCTTTGACGCTCTTGTCCCACCGTTCCATCGCGCTAGGCGCTCAGTCACAGTGGGCTCTAATCGGGTCGTCCTGCGCATTCGCTCCGGACTTAGGGCAAAAAGACGTTAACTATGCCCTAGAGCCCGTCTAGGGCGTCCCGACCATAGCCCCAGACCACATGATCTCACGGAATCACCTCGATACCGATTTTACAAAAAACATGAAAAATGAGCTTTTACAAACAGATTTTCTCAACATCTGGAATTCTTGAGGCGCTGTATTTTCCACTTTAAGAAATATCGCTGAACTCTAACTTTAATTGTTGCAATTCATTTTTAGCCTTCTCATTAGCCATTTTAGCCCGATCAACTATCTCACCCATAAGCTCATTACTTTCTATTGCTGGTATAGCGCTTGACCCTACTTCAGACTGATCTAGAAAAGCTTCTGAGATTGATGTTGACTTTTTTATTGGGTCAGCCGTTTTGGTAAGAAGTTGATATACTAACCGAAGATTTGTTCCGGGATACCTCATCTCTGATGAGTTTAATTCTTCACATAAAGACTCCACGCATTTATCTGAGCATCGGTTAGCTAAATTATGTAGTTTAATCGTTAGCGTTTGATTCGGTTCATCTACAATTAAATCAACCGTGCTTTTATAAATTGCTCTCATTAAAGATCTTGCTTCATCTTTGGCGTAGTCTGTCATTGATTCTTTTAGAATGTCTACAGTTGCTGTCTCCGCTCGATAAGCGATCATCTTAATTGTATCTATAAAATGCTTGCTATTTGAATTTAGAGCCTTAAATTGTAGATCTTCTGGCAATTCAGATTGCATTATGTGTTTTTTCATTAATTTTTTTTCTGCTTTCTTGTTTTTAATTAACTCTATTATTTCATTGATCTCTTCAAGAATTTTAGATTTTTCAATTTGTTTTTCATTAAACTTTTTATCGTCAATATCACAATCTAACGATGTTGTTGAAAAATCAACTTTTTTTCTATTTAAAATGCTATTTAGACTTCTTATTTCTGACTCTAACTTTCTGTGAATAGGATTTATCACTAATGTAGTATCAATAATATCTTCAAGATTATAGTCTATAACCCTATTCAAGCCATAGTGGCTCGACATATAAGAGAAGAAATTTTCCTGAGACCATCTTGCAAACATCTTTACAGCAACAATTTCTAAGTTACTTGTATAATCAGTACTAACAATTGATCCTTGCTGGCCATTTGCTTTTAACTTTCTTATTTCTCTTAACCAAAAACCTTTATTTTTCTTATATTTTCCGTCTTTACGCTTCAAATAAACATAGCAAAGTTCTGGATTAACTATTTTGTCTTTTTTGTATGGAACATCCAATTTCTCAAATTCTTCATATGTTTCTTTTGGAACATATTGAGTTTCATCAATTCTTCTAAATATCGCTCTTTCAGCTAACATACAATTTTCAACTCCTCCTGAGGCTAATGTAATTTTACAAGGTTTAAACTCTTCGACTGGCCAATCTTCGCCTTGACTTTTGTTGTACGTAATACAAGCAACTCTTTTTTCTTGCCACAGTATATACATGCGTTCAGGACTGTATCCTTCCCGATCAAATACGCATGCAAAACGATGTAGAAGAGGGTCGGCGACCAATTCGGCTTCTGATGGTTGATTGGGTATATCTCTTTCCAATCTAGGGATTATATCCTGTTCTAACGTTTTTATTAGACCTGGATCTATCGGTTTAGTGACCATGAAAAAAGGCTTGCCTCCTAAGGCATTAACCCAATAATCACAGACTGCTCTAGCACACAGTTTATCTCGTGAAATATAATGTTTTGGTAGCTTGGTCTGAGCTCCGTGATAAACACGAACATGTCCATCAATATATAGTGTAGAAGCTTCTTCCGGTGAATCATTCATCCAATCAGCGCAAAGCTCAGCACTCCATTTCATCGGTTGATTACTTCGTGCAAAATGTGCAATTTTCTCCCGTAAGGTCTTAGGTTCGGGGACACGATCTAACCCCAACAACTTGCCCCACTCTCCAGGTGATACAAAACGTAAATTTTCAATAAATTTTTGGCGAGCAAGAGCCATAAAAGCTAATAACAAAAATATTGTATGCAACCCATAAAACCCGTTGGGTATTTGAAAATATTTATTTGTGTGACGTAGAATGCCAACTGCTAAAAGCGCTGGCAAACCGAACAGAACGCCCCCGTTGGGTATGTCGAGGCACGATACAAACCGAGGTGTTACTGGTCCTGCGCCTCCAAGGCTTGACGCTAGGCGACCAAACGTATCAGTTGCTCCCATCCCCAAGGGAGCATTACTATCGACCACACTACGGGCACTTTTTGACGAAGGAGTTAACTCTGGCGTTGGCTTGGAGCTTTTTTTTTATGATTCCTTTTTTTATTGCTCTTTGAACTGTATCTAATTTTAAATTAAGTTCTCCAGCAATCGTTTTTAAGTCGTCTCCTTGTTCAAGGCGATTTTCTATTTCTTGGATAACATTCGGTTTTAAAACTCTAGGTCCCCCACCTTTTTTTTCTTTATAAAAACCTGCTGGCCCTTCCTCACGATATATCTTAACAGCACGTTTAATCATAATAGGAGAAACACCAAAGGCTCGTTCAATTTCTGCTTGTTTTGCAACGCCTGTGAGATAAAATTGACTGATAATCATTTTAAATGTCTGGAGATCATCTTTATCGTGTTGGAAAATGGGCATCATTCCATTAAAGTAATAAACAACACCTTTCTCACATTGAAAAGCAAGCAAGGAAGTAATATATGTCACTCCCTCTGGAAACATAGGCAATAGCATTTGGGGCATATAGTTAAACCTTCTAGAAATTTGAAGAAAAACAATCTAATTATGATGAGGACCAGTCATTTCCGGGAAATCTAATTTATCACAAAAACGAGATCTTTGCTAATCCGATAAATTTTTTCAAAAGAGTAGTGCCGATTCGGTAAATTCCTGTGTACACATCTATCTGAATAGGATTTTTTTTATTTTAATAATTAAAATAATTTATACGAAATCATGTGGTCTGAGCCCACCGTGACTGAGCGCCTTAGCGCGATGGAACGGTGGGACGGAGCGTCAAAGGGGAGAGCCCGGAGTGGAACGAAGGGCGACTGAAGGCTGATCAAACGGTTTAAAAAATTTTTTAATTTGACGACATTGGGTTTCAACCCGAGGTATATCGTAAAAAAGGAGTTGCGTCTCGTTAGAGGCGCAAGATAGACGTTGAGCAAAAAATAAACGTTTCGACTAATTTCCTTGCGACCCTAACGGGGCGCAATGCCCTTTTACGATACACCTCGGGTTGAAACCCGAGGCTACCCACGTCTTCCCCGATGGGGAAT
>JABDEI010000097.1:0-6449 GCA_013287145.1 Chlamydiota bacterium
AACATCTTCTGTGGCTTCAAAATGAAAAGTTATTCGATCGGCTCCCGCCTCAACAAACCTTTCAACATAATCGTATGGATTATAAATCATCAGATGTACGTCTAAAAAGATGTCTGTGGCTCGATTAATAGCTGCAAGAATGTGCGGTCCCATGGTGATGTTTGGAACAAAAGCGCCATCCATCACATCGTAATGCAAGCTGTCGGCTCCAGAATCTGCAATTCGACGAGCTTCATCGGCTAAATGGCCAAAATCCCCGGATAAAATGGAAGGGGCGATCTTAATTTGCGGTTTTTTCATCCAAAATCACAACATTGAATTGATATACCCTTACTTCATAATCGATATTCGCTCAAAAGTCAAGGTTTTAATCATTATAAAAGCGATCATTACTTCCCCTCTTTCGAAACTATGATTCGTCAATTTTCGAGATTATTTTGGCCACTTTTCGACTTCAATTTACTTAAGATAACGCAAGTTTTGGATAAAAAGGCAGAAGCATGTCGCCACACTCTAAAAATCAAACATTTTTTTAAGTTAATGACATTGCGCGTGAGCGTACGAACAAATGTCCATTTTTTTGTGTAAACTAGAGGATTATAAAAGTTCTCGATAAAATTTAGCCCCTGGAGGAAGAACACATAATATTGGCTGAGGCTTATCTTTTTCAAAAAAGAGCAAATGCTTTCGGTCGTCATTTGGGAAAAGAGATTCCAAGGTCACTTTTGTTAAATCAGCAGGCAAAGCTTTCGTTTCCAAGGGAATATTTTTAATGTCTTCTAAAGTTCTAATCTGCTTCTTCGTGCCATGGCCATCTTCATACCAGAAATTCATTCGTTCCCCTTCAACATCACTGCAAACATTCGACATGTAGTCAGGAAATTTTCCTTTTGCAAAACTATAATAACCAAAATTTCCCGTTATTTGTGTGCGTTGTAACACTTCAGGTATAGTTAGATCCTCCCATCGATCAACTTTCAACCCTTGAGAGCGATAGACCCACGATTTCATAAAAGATTCATAATCCTCTGCTTTGACCTTCCCACCCACATCGCGAACTTTTGTCTTACCATCGATATTGGCATAATCTTCAAAAGTCTTAAGTTTACCACTAAGAAAAGCTCCATTGACTTCTTCGAAGGCATCTAAACTGCATTTTTTTGCCATTTGATAAGCATATAAAGTCGCAAATCGTGCGCAATCATGTCCTCCACGTTGAATATTTGTGCATACCTGATCGCCTTTAAAGTGTATTACTTTGCCGCTAGCGTCTCGGATTTGGGCCTTATTTAAAAGCTTAGTTATGTATTTAACATTTTCCGAAGAGCTCATCATAGAATCTACAAATCTAAAATTGCCATCGGAAGTACAGGCAAATGCCAAAGCATGATTGTGGATGGAAAACGCCCCTCTTGCATTTCCTACACACACCAGCAATTTATTCCCAGCTGCAAAAGACATCCGCAACCATTCGACTAGATCTTTCGTATAATCTTTTTTGCCGGTAGAAGCAAATCCTTCCCGAACAGCATAAGTTACATTAGGAAAATTTCTGCATTCTTCAATAATTTGAATAGCAAATCCTGTATCTGGCGCTGTAGCGGCATCTGATCGAGCTTCCTTTTCATCCCGTACCTTCCTCAATGCAATTAAAAATACCTCATCAGGTGGCAAGGTTTCTTTATATTGTGTCCACTGTTCTTCTAACCATTCTTTGGGGTCTTCATTAGAGGAAATATTAGTTTTTGAATTGTCTATCCTATTTTCCGGCGAAGTTTTAGGTGGAGCAGTACGCGCTATTGTTGCATTTGACTTTGGCAATGCAACATCATCGCCGAAATCGTCAACTTCATCTGTATCTGCTATGACTTTCTGACACACTTCGTCTGTTTTTTTTGCCGTGGGGTTTTCTATCTCGTGAAGATCTTGAAAGTGGTTGACTTCGCGATTAATTGCTTTGCCTATCAACATGATGGCAGGAATGATTAGCGTCAGATAAGAAACAACTTTAACGACATTTAAAGATACTGATTTCCAATTGCTTGTGTGTTTTTTTTCTTCAACAATTTCATTTTGCTTGCCAGTAACGTAAGAAAATTTACGGCAGCCTACCTTATTAGAAATACTATCTAAGTAAAAATAATCTTCGAATAGGTTGCCAAATGAAGGCAGTGTTTTTTTAACGCAATCAAAAAAATGAAGATTAGACATACAAACCTGTCGGTTTTGATCTAATTATACGAGATAGTATAAAAAAAGTAAAGATTCGCTGTAAATTTAGTAAATTTAAACAACTTAAATGCGGTTAAAAAAAGTGAAAGGCGAATTATACAGGCAAAAATCTTAGCTTATTGACTCTAAAACACTTAAACATTTATCAAAGAATACATACAAAAAGCCGGCTAAGTTTTTCTTAAGAAAAATTGCCGGCTTAGGAAAAGATAACAATCGATAAAGCTAGATTCTTCCCATCAAGATTAAGATGAGGAGAATGATTAAGATAATCCCCAAACCGCCGCTTGGGCCATAGCCCCAGCCTGCACTATAAGGCCATGCGGGGAAAGCGCCTACTAGCAATAAAATCAAAATGATTAGTAAAATGGTGCCTAACATAGGTAAGGTCCTTGGTTAGAAGTTTTTTTCCCGATCATTGCATAACTATTTCAAACACCTATACCTTTATAAATAAATAATTTTAATTATTTTGTAAAGATGTTTTTTAGTTCTTGAAAGATAAGCATCTCTTCTTGCATAAGAAAAACCACTCAATGCTTTCAGTCGCCCTTCGCATCCGCTCCGGGCTCTGTCCTTTGCGTTGTCTTCCCACAGTTCCCTCGCGCTAAGGCGCTTCAGTCACTGTGGGCTATGATCGAGACGCCCTAAACGGCCTCTAGAACATCATTAGCGTGTTCTTAGACCTAAGTCCGGAGTGAAAACGCAGGACGACGCGATCACAGCCCACAGTGACCGAAGCGCCTTAGCGCGAGGGAACTGTGGGTTTGTGAAACCAAGATTAGAGCCCGGAGCGGATGCGAAGGGCGACTGAATGCTTTGAGTGATTTTTACAGCCTCGCAAGGACAATATCTAGTGATATTGCTCGCGGTCTGTTAGGAAATGAAACAAATCAAAATACGTACCAATGCAACCATCGTTACCTGATAAAGTCATCATCAAAGTCTTTGCCGGCTATCTTGTAACTTCAGAGCTGCGCATGCATCTCAATGAAAGCCAAGCGTGGAAGAATGTTAGCGTAAGGCAAACGCCTGATCCTTTGGAACTTAAAGAAGCACATTATAAAGATAAGGATTACATAGGCATTTTTTTTACTCATGACACCTTTACCATCGCAGATCTTAAAGCAACAGATGCGATGCTGCGTCAAAAACTTAGTGCTTATTGCCCTAAATATAATGCCGATTTAGCAAAGATCTGCTCCTTTCCACAACTATTCCTTGCATAACAACCGCCCGATCAGATATTTTTCTTTCCTAGAAAAAATCAAAAACCAAGCCTTGTTAAATGAATTCTTTGATCCTAGGTTCACAATCTGCACGCCGCAAAGAGATCCTCAATTTTTTTGCTTTGCCTTTTCAACAAGCAACTCCGGATTTCGATGAGAATAGTATTCCTTATCAAGGCAATCCCTCTGATTATGTCTGCGCACTATCTAAGGGAAAAGCGCTTTCGCTCATCGCCAAATTCCCAAAATCGATTATTTTAACTGCAGATACAATTGTCTGGTGCGAAGGGAAAGTCTACGGCAAACCAAAAAACGTTGAAGAAGCCTTTCAGTTTCTCTCTGAGCTGCAAGGCAAGTGGCATAGTGTCTTTACCGGCGTAACCGTTTGTGCCCAAAATCGCGAATATCATCAATTTGAAGAAACCCGCGTGTTATTCAATTCCCTAACTCCGGATGAAATACGCCATTATCATACTAAACTGCATTGGTCTGATAAAGCCGGCGGATATGCCATTCAGATGGCCGGCGGACTCGTTGTCCGTAAAATTGAAGGCTGCTACTACAATGTCATGGGGTTACCCATTAATACAGTTCGAGAACTTTTGAAACACGTAGGGATTGAGCTGTGGGAATATCTAAAACCTTAGGAAGCTTTTTTTTTCCTTTTGCAGCTCTTGTCGTATGGCCCTCCCCCACTCAGCTTTTCTGTGATTCTGCCTCAAATCACATTCTATATTTAATGCAGACGGGCCATGCTCAGAGAGCCCTTGAAATCTATAAGCAGAATTACACAAAAACCGGTCATCATGATGCCGATCTCATCCAACAAATCGGATTAAGCTTGCTGGATCAAGGATTTCGCTCAACAGATCCGGAGATCCAATTGCTGACGATCTATGGCGCTGGCATTGCAACGAACGAAAAAGTTCTATACATCTTAGAAAATGGATTAAACAATCCCGTACCACAAATTCAACTCATCGCCCTTAATTTCTTAGCTCAATATCACAACGACCGCGCCGATGAAGCTCTCAATAAAGCCATGAGCTCACCCTTCTTGGTTATTCGCCTTGAGGCTGCTTTACACTTAGCTGAGAAAAAGTATCCGACAATAGTCGGACAATTAGAATCGCTCTTTGCCAAACTTGATGAAGAGCTCATGCCTTTGCTGCCTCAGCTCTTTGCTCTTGTCGGCAATCCTTCTGCTGTAAAGGTGTTAAAAAAAATGCTCAATCATTCCAATGAGCAAGTGCGCATTGAAGCCATATTGAGCTGTGCCGAACATGGGCGTGATGACTTGCTTTCGCACATTCGAACATTAGCTACGCAGCATGGACCTGCACAACAAGAGGCTTGTGCTTATGCTTTGGGAGCCCTTAAAGATGAGAAATCGATCCCTCGATTAGAGGCGCTTTCCATTTCCACGAATTCATCAGTGCGCCTTGCAGCTCTTGCAGCGCTTTATCAACTAGGTAAAAAAGAATCGCAAAAAAGAATCGAACAAATGGCTACAAAGAGCCGCGATCTTTTTGCCATCAATGCTTTAGCAGATATTCCCGGAAGCGAACCCATTCTTTATGAGCTTATGCAAAGCAAAATCCAAGCTGTCAAATTCAATGCAGCCCTTGCCCTTCTTGAACAAAAAGATCCTCACTGCGTCAAGACGTTGCTTGATGTCTTAATAAAAGATTCTCGCGATCTGACTTTTGTTAAGAGCTTTAGTCCTGGACAAGGGTTATATGCATGGAAGATCATCCCCTCCTCGCGGCAAAATCATAATGATAATCCCGTCTTATTGGAAGTGTCTTTAAAAATGCGCGAAACCGTTTTGCAAAAAATGCTGGATTTACCTGAACAAGATTTTTTAAACATTGCTCATACCCTCTTTGAAGTACAACAGAATGATTTGATTCCTATTTTAGTTGAACTACTTGAAAATCTACAAACTCCTGCAGCTATTAAACTCCTTAAACTGCACCAACAAAAGGCCGGAGCTCCGTTGATACGCAATTACTGCAATCTAGCCCTTTACCGCTTAAAAGAAAAAGGCCCCTATGGCAACAATCTCAGGGAGTGGATTGCCAAAACTCATGATATTGACTTCATCAAATTTAGAACTCTTATTCCGTGGGAGATGCGTGAAGGCGGCTCTCAGCATCAATTAACACCGGAAGAAACCTCACGATTGCTGATTGAATCTTTCGACGCCTTTCTTAAAACGCAAGACGATGAAGGCATTGAAGTCCTCTTGGAAGCCATCCACAAAGGAAATCCTAAAAACAAATACGCTTTGGCAGGCCTTTTAATGAGGGCGTCTCAGTAAAACTTATGCGAAAACACTACCTTCTATTCTTGCTTGCTTCAATAACGTTTTTGCCTTTCATGTCATCTGCAGCAAGCCCGGAGCTTGCAAGCCAAATCCTTGCCCAAGGCATCACCGTTGATTTGCGCAATCCCGAATTTTCAAATAATATTTTAAGAACAGAGCAAGGCGGTGTGGTGACAGGACCGAATGTCCGCATCCAAGCCCGCAAAATTATCTACACACGCACAATTGAAAACGAGCTGCCTGTGCTGATGGTAGAAGCCGAAGGCGACCTAATCCTGGAGTTCGGCGAATACATGTTCGTGGGAGATCGTCTAGAATACGACTTCCAAGAAAAAACAGGCATCCTCTACAACGGCCGCACCGGAGTGGGCCCCTGGTACTTTGGCGGTGAACGCATCCGCTTAAATTCTGACGGCAGCTACACTATCTATGATGGCTTTGTGACTACTTCAGAAAATTACCATATCGACTGGCAAATTTCTTCAACAGAAGCTACTTTAGTCGATCACCGCTATCTCAGTGCAAAAAATGTGCAGTTTCGGTTTGTATCGCTGCCCTTACTTTGGATTCCTTCCTTTAAAATCAACCTCGACTCCTTATCGCTTAGCTTATCCCATGTGAGATCAATGCTCATTTTATCGTCGTAAATGAGGTTGCGA
>JABDEI010000097.1:6459-8410 GCA_013287145.1 Chlamydiota bacterium
CCATTTTCGATGCCCCTCTTCGCTATAGCTTCCGCTGGGGCGGAAGAGAGGGCCCGCGCTTTGGCCTCTCATATGAGATTTTTTCTTGGCAAAGGCTTAAAGTTTTTTTGCGATTAGATTATCGCCTTACGCGAGGACCTGGTGGCGGCTTTGAGACATATTATCAATCCGAGGACCATAAAGAGTCTTTAGAAACAATTAGCTATATCGCCCGCGATTCTTCATTAATCAATCCACAAGAACGCACGCGCTATCGCCTGCAGGGGGTTTATCGCAACCTCATTTACGACGATAAAATGAGCATTGATCTCACATGGGATAAGCTAAGCGATAAGGAAATGGCCCAAGATTACAACGACCGCGGCCTGGAGCTAGATACTGCGGGCAGAACTCAACTGCACCTACGCCGCCAGGAAAACCATTCGATAACGAATTTTTTAACTCATGTTCGCGTCAATAACTTTCAGACAATTAAACAGGAATTGCCATCCATAGAAACCACTTGGATGCCTTTCCAGATAGGTTCGACAGGCATTATTTCCGATAATTTATTGAGCGCTTCCTTCTTAGACTTTACCTACGCAAATCATCTCATGAATGTCCGAGACTACCACTCCACAAGACTTGAGCTTTCAAACCGGTTTTATCGCCAGTGCGTAGTGGGTCCAGTTACGATAACGCCACAAGCGGGCTCTCAAGTTATTTATTATGGACAAAGTCCGCAAGGCCATTCACGATGGCTTGCCCTTGGCGTAATGGGTTGTGAATTCAACACACACATTCATCGTTTCTATGGCGATGTAAAACATGTGATAAATCCTTATGCTAATTATCAATATATCACTTCGCCAACAGTGTCGCCGCATGATCACTATATTTTTGATATCGATGATGGCTGGTTTCGCCTCAATATGCTGAACTTCGGGGTGCGACAAAATTTTTATGCCAAAGACTGCGATATAGGCGACATCAGAAGGCTTCTGCACTTAGACCTCTATTCCTACGCCTTTTTTGACACTGATAAAATTCCTGCCGTTGTGCCAAAAGTTTACGGAAAATTGATCTATAGCTCATTTTCATTTCTGCGGCATTCCTTTGCGACAGCATGGGATTTTGAAGAAAACCAATTAGATCACTTCAACTTTAGAACGGAATGGACTGTGAATGAAAATTTCGCCGTCGCAGCTGAATACCGTCATCGCAGCGCTTTCGATTGGCGCAAAGCCGATCATAACAATTTTATTTTAGATTTCTTCCACAGCGTAGATGAATTAAGACACTCGCAGGTATCCGATCGTCGCGACACAATTTTGGTACATTTCTTTTATCGATTCAATCCAAATTGGGCTGTAGAATTCGAATCGCGCCATGGCTGCAACCGCATTCGAGAACCTAATTATACTGAGTTCGAAATTGATTTGCTTGGAACTTTGCGATCAGCATGGAATCTAAAGCTTTCTTACCAACACAAAGAAGAAGACGACCGCGTCGCAGCTTATATTTCCGTCGGATTACGACGGCCGGACAGAAAGAAATACGAAGGCTTCGTCCCCTGCTTGGAATTTTAAATCTTTTCACTTTTTATTTCAAATAGGTTATGCTCTGTGGCTAGCTCTTTAATCAATGGGGATATTCATGGATATACTTGTCATCGGCACAGGATATGTAGGCTTAGTAACAGGAACATGTTTAGCAGAAATGGGCCACCACGTCGTCTGCCTCGATATTAATGAGGAAAAAATCAATAAGCTCAATCAAGGCATCATCCCTATCTATGAACCCGGTCTTGAAGAGATGGTCAAACGCAATGTTAAAACACACCGTCTTACCTTCACTAAAGATTACCCCGCAACTCTTGCATCTTCGCTCGTGTGCTTTATTTGCGTCGATACTCCTGTTACACCCGACGGAAAAGCAAACCTCAATTTCGTAAAAAATGTGGCCAATACCC
>JABDEI010000098.1 GCA_013287145.1 Chlamydiota bacterium
GGATGTATACCAAGCTGCCATAGAATTGGTTGTTTTGATCGATCAAATCGTACAAAATATGCCGAAAGGCCGAGCCTATCTGATCGATCAGCTTCAGCGTGCAGGAACATCCGTGGCCCTCAACATCGCAGAAGGAGCAGGTGAATATTCCTTTAATGAAAAGATTAGGTTTTATCGAATCGCAAAGCGTTCGGCAACAGAATGTGCAGGAATTTTTGATGTATGCCTAAGACTTCAACTTATTGAGGATACACCGTATACAAAAGTGCGAGAGTTGCTAATACGTATAGTTTCGATGTTAATTAAAATGGCTAAGGGGTGAAAGAGGCAAATATATCAGGCAGGAGAGAACGAGAACAATCGGGCACGGGCACGGGCACGCACACGGGCACGATTAGAGAAGAGGGAACGAGAACAATCGGGCACGCACACGGGCACGCACACGGGCACGATTAGAGAAGAGGGAACGAGAACAATCGGGCACGGGCACGGGCACGCACACGGGCACGATTAGAGAAGAGGGAACGAGAACAATCGGGCACGGGCACGGGCACGCACACGGGCACGGGCACGATTAGAGAAGAGGGAACGAGAACAATCGGAAATGATTAGGACAAAAAATGGAGGAGTATGAAAGCACAAGGGTTTGAAAGGCCATTTTCACATTCTATGAAGGAATGGCTGATGGCGGCACGACCTAAAACATTAACAGCAGCGGTTATTCCAATCGCAGTAGGTACTTGCTTTGCTCACGGTGTCGTCAAGATTCATTGGGGCATCGCAGCATTTGCTCTATTGGTACTTTTGTGCATACAAATCGGCATGAATATCACTAATGACGCTCTTGATATCAAAAAAGGAGCTGATACTCGGGAAAGAGTCGGCCCTGTGCGAATCACTCAGCGCGGACTTTTAAATGGCCATCTTTCCCATCAACAGGTCCTTGGCATTGGCTTTTTCTTCTTTTTTCTCGCACTGTTATTCGGGATGCCTTTGATTGCAGAAGGGGGAATCCCTGTTCTTGTTGTTTTGCTAGTAGGTATCTCCTTCGGTTATTTATATACAGGCGGTCCGTTTCCCTTGGCCTACACTGGGCTTGCTGATCTCTTCGTACTCATTTTTTACGGATGGATTGGTGTCGCAATATCCTATTATCTTCAGGCGGGAAAAATCGATGCTATTATTTTTCTTGCAGGAACACAAGTAGGCCTTTTAGCCACGATTATGTTGGCTATAAATAATCTTAGAGATAGAACGCAAGATGCTAAAGCTTCAAAAAAAACGCTGGCAGTACGCTTTGGTGATAACTTTGCGAGAATTGAAATCACGTTTTTGATTCTGACTCCATTTATGTTAAATTTACTCTGGCTGCTTTATGCAAAGACTCTTCTTGCCATTTTGCCATTCATTGCTTTTCCTATGGCTTTGAAGTTAGTTATCGGCCTTTGGAACAAGAATTCACTTCCTAACTATAATCAACTATTCGGCTTTGGATCATTGCTTACTTTTTCCTTTGGTTTTTTATTATGTCTTGGGGTGATCTTGTCATGAAAATAGCTTACCATGCTTATGAGCTTATTCCACGATCTCCTTTAGTGAAAAAACGAGCAGGCGCTCTCTTGCAGGTGGAGTTTTTAAATGGATCGATAGGGTATTCAGATTGTCATCCTTGGACCGAACTGGAAGACCTTTCTTTAAACGACCAACTAAAACTTCTAGCTCAAGGAAAAGTCACCGCTTTAACTAAGCGTTCTTTGCAATTTGCACGCATTGACGCCGAAGCCCGAGCTAAGGAAATCAACCTCTTTTCCGGAGTCCATGTTCCTTCCAGCCACTTCTTATTGCCGAATTTAAATACCTGGAATTCTAAAGATATTGAAGAGATCTTGCGACAGGGATTTTCTCATGTAAAAATAAAGCTAGGCAACGACATCAAAAATCAGACTATGAGACTGCGAGCTTTTTTATCCTATCTGCCCATTAGAGTTAAGGTCCGTCTAGACTTCAATATGCAACTCAGCGCTCAAACCTTTAAATTTTTTCTAGATGAGCTAGGTGACGATAAATATCGGGTGGATTTTTTTGAGGATCCATTTTCTTTTGACAAAGATCAATGGGAACACTTTCAAAAGAATGAAGAAATTGCCTTGGCATGCGATTACCATTCTCAACAAGCTGTTGGACATGTAAGTGCAGCCCAGATTTTGGTCATCAAACCAGCCGTACAGGCTCTCCTTCCTTTCCAGACTGCAGCAAAAACACAAAGGCTCGTTGTCACTTCCTATCTTGACCACCCACTTGGGCAGCTTACAGCAGCATATATGGCTGCCCAACTAGAGGTGGGGAAGGAGATTTGCGGATTGGTTTCGCATAAATTTTATCAGCCTAATCCCTATAGCGAGCAGTTGTCCCTTTCCCATACCGCTCTCGTACCTCCTAGCGGAAATGGCTTTGGATTTGATGCTCTTTTGAAGGAGGCACAATGGACATCTTTAAAAACTTAGAAGAAGATGTTATGGAAATTGATTGGCATTCATCAAAAAATTTAGTTCTTTTGAATACACGTATTTCGCAAGAAGATAGGCTGCGAATAGAGCGTTTTGTCAATTCAGATACAATTCTGACTGGCCATATTTGGCTTGCGACTTCAGGCTCAACGAGCCAATACAAGCTAGTAGCTCTTTCAAAAAATGCCCTGTTGACTTCAGCTAAAGCTATTAATGAACATTTTCAGTGCAACAAAAACGATGTCTGGATGAACCCTTTGCCTATTTTTCACGTGGGTGGCTTAGGGATCTTAGCACGAGGTTTTTTAAGCCAATCAAAGATTGTGCAATATCAAGAAAAATGGAATGTGCATTCTTTTAATAAACATCTATGTGAGGCGCAAGGAACTCTTACTGCGCTTGTGCCTACTCAAGTTTATGATCTTGTGGTGAATCAGTTGCGAGCGCCTAAATGTTTAAGAGCTACGATAGTTGGTGGTGGCAATCTTTCTGAAGATCTCTACTTTCAAGGCAATGCTTTGGGTTGGAATCTTCATCCAAGCTATGGATTGACCGAATGCTGTTCCCAAGTCGCTACCGCTGAATATGACCATGATCAATCAGAGTATCCTAAATTGCGCCTCCTTAACCATATTGAAGCTAAAATCAATTCTCATGGGTGCATTTGTCTTCGAAGCAAAGCTTTATTAAGTTGTTATGCTTTATGGGCTCAGGATAGGTATCAGATGATAAATCCTAAAGTTGACGAATGGTTTACTTCAGAAGATAGGGGAGAGCTTCATTATCCTTATCTAAATATCTTTGGTAGAGATCAGAATTTCGTCAAAGTGGGCGGGGAGAGCGTCGATATAGGAAAGCTTGAAAAGATTTTAGAATCTCTTAAGTTAAGTTTAAAGTTGGATAAAGAAGTTATAGTAGTAGGTGTTCGAGACCCTCGCTTAGGGCATTCGATTCATCTCGTTGTTGCAAGGTCAAATCCCTCTGAAACACAAGAGCTTGTAGAAGCATTTAATCGAATAGTCCTTCCTTTTGAAAGAATCCGCCAAATCCATGACATCGACAGCATTCCTCGCTCTCCTTTAAATAAAGTGCTTAAAGAAGAGCTACTTTCAAAAATAGGCATGGAAGAAAAAGGTAAAAAGCAGTAAATTGATCGGTTTATCGCCGGGGACCTCATGGAATGGAGCAATCCGAACCAGGTCAGGACAGGAATGTAGCAGCCTTAAGGATGACGTTTCATGCCTTGAGACAATCTCCGGCACTTTTGAAGGATGAAAGATGAAGGCGGAAGGATGAAATGAAGCCAAGATTCAGCAGTCCATAGCCACTGTCATTAGCCTAATCTTATTTATGTCTCTTCTTTATTTTCGCCCTCATCCTTCATCCTCTCTCATTCCTTTCTCATTCCTACTCTTTTCTTGACGTTTTCAATAAATTATTTTAATTTGATGTTAGAGCAGTTGCATCTTTCTAAGAGGATCTTTATGACTCAAATTTCTGATTTTGAGAGTTCTTTGACTAGCATTAAAATAGGTTTAGAAGAACTTATTGAGACCGCTGAGCAAGAGGATTTGTCCACTGATGATTTATCCGGGGCTTTAGATGCATTGCAAACAGCAGTGACCTCCAGCGGCAAGACTTTAGCCAAAGTTAAAAGTTTGAAAGGCAGCAAAGCTGAAAAGTTATTGGACACTATTCTTAATAAGGTTCTTTTTTTAAAGACTAACTTCAAAACATCGGTATCAAAAACCACTCAAGAAAAAATCGGTGCCTTACAAGCCGCCTTATTTTTAAATTTAGATGCTATCAACTCACTTCATGAAGATATTCAAAACCTTGACCGCACCGTGAAGCAATTAAAAGAAGAAAATAAAAAAGTCCGAGATATCGAATTCGATGCTTTAGGATGATATATGCCCCTTAAGATTTTGTTGAGTCTCTGTTTTATCTTCAGCAATGTTTATCTTATAGGAGAAACTTTAGCCATGAAAGTAGAAAGCAGCGCCTTTAAGGCTAATCAAAAGATCCCGCGCAAATACACTTGCGATGGACAAGATGTATCGCCTCCATTGACATTTCGCGATATCCCCAAAGAGACGAAAAGCTTAGCGATCATCGTTGAAGATCCCGATGCACCCTCCGGAATCTTTGATCATTGGGTCGCATGGAATATTCCGGGTGATACAAATGAACTTGCCGAAGGCGCTCAAATTGCTAATCAGGGCACAAATCATTTTCGAGAAATGCGCTACCGCGGACCATGTCCTCCCAAAGGCAAGCCGCACCGCTATTTTTTCAAGGTATATGCCCTCGACACGTTGTTAACCCTACCAAATGGCATTAGCAAAGAACAACTTGAAGATGCTTTGGACGAGCACATCTTAGCCCAAGGCGAGCTTATTGGAATTTATCAGCGTTAAAAGTTTTATAGTAAAGAAGCGTTGCGATAGTTTTCCCGTCGCAAAGGATACCGTCTTGAATCAGCGTTAAAACTTCTTTCCAACTAAGTGCTTCGACAGTGATCTTCTCCGACTCTTCCAGCTTTTGACCAATATGTTTAAGATCTTTTGCTACAAAGGCGTACATCAATTCGTTGCAAAAGCCCGGAGTTGTATAGAATGAAAATAAAGGTTCAATGACATTAGCTTGATAACCTGTTTCCTCGATGAGTTCCCGTCCTGCTGTAACCTTTGGTGGCTCATTAGGTTCTAATGTTCCTGCTGGAAGTTCCCATAGCGTCTGTCCTATTGCAAAGCGCTCGTTTCGAATCATGACGATGCGATCGTCGTCGAGAATAGGCAAAATCACTACCGCTCCGGGATGCACAATGAGTTCACGTCGGATTTTTCTACCACTTTTAGTCGGCAGTTCCATACCATAGACGTCAAATCTTACGCCATGATACACTCGTTGCGAATCTTTTGGAATCTTGGCAAAATTGATGGTATCTGAATTTTTCTTATCGTTCATAGGAATAGATCCAAATTTATGAAAGCAAAAGTCATTTTAAAGCCCGGTAAGGAAAAAGCAATAAAAAATCGTCATCATTGGATATTTTCCGGCGCCATCGCGGAGATGTCGGATTTTAAAGACGGCGATATTCTTCCCGTCTTTAGCTCAAAAAATGAGCAATTGGGCAGCGCTTATTTCAATCGCAATGCTAAAATTATTGGACGCATGATCGCTTTTGATGGGGCTGACCCATACGATTCCCTTCGACAAAATCTTGAACGAGCCTTTTCGCTTCGATCATCTTTATTTCAGAGCCAACAAACAAATGCTTATCGTTTGATTAATGCAGAAGGCGATTGCCTTCCCGGATTGATTGTCGATAAGTATGGCGAAGTCCTTGTCATGCAAATTTCAACATTAGGAATGGAAAAGCTTCGTGATTTTATCTTGGAGCTTTTGGTTCGTCAATTCAAACCTCTGGGCATCTTTGAAAAGTCTTTGCTTCCCTCGCGAAAAGAAGAAAAATTAATGGACCGACAAGAACTCCTTTATGGAACTATTCCTGATGAAATTGAAATTGCTGAAAATGCTTTGCGTTTTCTTGTATCGGTCAAAGAAGGACAAAAAACAGGTTTTTTTCTTGATCATCGCGAGATGCGTCAGCTTATTAAAAGTTTATCGAGTGGAAAACGCGTTCTTAATTGCTTCGCCTATACTGGCGGTTTTAGCGTTTATGCAGCTTCGGGAGGTGCTAAACGTGTCGATTCAGTGGATATCTCGCAAGGTGCAATGGCGATGGCCAAGCGCAATATGGAGTTGAATGAATTTAACGCTGAAGCCAACTTCATCGTTGCCGATGTTTTTGATTTTTTAAGAAAAGACGCGTTGGATTATGAAGTCGTCATTTTAGATCCGCCGGCTTTTGCCAAACGTCAGAAAGATGTTGTCCCGGCGTGCCGTGGTTATAAAGATATTAACCGCCTTGCGATGCAGAAAATGCCGCCTAAGACGTTTCTTTTAACCTGTTCTTGCTCCTATTATGTCGATGAGGACCTTTTTCAAAAGGTTCTTTTTCAAGCTTCTGTTGAAGCCAAGCGAAGCGTCAAAATCATTAGCCGCCATCATATGGCTGCCGATCATCCAATTAATCTATGCCATCCCGAAAGTGATTACCTCAAAAGCTTTTTGCTTTACGTGGAGTAGGGACAAAAAAACAAAAATAATTAACTAACAAATATTTATTATGATTTCTTCAACAACTGACTATTCAGATCAAAAAATACACGAGACTAGAAAAAGAATACGCTGCAAAATTTACCTCGGGTGAAATTAAGATATCAGAAGGAAAACGTCCGATTGTCTATCTAAAAATCTCTGATGAAAATTTAAGAGCTCTATTTGAATCTTTTAAAGCACAGGAAACAGAAAGAAAGGAAAAATTGGGCAAAGCCTTCAAAGCAAAACTTCCCCCTTATTTTTTAAATGAACGGGGGGCATATAAAAATGCTATTGGCGCGCACATCTCACTCATGAATGCACATGAAGTAGAGTCAAATCCAAGCATTGTTGCCTTTTTTGCTGATAAATGTGGTAAGTCTGTCACCTTCAATTGTCAAAAAATTCAGAAAACTAAGCCTGATCATTGGCGAACGATCGATAAAGTTTGGGCGATGGCTGTCGATTCAGAAGAATTATCAACATTAAGAAAAGAATCTGGCCTTCCCCCTTTGCTTGAGAATCATCCATTTCATTTTACTTTTGCCGTTAAAAATGTGGTAAATAAAGTGTTACAAACCACAACGACAACATTTCCTGAAGCAAAAGAATCTAAAAGTTTTCTGTCAACATCCCTTGAAATGGTTTCAGATCACAAATATATAAGACTAGAAAAGGAGTACATTGAAAAATTTACATCGGGTCAAATTAAAATATCAGAGGGTGAGCGTCCGATTGTCTATCTAAAAATTTCTGATGACAACTTAAGAGATTTATTTGAATCTTTTAAAGTACAAGAAACTGCAAGAAAGGAAGAATTGAAGAAAACCTTTAAAGCTAAACTTCCTCCATACTTTTCAAATGAACCAGGAGCCTACAATAATGCCATTGGCGCCCACATCCCCGTAGTGAGTGCAAAAGAAGTGGAATCGAATCCAAGCGTTCTCAACTTTTTTGCTAATAAATGTGAAAAAGCTATCGTTTTTACCTGTCGAAAAATTCAAAAAAATTAAGCCTGATCATTGGCGAACAATCGATAAAGTTTGGATGATGACTGTCGACTCAGGAGAATTATCAAAATTAAGAATAGAATCCGGCCTTCATCCTTTGGTTGAAAATCGTCCATTTTATTTCTCATTTGCAGTAAAAAATAAAGTCTCACAATTTACAACTATAACAAAACCGGAGACGACAGTATCTAGAACCTCACATTTAAAATCACTTGTGATTACATTAAAATCATACGAGAATATAATTGATAAAAGACAAATCTGCAATGAACTAGAACAAAAATTCTCAATGACTTTTACTGGAGGCAAATTCAATTTGAGTGCAGGTCCTCGCCCATTTATGTACCTCCAGATGCCAACTAAAGACTTTACAGAAGTATTTCAAGAGCTCTTCGCTTTAGAGAAAGCAAGGTTAGCTAAGCGAGGAGAACCTTTGTCAGAACTGCCAGAGTTGCCCCCTTTTTTTG
>JABDEI010000099.1 GCA_013287145.1 Chlamydiota bacterium
CGAAAAAATGTTTCAGCTCTGAAGGCGCTTCCCATTTTTCTGCCGCTTTTAATCGAGCAAATCCCGTCATAAAAACATTCGGTTTCCAATCTGAGGGTCGCGGTATTAATGTGGAACTAATAGCCACAATGGTTTTGTTGTTATAGGTGTGTCCAAAAAAATTGATCTTAGGAAGTGCCAAGAACGTCTGTCTCCATGAGTTGATTTTTTTTCTAATCGGTTGCCAAAATAGTTGTTCACAAATCAGATGGCTAAGAAGGTTGCCAATCTTTCCAAAAGGAAGCGCAATAGGCAATACGCTTGAAGGATGAAATTTTGTTCGCACTTCGGGCTGTAAGAGCATTCGATAGGCAGGAATTTTCCACTTTTCGGCTATATGTGAAGCCGCCAATACGGAAGGGTGGTAGATGATCACGTCGGCCTCTTTAATGATTTCACAAAGAGATTTAAATTGAAGTTCAATGGCATGATTTAAGAGTTTTAGAAGGTCTTTGAGTATGTGCATCTTGGCAAAAGGATTTTTATTGCGCTCTAGTTGATTTAACGAAACGAGTTCAGAGAAATTTCCTATGAGCGAAAGATGATCAAGCCCCCATTCTTGACAAAATTGCTTAGACTTTTCATCAGTAATCATACAAACGTCGTAGCCTCTTTCTTTGAGGGCTAATCCAATGGCAACGAAAGGGCGGATATCCCCGTGCGTGCCTCCTGCTAATATCTTATATCGCATAGTCTCAGTCTTTTTTAATGGTGGTAAGATAAGAAATCTGTTCTGATGAATTGTTATAGAAAAATTCCTTAAAGTTTCCAAGCATTTATAAAGGAAAGTTTCTTCTCTTTTATTTAAAATAATTTTTGTACATAATCCATTCTTTATGAATTGGAGCAAACTTATGAATAATCCGCCGCAAGAAAGTCTTGTTCAAGAAAACCACGATCCTTTGATTAGATTTCTCAATAAGACGGTTGTCATTAGCGTGAAGTTGTTGGCTATCTTAATGGTTTTGGTGATCTGGCTTGCCTTAGCCGATGTGGTCGTGCATCTGTTGCAACAAATTATGACCTTTCCCGGATCACTTTTCACGGTAGAAACTTTGATTATGACCCTAGGGGACTTCCTGGCTGTCTTGATCGCCATTGAAATCTTTTTAAATATCGTTTTCTATTTAAAAAAAGATGCGGTTCACGTTCCTTTAGTGCTAGCCACGGCTTTAACGGCGGTAGCGCGAAAAGTCATCATTTTGGATTATACTGGCCAAAGCCCTCATCACATCTATGCCATTGCCTCTGTAATATTCGCTGTGGGAATAAGCTATTGGCTAGTGACTAAAAAAGAGTAATTTTAATGTTTATGAAAGATTCTCTCGAAAACGAAAAAGCACTAAAGAGTCCGCTTGGTGGATTCATTGGAATAATCATCGCAGTCCTCGCGATCTTTTTGGTTATTCCGCTGTTTTGGAATACTTTTGATGCCCACCTAGCTCTGCAGATTTGCTTCACTTTATTGCTCTTATCCACCCTTTGGATGATCAGCGGCACGCGTCTGGTGTTTTTGTTGGGATTAACTTTGGTGATTCCCTTCATAGTTTTCGATAGCTTGAGTGTCTATAACAATTCCATGTTCTATATGGTCATTGCGTACAGTTTACATTGTGCCTTCTTGTTCTTTGCTATCATTATCCTTTTCAGAAAAGTCTTAACAGTTGATTTCATCGATACAAATTTGATTTTTAGAGCGATCACAATTTATCTTCTTGGTGGAATTTTCTGTGCAAAGCTCTATTTCGTCATCGATTCAATCTTGCCAGGAAGTTTTAAGGGAATTGAATATATAGATGTGAAAACAAGCGGATTAGAGAGCGGCTATAGTAATCAATTTAATCTGCTCTACTACAGCTTCACAACGCTAGCTACCCTTGGTGTTGGCGATATCACGCCTCTCCACCGTCTCGCCAAAACGCTGACAATGCTGGAAGCGATGTTTGGTCAATTATTCGTGGCCACAGTCATTGCTAAATTAGTAAGCATTTGGCGAAGAAAATAGTTGTGCTAGCACTTTTAGGCTACCGTGATTTCTTTGCTTAGATAGACGTCTTGGATAAGATTAAAAAGCCTAATACCTTCTTCCATTGGCCTTTGAAAGGTTTTTCTGCCGCTAATCAACCCCATGCCCCCTGCGCGTTTGTTGATCACAGCTGTTTTGACCGCGTCGGCAAAATCATTCTTTCCCGATTCTCCGCCAGAATTAATCAAGCCGATTCTTCCATTATAGCAATTGAGCACTTGATAGCGGCATAAATCAATAGGATGGTCAGAGGACAATTTGTCGTACATCTTTGGATCATATTTGCCATAATTCTTTTTTTCTTTATTTAAAGCTAAATAGCCTCCATTCAATGTCGGCAGCTTCTGTTTAATGATATCGGCTCCCAACGTTACTCCAAGATGATTTGCTTGTCCTGTTAAATCAGCGCTTGTATGATAATCTTTGTCGCCAACTTTAAAAGCTGAATTTCTCAAATAACACCATAATATCGTTGCCATGCCTAGCTCATGGGCATGCGCAAAGGCCTCGCTGATCTGTTCGATTTGTCTGTGGCTTTCTTCCGATCCAAAATAGATCGTAGCGCCTACAGCAGCGGCTCCCATATCATAGGCTTCTTGAACATTGGCAAAAAGAATCTGATCAAATGTATTGGGGTAGGAGAGCAGTTCATTGTGGTTGATTTTCATAATAAATGGAATCTTATGAGCATATTTTCGAGCTACGATGCCAAGAACACCTCTTGTCGATGCCACGGCGTTACAACCTGCTTCAATGGCAAGTTTGACAATATTTTCAGGATCGAAGTAGATCGGATTAGGAGCAAATGATGCTCCTGCAGAGTGTTCTACACCCTGATCAACGGGAAGAATTGATAAATAGCCGGTGCCTGCGAGGCGTCCATGCTCATAAAGGGCTTGCAGGTTGCGCAACACACGGATATTGCGATCGCTTGTCATCCAGATTTTTTCAATCCAATTTCCCGAGGGAATATGCAATTGTTCTTTCGATATCGTCGTACAGGTGTGGTTGAGCAAGAATTCAGCTTGGTCGCCCAGAAGTTGTTGGATGTTGTTGAACATAGTCATAGTTTGATTCCTTTAGAGTGTTTTATCAGGCCCATATTTTCTGGAAATAACAGAAGTAACCATATACTTTCTTAAACGATCTAATTTTATTTATCTATAATTTTTAACCATAGATCATGAGAGTGAAACTGAATCTCGATCGAGACCACCGCTTTTTTCATAATTTTAAATGGTGTTGTTGCATAAATCTATTCCCCATTCGGGGAATGCGTTGGCCTCGGGTTTCAACCCGAGGTGGATCGTAAAAAAAGAGTTGCGTCTCGTTAGAGCCGCAAGAATTGCCCTGCGCTATAAAATTAGTAGCGATTTTTTTTAGCTGGATTGGTAACGTGGCCTTAATATCACGGTTACCCTATGAAAAAAGGCCAGCATAAAGCATATCATCGCTATCATATCGATACCAAAAGGGCTTTAAACATTGTCCCTTATCCAAACCGCTTTCAAGTCAAAGTCAATCGGTTTGCCTTAGCTAAGCTTCTCCTTAAGGAGCTCATCCATTATCGCGGCAACTTAGATGTCGTTCTTAGCCGTCCTTGCGTCTATGGCGTTTTTTCAGGACCCATCGGAGGCTTCGCTCCACGCGATCATCTCTGCGTCGGCTGTCTGCGTTGCACCACTCAGTATCCTGAGATGGTAAAGATCTTGCCGAATCTTGCGCATGCTGAAGTGGGAGATAGTTATTTTACTTGCGAACAAGTTGCTACGGTTGTCCATGAAGCAGAAACGGGACGCATTCCCATTAAAGGCGCAGGATATCGCGGAAAATTCGGCGGAGAGGGCTGGGATGGTATGTGGACCGATATGTCTGAAATTGTGCGCCCCACGCGTGATGGCATACATGGACGCGAATTCATCTCCACAGAGATTGATATCGGAGAAAAACTGCCTTTTTTAGAACTTGATGAAGATGATGATTTTCTAGGAGAAGTACCTTTAACAACGACAAGTCCATTGCCTCTCATCTTTGACATACCCCCATTAGCCAACCTTTCAAACAAAAAGCTCTCTCATATCCTTAGCCATGCTGCCCATCAAATTCACACTTTTGCCATACTTCCCTATAAAATTTTAAAAGAGCACAGCTTAAAAGAGCCGCATATTATCCCTCTCATTGATCCTAAGGATTTTGAGACACATCAAGATAGTGACTTTCAGCCTTTGATGATTGAATTATCGGAATGGAATGAGAACTTTTATCGGAAAATGCGATCCTGTTTTCATAATGCCGTTATTATTTTGCGGGTAAATTATGGATGCGACCTTCTCCCTTATTACCATGCAGGTATCCGAACTTTTCACCTTACCGCGGACTATCACGGCCGGGGAAAAGACGGCAAATTCGTTCTGGAGTTGATTCGAGAAGCTCATTTAGCTTTTGTTGAAGCAGGATGCCGCGACCAAGTCACTCTGATAGGCAGCGGCGGCATCGTCGCTGCTGAGCATATGCCTAAGGCAATCATCTGCGGATTAGATGCTGTCGCTATCGACACAAGTTACTTAGTGGCTTTGCAAGCTTGTTTTGGTGAGAAATCAGTGAATTACGACGAAAGTGATTTTAAGCTGCCAAAAACATTACCGTGGAATGGGGCATCCAGCGCCTCAAAAACTTAGCTGCTGCCTGGCGTGATCAACTTCTAGAGGTATTAGGGGCTATGGGCTTGCGCGAAGTGCGTAGGTTGAGAGGCGAAGTTGGCAGATGTATGTTCCAAAAAAATTTAGAAGAAGAAGCATTTTCTGGAATTGAGGGCTATGAAAGAAGATAAAGTTGTCGATCCACTGATTACAGCAAAACATACCGATTGCCTGCGAGAGGGATTTCATCAATGGCCGACATTGGCTTTTGGTAAAATGCCAGCCATGGGAGATTCCAGGTGGACAGGCGATCTCATCTTTTCTACATGGAAGCAAGCAGAAACTGGTCTTCCTCCTGACAATGGCTTGGAATATCGCAAAGGCAACTCCGGCGGAGGATTTGATCTCTTTGATTTTCGCTTTTTGCCAAAAGATGCGTGGTTGGCAAAAGAGATCGAACCGGATCTTTCGCTTTCATTGAATCGACGCTCTTTCGATCGTAAAATTGAGATTCCAGTGCCTTTTTATGGCGCAGGCATGTCCTATGGTTCTATCAGCGAACATATCATGCTAGCAAGAGCTAAAGCTGCTAAAATGTGGGGGACATTTACATCCACCGGCGAAGGCGGTTATCCCGATTCCCTTGAACCTTATAAAGATCATGTGATCACGCAGATAGCTACGGGTTTGTTTGGCGTGCGCGAAGAAACGATGCAAAGGGCTCCTATCATCGAATTTAAGTATGCTCAGGGTGCTAAACCTGGCCTTGGCGGCCACCTACTGGGCGATAAAGCTACCCTTGTCGTCGCTAGAATGCGCGAGTCTGTGCCGTGGGTGAGCTTGTTTTCGCCATTTCCTTTTCATAGCGTCTATTCTGTAGAAGATCACAAAAAACACATCGATTGGGCAAAAACCATCAATCCGCAAGCCCTGATTTCCGTTAAAGTATCCACTCCTACCGATATCGATATGGTGGCGGTAGGCAGCTACTATGCCAATGCTCATATTTTGCAAATCGATGGAGGCTATGGGGGCACCGGTGCTGCTCCTGAAATTGCAAAAAAAAATATCGCTATGCCAATAGAACTCGCCATTCCAAAAGTGCACAGGTATCTGCAATCTGAGGGTATACGCGATGATATTGTCATTATGGCAAGCGGGGGCATTCGCACGGCTGACGATATCGCTAAAATCATTGCATTAGGTGCTGATGGCTGTGTCTTGGGGACGATCGAGCTTGTGGCATTAGGATGCACGCGTTGTGCAAACTGCGAAAGGGGACGCGGATGTCCTTTTGGCCTAACGACGACAGATCCAGAACTTGTGCAGTTAGTTGATATTGATTGGGGAGCTGAACGCATCAGCAATCTATATGCATCGATATCTTATCAGCTAAGAGATATACTGCGGCGTCTTGGCTTAAGATCCATTCGAGAGCTAAGGGGCAGGTCCGATCTATTAAAATATTGTAAAAAAGAGCCCTGCCAAGATGCATAAAATAGCAAAACCAATTATTCCTTATCGCAAGATCGAAGCTGAAGGCGGATGCGGGGTCATCGGCGTGGCTTCGACAGAAAAAATTGCCGGAAAGCATCTATTGTCAGCGCTATGTCAAATGCGTGATAGAGGCAATGGCAAAGGGGGAGGAATAGCAGCAGTTGGACTGTGTCCCGAATTTTTTAATGTCGATCGTGCAGTATTGGAAAATGATTATTTATTGGCTATTGCTTATTTAGATCACAATTGCCAACAGGAGTTAGAACGCGACTATATTCATTCCATCTTTGAGGTCGATCACACCTTTGCAATGCCGCATCTTTCTAATTACCAGGCTTTGGATGGACTCGATGTTGCCCCTCCAAAAGTCATTGCCTATTTTGTTAGAGTTAAAAAAGATGTCGTTGCGGATTTTCAAGAAAAAAGCGATGTCGCTTCTTTGTCGCAGCAAGCTGCCGAGGATGAGATCGTCTACCAAAATTCCTATCATTTAAATCGCACCTTTTATGCCGCTGCCGGCGAGAAAAGAGCCTTTGTCCTTTCGCACGGGAAAAATCTTATCGTCATCAAAATGGTCGGCTATGGCGATGATGTGATTCGTTATTACAAACTTGAAGAGTTCCTTGCGCATGTATGGATTGGGCATCACCGTTATCCCACCAAAGGAAAGGTCTGGCATCCCGGCGGTGCCCATCCCTTTGTAGGACTCAACGAAGCTTTAGTTCACAATGGAGACTTCGCCAACTACTACTCCATGTGCGAATATCTGTCTCAGCGCAATATATATCCTCTTTTTTTAACCGATACCGAAGTTTCTGTTCTTGTCTTCGATCTTTTATACCGCAACTACAAATATCCCTTAGAATATGTCATCGAGGCTTTGGCTCCATACATAAAGGTTTGCCCTACATCGCCGTGAACTACTAGTGTGCCTTCTTTCATGATTTGCGCGAGCTGATCTTGAGCCGCTCCATGAACATGAATTTCAGCTCCATCGATTCCGGAAGCCAGATAATCGCCGGAAGAGCCATAAACATCGATCCGAACCCCGTGCGAATTTGGACCAAGACCATTGGCGATAAAGCGCTGTCCGCAACAGTTAACGACCACAAATCTTTTAAAACCGCTCTCATACATGCTGACAATGGCACGGGCTAGGGATTGAACCCCTTCAGGGGGAAACCCTTTAGCATCAATTACCAAGATTTGCGCCTCTGACATCGGATCTGGCTTTGATTCTTCAAACCCATAGTATGTATATCTTTCTGAGGGGCGCTTCTTTATAGAGGCGACAAGAGCAGACAAGTGATTGTCACATAAAGTTAAAAAATAGCTGCGGCGTAGTAGACCCAAAGGAAAATGTTGATCTAAAAGCATTGTCAGAAGATCAAAGGCACGTCCACGCATCTCATCGTCGGTAGCACTTTCTATTATACCCGCCAAATAGGCATTGGCTTGTTCATAGTTCCAGGAAGCCACATTTTTTTGGATCCATACAAAAAGCTCTTTTGCTGACAAATCAGGAACTTTCTGTGGTTGGCTTAATTGTTTAACATTTTTAGGAGCATCTTTTAAGGCATGGGTGTGTATGGGACACCCAAATTTATCGGTGCAGACAAGTTTAGTGTGCTCTTCGCGCTCAGGATGGATCGTAAAGGCAAAGGCACCCCCATCAGTGTAGCTGCCGCCGCGTGCATTCCAATAGTAGTCAGCACGAGGCCAAAATTTTCCTTCCTGCGATAGACTTTGCAGAACAGCATCGATGGCTTGT
>JABDEI010000100.1 GCA_013287145.1 Chlamydiota bacterium
AACCGAGTTGGAAGAAAGCCTTGCAGGGCGAATTATCCCAACCCTATATGGCTCAACTAGCAGCTTATGTTGCTTGCGAAAGAAGTTCGGGAGCAGCTATCTACCCTCCGCAAGACCTCGTTTTTAATACTTTTTGGCAAACCCCCTTTGATCAAGTCAAAGTCGTCATCGTAGGACAAGATCCCTATCATGGACCTGGCCAAGCACATGGTTTATGCTTTAGTGTTCCACAGGGAATCGCTAATCCACCCTCCTTGCAGAACATTTTCAAGGAAATGACAGCGGATCTTAAATTATCAGCAACACCCAAGCATGGCTGTCTTTTGTCGTGGGCTAAGCAGGGTGTTTTGCTTTTGAATGCAACCCTGACAGTGCGCCAAGGAGAGCCTATGTCGCACCATGGCAAAGGGTGGGAGCGATTCACTGATGCGGTGATAGCAAAGCTGTGCGAAAGAAGCGATCCTTTAATTTTTGTGCTTTGGGGCAAGTCGGCTCAAGAAAAATGCCGTCATTTTAAGGGATTTTCAGCGCACCATGTTTTGATGGCGCCACATCCTTCCCCGCTTTCAGCGCATCAGGGTTTCTTTGGCTGCTCTCATTTTTCAAAAATTAATGAGCTTCTAGTCAAACAAGGCAAAAAAACCATTAACTGGCAGGATCCCTAAATAAGTTTTTTGAGATGGCATGTTTTTTGCATACTTAAAGAGTTATAGCGAATTCCAAAGCCTGAATGAAAAAAATCATGACTGTAAAGAGGATCTCAAGTAAAACGAAATAGACGACACGCATAGAGTCTACATCGCAAAAAGGCTAGAATCTTAAGAGGAATTTATGGCTGACGCACGATATCGGCTTGATAAGCTCCCTCCTTATAAGAGTAAGATTGAAACACGCACATATTGCAAAGCCAAAGAGCTTTCCAATTCTGAAGCCGCTAAAATCTTTAGAGATATCTATTCCCATTATGTGAATGATCCAGAAAATGTTTTTTTAGGGGGAGCATTTCAATGTCCTTTAGCCAAAGATGAGTTGTCTATTGCGATGGATGAGGCCGAGGCTTCCTATCATTCGATGATGGAAATTCGCAATCAGTTGCTCAATGCCTATCAAGAATTTTTGCAGATGCGAAGCTAGTTTTAGCTTTATATACCGAACGGTATACTATAAATATTTGCAAAATAAGTTTATTTTAATAAATTTATTAAACAAATAAATTAAAATCTATTATAATAGTAGATGTAGGAGATCTTAATATTATTGCATCCCTTTACTGAGGTGCTTTTTATGATCATCGAAAAAGACTTACACAAGTTATTCCAACAATTGACTCATGATCAAGTGAGCCAAATCGACGTGAATGGAGCTAATGTCGTCATTCGCCTTGTTGAAAGTGGTTCTAAGCTCGCATTCTCAACGCCGGTCTATTATGGCGGCAACTTTATTCCAAGCAGCGTGCGACAATGCTTAAAACAAAGAAATCCTTTTATCAACTCTATCGGAACATTTCTGACAGTTGATGAAAAGGAGTATCAGATATTTCTAAATTACGAAGGTCCTTTTAATCTACATATAGATAAGCGTCTATTTTTAGGATTGCTCGAAGAATTTCAATGGCTTGCCGATGAATGGCGTGCTTTTTTAGACGAGCATGATAAAAATGACCTTATTTATGTCCGTGCAAAATGATTCATCTTTTTTTGTCTAAGACGCGCATACAGGATGGCAATCTCATACAATGCCATCAACGGGATGGCCAGGAGCAATTGGGTTAAGATATCGGGCGGCGTTAAAACAGCTCCTAAGATAAAAGCTAAGACAATCATGTGGCGCCGTTTTGCAATCATTGCTTCGGCTGTAAATACGCCTAAATGAACAAGAAATAACAGCAATGCGCCAAGTTCGAAGGCCAATCCGTTAGCTAGCAAAAGAACGATTGTGTAATCCATGTAATGCGACAAAGACCACAAATTCGTGGCGATATTTTTATTAAAAAGCAGTAAATAGCGATTAGCTAAAGGAATCGTAATGAAAAATGCTAATAGGACTCCTATCGCAAAAAGGATGATTGAAGTGATCAGGAAACCCAAGAGGTAGCGTTTTTGATGTTTATCTAAAGCCGGAGCTACAAATGTTAGGATGAAAAACATCCAGATCGGACATGTCGCTGTCACTCCCACCCAAAAGCACATTTTCAATGTCGCCGTCATGCCCTCGAGAGGGCCGAAGACGACCAAATTTTCCTTAGATTGCACGCGCTCGATGTCGAGATAACCGCCTGGAGGGATCTCGTAAGAGTTTAATCCACTCAATTGCGCCCCTAAAGAATAAGCAACTACCGTTTCCTCTTGCGCATGGGTAGTGTATATTGCCGGCTGCGCTCCTTGGTTTGTGATGCGCTCCCGATGGACATCCTGTTTTTTTAAGACAGCATCGTTAACGGGAATGTCGTGCATATTTTGAAGTGGGAGGGTCAAGATGTTAAATAAGGCAGGGTAGAAGCAAAGCGCCAGAATCACCCCTGCAGCAATGACTAAGAAGGTGCGCAGCAAAGTTTGCCGCAGCTCTGCGGCATGTTCCCAGAATGTTGCAGAAATCTCAAAATCGGTCATGGCAAGTTAAGGTAATTCATCTTCTTTGGAAGATTTGGAAAGGATGATCTCTTTTTTTTCGTCAGAGGAAGCGATTTGTTCAGGTTCTTCATCAATTCCATTGCAAGCTTTTTTGAACTCGCGTATGCCTCTGCCTAGGTTTCTGGCAAATTCTGGAAGCTTTTTTCCTCCAAACAGCACTAGAATCACACATAAAATGACGATGAGCTCGCCGCTGCCGATCATGGAATCCCCCCTTCGATACGCTTTTTGCGCAATTGAAATTGAGCGCATTTTTCATTGTGCTGCTTGCGTTGATAAAAGTGCAAGCACCAAAAATTTTAGATATCTTACGCCTTGCTGCGATATTTTTCGCGGTAGGGGGAAACTTCTTTTTTTAAGAATTCTTCGACTTGGTGCGGCGCAGCCCCAATGAAGTTGTTGACGTTGATGATGCGGCTGAGTTCATCTTTTGATAATTGGAAGGCGGGGTCATTTAAGATATGATCTAGGAGGTCATTTTCAGCGCCCTCTTCTTTGATGCGTTTTTTGGCCTCATAGCTGAGCAGGCGGATTTTCTCGTGAATATCTTGGCGATCTCCGCCCTTTTTGACACAGGCCATTAAGATATTTTCTGTGGCCATGAAGGGCAGTTCTTCGGCGATGTGTTTTGCAATCATTTTGGGGTAGACAACCAAGCCTTGGGTGATTTGAATCAAAAGATCTAAAATGGCATCGCAAGTTAAAAAAGCCTCCGGTATGCATAATCTGCGGTTGGCAGAGTCGTCTAAAGTGCGTTCAAACCATTGCGTGGCAGCAGTATACATAGGATTTTCCGCTAAGGAAAAAAGAAAACGCGATAAAGAACAGATTCTTTCAGCTAAGATAGGATTGCGCTTGTAAGGCATCGCCGTCGAGCCTACTTGCTTTTCTTTGAAAGGCTCCTCCACTTCTTGAAGATGGGCAAGAAGCCTAAGATCTGTGGCAAATTTATGGGAGCTTGCGGCAATGCCGGCTAGGGCGTTTATCATTTGGCAGTCTTGTTTACGTGTGTAGGTTTGGCCGGAAATCGTAAACAAATTGGCAAAGCCCATTTTAGCAGCCACCAGATGGTCTAAGGTCTGCACTTTGTCATAGTCTTGGGAAAAAAGAGCTAGAAAAGAAGCTTGAGTCCCCGTTGTGCCCTTGACACCCAAAAAGCGCAAAAGATCGCTGCGAACTTCAAGTTCTTGCAAGTCGATGAGAAGATCTTGCAGCCACATGCAAGCCCTTTTTCCTACCGTTGTAAGCTGTGCCGGCTGAAAATGGGTGAATCCTAAACAGGCAAGCGTAGCGTGTTTTTGCGCGAACTCGGCAAGCTGATTGATCACACGCACAAGTTTATAGATGAGAATTTGCAAAGCGTCGCGCATCTGGATGATGTCAGTGTTGTCGGTAAGGTAGCATGAAGTGGCTCCAAGATGAATGATGGGTCTGGCTAAGGGGCATTGATCGCCAAAAGCATGAATATGGGCCATGACATCGTGGTGCAGTTCTTTCTCGTATTTTTCAGCCAGCTCAAAGTCGATATTTTCAATGTGCTCAGACATCTGCGCGATCTGATCGCGGCTAATTGGCAAACCAAGGGTAAGTTCAGCTTGGGCGAGAGCTACCCACAACCTGCGCCATGTCGAGTATTTGAACTGTGCTGAAAAGATGCGGTTCATCTCGGCGCTGGCGTAGCGGTTTGTCAATGGGCTTTGGTAGGAATGGCTGATCATGAGACGCCTTCTGGAGATTATTATTAAGATGTTTTGCTTTGGTTCACCAAGAGGCGCAGCTGATCGATGAGCTCGCAAAGGGCTCCTTTTTGAACCTTGCTTAAGGCATGGCGATTGCCGTTGAAAGCTTGACACATGCGCTTTAGGCTCTGTATAAGGGCTTCACCTAAGTCTTGCTTGCGCCTATCTTGTTCTCCCAAAGGAAATGTCGCCCTGATGATTTCCAAAAGCTCAGCTTTGGTTTCGCCGTTGTAGTTCTCGACAATTTTTTTCTTCTTATCAAAAGGGCCCTCACGGCTGGCTAGCGTATAGACAGCTTGGCGCGGCATGGCTTCAATTTGCAAACGCAAAGGTTTTGGCATAGCCTCATAAAATTCATAATACTGCATGAAGTTATAGGGCGTTTGGCGATTGCCGTAAGCTGCTATTAGCCAAGATGTGAAAGCCCCATCGCGATAGCGGGTTAAGATGCCATGGGCTTTTTTGATGCGCTCTCCATGCAAAATAGCCGCTTGGTTGTTGATGGCTTTGACTTCGGAAGTGATTGAAATCAGGGCATTCAGGTCGCCGTCGACATTTTCTTCTTCAATAGCATGGGTTCGCAGAATCGCTTCCAGAAGGTTTTTTTCGCGTTCATTTAAGTCGGTGACGCTGAAGATGCCGGAAAAGCCCGTGAGATTGCCATCGGCAGAGCGTTTGGCCATTTCGGCCATTTTTGAAGATTGCTCCCCTTTTTTCATGCGCTGGGAAAGGAGGGCGTTGACGTTGCTCATGGGACACTCCTAATGTAAAGCTGCTTTACAATCGCTTTAAAATCTCTTTAGTGAAAGCTAGATAATCTTCTGCCGCGCGGCAGGTGGGGGCAGTTTCAAAGACGGGCTTGCCAAAGATGGAAGCTTCCGAGATTGAAATATCGCGTCGGATTTTAGCTTTGAACAACTTTTGAGGAAAGGTTTTTTCAATAACATCTAAAAAAGCGTGATTGCTTTTGCCGCGCAAATTCCAAAACGAGAGGACGACGCCTAAGATATGCAAAGGGTGGCGCTGGCCGATGCTTTCCATGAATTGGGATAGGCGTTCTAAGCCTTTGATGCTGTAAAACTCGGGCGTGGCGCAGACGAGTGAGAGTTTTGCGGCAATCAAGGCCGATTCGGTCAGCCAGCAAAGCGAGGGAGGTGTGTCGATGATGATAAAATCATAATGCGTAGGGCCTAAAACATCGCGCAGGCGTTCATGTGAATAGCGGTCGGCCGCCAGGGATCCGGTTACTTCAACCCTTTCCAGCCAGGTGTCTGCCGGAACTAAATCGAGATTGGCAATGCAGGTTTTCTTGATGACCTCTTTAAGCTCTTTAGTTCCTTGCAAAACGGGCGCCATGCTGTCGTTTTCATCAGGATCGAATCCCAAGCCCGTTGTTAAATTAGCTTGAGCATCAAAATCAATCAGGAGCACCTTTTTTTTGTGATACTTAGCCAGGGCTGCCCCGAGGTGCAGCGTTGTCGATGTTTTTGCTGTGCCGCCTTTAAAACTGCTGATCGCGATCGTTTTTTGCATGAGCTTGTTTCCTAAGTTATTTGATGTAGGGTGAAGTTAAACTGCACAGCTTGCGTTCCTGTTCTAAGTTTTGAATAAACTGGCTGACATCGACTTCGCCATGGACGACGTTGTCGCGTGTGCGCAAATTCAAGGTTTTGTTTTCGGTCTCTTTATCCCCTACCGTCAGGATATAGTTAATTTGAGTAAGCTGTGCGTTGCGGACTTTTTTGCTTACCGATTCATTTGAGTGGTCGATATCGCAATGGAATCCCGCTGACTTGAATTTTTTAATCAGTTCCTCAGCATAGGGAAGGTGGCGGTCGGCGACGGTCAAGATGCGAATTTGCAAGGGACTCAGCCAAAACGGAAATTTGCCGGAAAAATGCTCGATTAAAATGCCTAAGAAGCGTTCTATCGAACCGAAGATGGCGCGGTGAATCATGACGGGACGCTTGCGCGATCCATCATGAGCTGTGTATTCCAGCTCAAATTTCTCCGGAAGGGCCATGTCGAGCTGTATTGTGCCGCATTGCCAGGTTCTATTGAGGGCGTCGCGGATGTGAAAATCGATTTTAGGGCCGTAGAAGGCGCCGTCGCCTTCGTTGATGCGATATTTTTTCCCGCTTGCATCGAGGGCTCCTTTTAAGCCCTCTGTGGCCACTTTCCATTCTTCGTCGCTGCCGATAGTGTTCTTTTCTGGCTTTGTAGAGAGCTCAAGATGATATTGCAATCCAAAAGTAGAGTAGAGTTCTTCAGCAAAATTAAGGACGGCTAAGATTTCGGTTTGGATATCTTCAGGCTTCATGAAGATATGTGCGTCGTCTTGATGGAAGCTGCGCACGCGGAAAAGGCCTGAGAGAGCACCTGAAGGCTCAAAACGGTGCACGTTGCCGATCTCAGCGATGCGCATCGGCAACTCCCGATAGCTATGAATTTGGTTGCGGTAGTAAAGCATGCAGCCCGGACAGTTCATGGGCTTGATGGCAAAATCGCGATCTTCGATCTGCGAGGTGAACATATTTTGGCGATAATTGGTCCAATGGCCGGAGCGCTCCCATAGTTCGCGCGCCATCATCGTCGGCGTTTTAATTTCTACATAGCCGTTGCGGTCAAAAAGCTTGCGCTCATAGGCTAGGAGTTCATTCCAAATGATCATTCCTTTGGGATGGATAAATGGCATGCCGGGAGCTTCTTCTTTGAGGGAAAAAAGATCTAGGCGCGGGCCGATGATTTTATGATCGCGTTTTTTGGCCTCTTCAAGTTGATCCAAGTACTCTTTTAGAAGCTTTCGATCGGGATATGATGTGGCATAGATGCGGGTGAGCATCTCGTTATTTGAGTCTCCGCGCCAATAAGCTCCGGATGTCTTGAGAACTTTTAAAGCTTTGATTTTGCCTAGGTTGTGAAGGTGCGGTCCGCGGCATAGATCGAAGAATTCCCCTTGACGGTAGCCTGTCAGTGCATCATTAGGAGCAAAGCTATTGATCAGTTCGCATTTGTATTTATTATGGGAAAAGTTTTTTAAGGCATCGTCTTTATTGGCGAAGACTTCGCGTTTGGATAAATAATTTTCTGCGACGATGGCTTGCATCTCTTTTTCGATGCGGTCGAAATCCTCTTCGGAGACTGTCAAATCGGCAAAATCATAATAGAAGCCGTTTTCAATCGGTGGGCCGATGGTGGGTTTGGCATCCGGATAGAGCCGCAAAATAGCTTGTGCTAGGACGTGGGCGGATGTATGCCAGAAGATCTCTTTGCCTTGCGGGTCATCAAAGTTCCACAAAATCACCTGGTCGCCATCATGCAAAGCTGTCGTTAAATCCAGGGTTTTACCATTGATGCTTGCGCCTAAGGCTTGGTTAGGTCCTTTAAGGTTCAACTTGTCGGCCAAATCTTTGGCTGTGCTACCCTCTGGGAGCTCGAGTTGCGAGCTATCTTTTAGTTTGACAAACATGTTAAGTGCATTTCCTTAATTTATTCGATTTAAACAAGAAGTTTGCATTTTTTCTTCTGATAAGGTCCTATTTTAAGCGAGAAAACAGAAAAGATAAAGAAAGAAAGCAGGAAAAAGAATCCAG